>JAZOTI010000050.1:0-10063 GCA_045657565.1 Oscillospiraceae bacterium | reverse complement strand
TTCCTGACGGGAGAGATATTCTTCTTCTGTTACAGGACCTACTGAACGGTAAGGAATTGCGTCGTGTTTTCTGAGACCTTTACCAAGACGGATGTTGAAGATTCTCTGGAAGTTGTAAACTCTTTCAGACATAACGAGAAGTTCTTCTCTGTCGATTTTCTTACCTGTTACGCCGTAGAAGAGGTTGAGGTAGTTGTCAACGTGTTCTGGAACTTTTGCAGGTTCATCTGTCAAAGCGTTGTTTTCTGGCACAACGTCGTTCCAAGGAAGTTTACAAAGACCAACAAGACCGAACCATGTACGGAATCTTGGGTAGTAGTAGAGAGCTTCAGCTTTGTCGTCGAATGTTGGGATCTGGTTGTTAACCTGGTCCATAAAGATGAGCCATGCTTCGTCGTGCTGTGGGCCTTTGTTTGTAAGACCATAACCGCCCTGCTGAGCAAGGGATTCTTTGGAGCCGTATTCGGAGTATTCGAGACCTTTCTGTTCCATAGCGATATCGTTAAGGAAGTCAGCATCGCCCCAACCGTTTTCGATAAAGAGGAGTTTCTGTTTGTGTGAACCGAGTGCTGCAATTTTGCCGAAGCCTTCGTTTGCAGCCATAAGGTGGAGAAGTTCAAGAGCAGCTGCGGAGTTGCCGAAGTTGAGTTCGAGACCGCCTGTTCTTTCCTTATTGAGGATACCATTTTCGTAACATTCCATCAAGAATGCACACATTGTACCCCAGGAGATTGTGTCAACACCGTATGTATCGCAGTAGAAGTTAAGTTCAAGGATAACCTGTGGATCTGTGATACCGCAGTTTGGACCAACGCCTGCTGCTGTTTCGTATTCTGGACCGTCAACAACTACTTTGCTTCCTTTGTATGGACCTGTGAGGAGTTCAAAGTGGTCAGCTGCTTTAGCACAAGCCATGGAACAACCGTACCAGCAACCGTCAGCTGCGCCCTGTGTGAGCCATTTTTCGATAAATACCTGTGGGTGCATTTCAGCGATGTTTGGTGTGCCGCCGAATTTGAAGTTGTGAGTTGGCAAAATATCGTAGTCATTGAGAATTTTCATGGTGTTTGCTGTACCAATTTTTCTCATGTTATTCTGTTTAGGGTCCTGTGTTGCCATTTCACGGTGGTATTTAACACCTGTTTTGTTGATGATGGAGATATCGTGAACCTGGTTGAGGTTGTTGTGGATACCCTGGAATTTACATACAACAGCTTTGATTTTTTTGTTGCGGAATACGCGACCGATACCGCCACGACCAGCCTGTTTGAGACGTACTACGCCACGGTTTGGATCGTAGAAAGTAAAGTTGAGCATGGAGATGTTACAGTGTTCAGCTGCAGAACCTGCACAAACAACTGCAACGTGTTTGCGGTCGTTTTCGTTGTCAGCATACATAGCTGTCAATTCTTCGCCCATAAGGTGAGCGTCCATATGTTCAAGAGGTGCTTTTTCTACAGAAACAGTACCTTTGTTACCATCGATAACAATGATTACATCTTCTTCTGCTTTACCTTTGAGTTCGATAGCGTCGAAGCCGGAGAATTTGAGGTAAGGACCAAAGAAGCCACCAACGTTGGAGTCAATTGGAAGATCTGTCATTGGTGAGATTGTACATACAAGCATTTTACCAGTACCAGCGTACTGTGTGATACCTGCGATTGGGCCTGAAGACATAACGATTTCGTTTTCAGGAGAGTCCCATCTTGTGTTTGGATTTGTTGCATCCCAGAGATATCTCAAGCAGTAACCTTTACCGCCTGTGAATTTTTCTTTAACTTCTGCAGGGATGTCTGCAATTTTAACAGATGCGTCTGTAACGTCAACTGTAAGGATTTTGTCAGTATAACCTTTGATAATTGGCTGTGGTTTGTATTCCACTTTGTTGAGCACAACGTGAGCGTCTTTCATTTTCTGGATTTCAGCAGGGTCAACGTCGTGATATCTTGCGAGTTCGCACATTTTAATCATCTTGAATTACCTCCTTATACATCCTGAATGCTGAGTGCGCCAACCGGACATGCTTTTACGCAGATGCCGCAAGCTGTACATTTGCCTGGTTCGTTGCGGCCGTCAACATAGTACATAACCTGTTCTGGGCAGTAGCCTACACACATGTAGCAGCCAACACATTCTTTTTTGTTGATCATGTATACACCGAATTTGTTTGGTTTGATAACACCGGTGTTACATACTGATGCACAGATACCGCACTGTGTACATACACGCATTTCAACATTAGCTTCTTTTGCTGTACCATTGATGCGCAGACATGCTTTGGAACGGTCATCTGTTTTTGTGAAAGCCATCGCACATGCTTCTTCGCAGTTATGACAGCCAACACACAATGATTCGTCTTTAACTAAGCGTTTCAATATAAGTTCCCCCTTAATTTATATTGTTTGCATAATAATTTTTCATAAGATATACGTCTAAAAAATGCCCATAAGGGCACAATATATCATTATTGAAATAAGTATACCATAGTCTTTTTTTGTTTTCAAGTGGTGCATTTTTGTGTGAAAATATGCAAAAAAACAAATGCTGTAGACCACAGTCTACAGCATTTTGCTTATTTTATCATTTACAGATATTGTTCCGCCCTGTCTGACCATCAGATATTTTGCGTGTTTTCTGAGACAACAGTCCATGTCCTGCTGCACCCTTGCACACTGTTCAAAACATTCTTTCTCCGACGGAGAAACTTCAAATATTACATTGCCGCAAATCAGCTTATCACCGGGTTTAAACAGGGATAGGTCCATATTTTCAAGGTCAAGATTTGCTTTAAACCTTGCAAAGCACAAACCTTTAACCTCCTGTTTTTCCATCCATTCAACACATTGCGTATCAATGGCTGTCAGCTGTTTTTCCCCGCCTTTTGCATAGCGGTCTCCCACTAGACCCAAGTCTGCTGCACATTCAGCTTTTGCGGGTGACTGTGGCGGAACACCTTTTTCAAAAAAAATTTTTATTTTTTTAATTTTTCCGTTTTCCATGGGTTATTCCTCATCAACATAAACAATTTTGCCTATATTGTCTACAGAATATCCTCCAAGCGCTTCCACCTTTGCTTTGAACTGTTCGCTTTTGAGAACTGAAATAAATTTCTGCACATGAGGAAGATCGAGGAATTTTACAGGAATTGCAAAGTCATATTCTTCGTTGCCGACAGGGATAAAGTCAAGGTTCATTGCCTTTGCCGCTGAAAGTATGCCCATGCCTGCATCTGCACTTTTTCCCGCAATTGCCGCTGCCACCGCCATATGGGTTGCAGCTTCGCGGTCATAGCCTTTAATCTGTTCCGGTTTTATATCTGCCTTTTTAAGCATATAGTCAAGAAGCACCCTTGTGCCCGCACCGCGCTGACGGTTTACATAACTTACATTCACAAGGTCGTTCACATCTTTTATGCCGAGTGGGTTGCCTTTTTCCACAATAATACCCTGAATACGGTTTACGCCCTTGATAAGTGCCATTGGTTCTCTGAAAAGTCTTTTAAGATACGCCACATTGTATACGCCGTCTTCTTCATTGAGAAGATGTGTAGGCGCAATATGTGCTTCGCCGCGTTTGAGTGCCATAAGACCGCCCATACTGCCAAGATGTGTGCTGGACAGGAAATTACCTGGGAATTCTGTTGGCATGAGGTCGGCAATAACATCAAGGATAAGGTCGTGTGAGCCTATTGCCACAACCGTGTTGTCAATTTCTTCAAGATCGCGGTAAAGTTCAACATTTACAGTTTCCCCTGCTTCCACACCTTCGCTGTTCTGTTCAATAACACAGAAACCATCAGCACGCACAAGGCTCATTGCAGCACCCGCACCGCGTGCAAGTGGTGATGCAACAAGCTTGTCTTCCACCTTGCCCACTTTTACTCGTACATATTCCTTGTGTTTGAGAGAGGAAACAAGTCGTTTGGAAACCACTGCTTCCACCATATTGCTTTTTGCCTGTATTTCGCCATTCATAAGACCGAAAACAGGGATTACAAAGTTTTCAAAGTTTATATAAGCGGAAACAGGATATCCCGGCAGACCGATAACCGGTTTGCCTTTTACGATCGCAAGGATAACAGGTTTGCCCGGTTTGATTGCAACACCGTGCACCAGAACTTCACCAAGTTCACGGAGAATGTGAACGGTAAAGTCTTCTGTACCTGCTGAAGAACCTGCATTTACGATAACCATATCAAAGTTATCAACAGCATTGCTGATTGCATTTTTAAGTTTGTCATAGTCATCTGCGATAGGAGCAAAACGGGTTGGATCTGCACCATTCTGTTTTGCCATAGCTTCAAACATACGGGAGTTGGATTCAATGATATCCCCTTCCTTTGGTTCCTGGTCAGGTTCGATGATTTCGGTACCTGTAGGGAAAATTGCAACGGAAGGCTTTTTGATTACATCAACTTTGACAATACCGCCTGCAAGAAGCACACCTATATCAATTGGTCTGATTTTGTGACGGGAAGGAATAATCATTTCTCCCGCAACAATATCTTCGCCGATAGGGCGAACATGCTGCCATGGTGCTGCAGGTTCCACAATCTGAAGTGTGCCGTCTTCCATTTCAATAAGGTCTTCCGCCATAATAACCGCATTACAAGGATTTTTGATAGGATCGCCTGTATCAACAACCACAAAATCTACGCCCGGTCTGAGTGTAACAGGTGTTGCTTCACTTGCACCGATTGTAATATCACTGTTTACCGCAATGCCGTCCATTGCTGCAGCGTTGAAAAGCGGTGAGCAGTATTTTGCAAACACAGCGGTTTCTGTTATTCTGCCGAGAGACTCGGTAACCGGTATTGTTTCCACCTGAGGTTTTACAATTTCTTTAAGCGCTGTGAGATATTTTTCCTGTGCCTCGTGCACAGGTGTATTGCTGAGATATAAATTTCTTTTTGCCATAATCAGACACCCCAGCGGTAAACAAGCACCGCTTCTCCTTTTTTAAGTCCTTCTTTGTTCATATCTATAACTACAAAGCCGTCGGTGTTTACCATTGTATTGATAAGTCCCGATTTGCCCAGAACAGGTTTTGCAACAAAACCTGCGTTTTCCATATCACAGGAAAGTTTTACCATAACGTGTGTAGCCTTGCCCGGTGAACCTGCAAGATTTGTTTCCATTTTTGCAACTGTCGGCTGCTGCTGTGGCTGATTTGTAGCCACAGACCAAAGATGCACAACAAGGCGCTGGAACACCGTAAGCGCAGAAACCGGATGCCCAGGCAGACCAACCATAAGTGTGCTGCTGTTTTTGTCAAAAGCAATAATTGTAGGCTTACCCGGTTTTATGCTGAGGCCGTGGGTGAACACGCCTTCATCACATACTTCGTCCATAACCGCTTCTGTCATATCCGCTTTACCCTGACTTGAACCGCCCGAGGTGAGCACAATATCACTTGTAAGTTTTGCATTGTTGAGACAGTCGCGGAAAGCCTGCTCATCATCCTTTATCTGTACGCAATCAACAACACACATACCGCACTGCTGCGCAAGAGCTTTGATTGCCCAGGTATTTACATCTCGAACCTGACCTGCTCCAAGTTTTTCGTAAGGCTGTACAAGTTCGTTGCCTGTGGAAACTATTGTAACTTTCCAAGGGGAATAAACTTCAATTTCCCATATTCCCGCTGCTGCAAGTGCACCGATATGTTCCGCCTTAAGGGCAGTACCTTTTTTTACTATAACATCTCCGCATTTCACATCTTCGCCCGGTACTACCACACATTTGCCTTTGGCTGTGCTCTGATAGACTGCAACTTCGTCAATGTCAAAAACTTCGGTATATTCCACCATAACCACAGCATCAGCACCCTGAGGTACCATACCGCCTGTAGGCACATATGCACATTCGCCGCTGTTTATTGTTTTTGTGCTGGCTTTGCCCATCTGCACTTCTTCCACAATTCGCAGAAATGTAGGTATGCTTTCGCTTGCACCCTGTGTGTCTGCTGCTTTTACGGCATAGCCGTCAACTGTGGAACGGTAGAAATCCGGTATATTTTCTGCCGAAACAGCATCTGCAGCAATGATTCTGCCGAACGCATTGTCCAGAGTGATTTTTTCAGTTTTAGGTGTTATATATTCAAGACAGGCCTCCATTTTTTTCTGTGCCTGTTCAATTGTATCTACTGTAAGCAATCTCATAATTTTATCCTTTGAATGATACTTCTGTATTTGCAAGATATTTTATAATCGTCGGGTGGGTTGGATTCACCAGCATATTCTGCGGTGTGTCAGAGGATATGATATCCCCTTTGTCCATAAAGTGCACCATATCGCATATTTTGCGGATATGCACAAGCTGATGGCTGATGGTAATCCAGGTAACAGGGTCTTTTTCCTGCTGTTCAAGAATCAGTCTCTCAAACAAATCCGCACTGTCCGGGTCAAGGTTTGACAAAGTTTCGTCCACAATAATCAGTTTGGGTTTGAATATAAGTGCCCTGATAAATGAAAGTTTCTGCTGTTCACCGCTGGAAAGAGATAACGCATACTGCTTCTTTTTATCCTGCAAACCTGCTTTTTCCAGCCAGTAATCCGCATAGCTTTCGTCAATATTCTGACCACGCACCTTAAGCGGATAAACAAGGTTGTTGTATACACTTGTGTGCATAAGATAAGGACGCTGACCTGTCATTGTTATATCCCGTGGGGTAAGTCCTTCATAATCTATATTTCCACTGTCTGCTTCAAGTGTACCCATTATAATTTTGGACAAGGTTGTTTTTCCGCTGCCGTTTGCACCGATTATGCCGTGTACCTTTCCCTGTTCAAAAGAGGCTTTTTTTACATTGAGAAGAAAATCTCCCTGCTGTTTTTTCAGATCAGTAATTTTCATCTTCGTTTGCCTCCTTTCTCAGCCAGTCGGCAACAGTCTGCACTGCAAAGGCCATAAGCATAAGAATTATGCCAAGGACAATACCTTCTTCAAATTCCCCTGCACTTTTAAGGGTGGAAATTGCCGTTGTCATTGTTCTTGTTCTGTTTTTGATGTTGCCACCCACAAGCATAACGGCGCCAACTTCGCTTATGCTGCGGCCGTAGCCCGAAATAATGGAAAAATAAATTTCATTCTTTATTTCCCTGAGAATCAGCAAATCTGTCTGCCATTTGTCTGCCCCCATTGTTTTTGCAAAGGCACGAATTCTTGGCGCTGTGCGCACAAGGTAGGAATAGACCATGCCACATATAATCGGTGTGATGATAAGCGTCTGAGCCACAACCATACCCTTGATAGTAAACACCCAGCGCAGGTCGCCGAGAGGGCCTTTTTTGCGCAGCAGCATATATGTAAACAGCCCTATTACAACAGGCGGTGCTCCCATAAGTGTGCGGTTGATGCGCACCATAAGTTTTTTGCCTTTAAACTCGTGTTTTTCCAGCATAATAGCGAGAAAAACACCCAGAAAAGAAGATATAACGGTGGAGCATACTGACATTATCAATGTCACCCTTATGGAATCCAGCATACCTATTGTAAGTGAAAAATCAGAAAATAAATTTTCAAACATACAATATCTCCTTTTCTTTGTGTTTTTCATATCTTTTTGATTATACACTTTTTTTGTGTTATATGCAAACAAGTCTACCCGTAACCGAAGTGACGGGTAGACTTTATCATACAGTTAATTATTTATTTGCATTTGGGAAGAACAATGGTTCGCCGTATTCAGCAACACCAAAGTCTGCAATAACAGCCTGTGTTTCTGCGCTGCAGATCCATTCGATAAATGCGTTTGCACCATCGATATTTGTATCTGGGTATTTATCAGGACTAACTGCGATTACACCGTACTGGTTGAGAAGACCTGCGGAACCTTCAACTACAACTTCCATTTCTGGGAAATTGTCTTTTTTAGCAAGCCATGTGCCACGGTCTGTGAGGCAGTATGCGTCCATTTCGTCAGCCATAACAAGTGTGTCGCCCATACCTTTGCCAGCATTTACGTAGCTGTCGCCAAGTGTTGCAACATCAACTTCGAGAGCTTTCCAGAGTTTGAGTTCAGCTTTGTGTGTACCGGAGTCATCGCCACGGGATACAAATGCAAGGCTTTCGTCTTTGATCTGTGTGAGAGCTGCATCGATATCGCTTGTGTAAGCAACTGCGCCGCCTTTAGGGCCAACGATTACATAGTCGTTGTACATAACCTGGAAGCGTTCCACACCGTTGCCGTCAGCAACAAACTGTTCTTCACTTGCTTTGGAGTGAACAAGAATAACGTCAACTTCGCCGTCAACACCCATCTGGATTGCTGCACCTGTACCAACTGCTGTCCAGGAAAGTTCATAACCTGTTTCAGCTTCAAAAAGAGGTTTGAGGTAATCAAGAAGACCGGTGTTGTCTGTGGAAGTTGTTGTAGCCATGAGAAGTTCTGGGTCTGCAGGTGTTACAACTTCAGGTTCTGTGGATTCAGGTTCTGTGCTTTCTACAGGCTGTGAAGAGCAAGCAACCAGAGAAAAAGCCATAACTGAAGCCAGCAATAATGCTAAGAATTTTTTCATAAACTTTCTTTCTCCTATAATTTTTAATTAAAATTCAGGGAAAGAAACGACACTAAAATTAAACTAGCCGCTTGAGGGGGATGCGGTTAAAATAACCCCTGTGCAATTTCTTTCCAAACGGGAGGCATTGCTATTTCTGGCAATACCCTTAGGGTTTTCACCCAGCGGTCAGAATTTCATAAAACTTTTTGCCAAAATGCTCTTCTTTTTTTCAGCAGAAAATTTTTTTAGAATATCTGACTCGAAATTACCGTAATCCCAATGCGATACGCATCAGAATTACATTGTAGTATAACACCATCAATATATACTGTCAATATTTACATTTATTATCAAGCCCTTTGTGCATTTTGCTGTTTTTTATTTTGTTCTATTGCATATATTGAAAAAATATAGTAAAATGTAGCCAAAAGTAGAACGCAGTCTAATCTTTAGTCTAGTTTTTATAACGCAGTCTAATCTTTAGTCTAATTTCCACAACACAACATACATATTTACAAATCAAAGAAATGAGGATGGATGATGGCTACACCTTACGTATTCAACATACAGAAGTACTCCATTCATGACGGTGACGGCATAAGAACAACTCTCTTCTTCAAAGGCTGTCCTATAAACTGCGCATGGTGCCATAACCCTGAAAGCCAGAGATTCGACAAAGAACTTTTGTATTTCAGAGACCGCTGTTCAGGATGCGGCAAATGCATTACAAAGTGCCCTAACGGTGCAAACTCCATGGGAGAGGACGGCAAGGTTGTATTTGACCGTGATAAATGCACTTCATGCGGCGTATGTACCGACTGGTGTATTACACAGGCAAGGGATATTGCAGGCAAAGAATACACTGTAAAGGAACTTGTAAAGGAAGCAGAAAAAGACAGAGACTTCTATGAACAGTCCGGCGGCGGCATAACACTCAGCGGCGGCGAAGTTATGAGTCAGGATATGGATTACATAGAACAGCTTTGCAGAATTCTTTATAACAAAGGCTACAGCGTGAACATCGACACCTGCGGCTATGCACCTTATGAAGATTACAAACGAATTCTTCCATACGTTGATACATTCCTTTATGATATCAAGGCTATGGACAAGGAAACACACGAAAAATTTATCGGTGTTGACAACGAACTTATTCTTGAAAACCTCAAAAAGCTTTCCGCTGACGGTGCAAGAATAAACATCCGCATACCAACTATTGTGGGGGTAAACGCAACAGAAGAATTTATGAATTCCGTTGTTGATTTCCTCAAGGCAAACAGCATCAGCGTTGCACAGGTAAACCTGCTGCCATACCACAATACAGGTAAGCACAAATACAGTAAACTGGACAGAGAATACGACACAGAGGGACTTATGGAAAAACCATCCGCTGAAAGTATGGAACTGTTCCAAAATATATTTGTCAAAAACGGTTTTAACAACACAAAAATAGGAGGTTAACTTAAATGGCAAAATTTGAATTCGATCCTGTTAAGCAGCGTGGCTCAACAGAAAGAACAAGACGTCTCAGAGCAGAAAGTATGGGCACACAGCCACATATCT
>JAZOTI010000049.1:0-2539 GCA_045657565.1 Oscillospiraceae bacterium | reverse complement strand
CAGTGACGAAATCTGGGCAGACTTTATGACAGACCCTGCTTCAAAACATATCCCAACACAGAGCGTAAACGAAAAAGCAAAACAGATTTGTATCGCTGCATACGCACCAAGCAAAACTTTCAACCTTGCAGGCCTTATCGGTTCCTACACAGTTTGCTACAACCCTGTAATCAACGCAAGAATCAAACGTCAGGGCGAAAGCACACATTACAACAACGCAAACGTTCTCTCCCTTGCAGCATGCACAGGCGCATACGAAGGCGGTGCAGAATATGTTGACGAACTTATGCCATACCTGCGCAAAAACCAGGAATATATGGTGAACTTCTTCAACACACGCAAAGGCATCGACGCATACCTGCCACAGGGCACATACCTCTTGTGGGTTGACGTTGCAGAATGCGGCATGGATATGGACACAATTATGAAAAAACTTGCCGAAGTTGGCGTTATCGTTAACGACGGCAGACCATTCCAGGGCCCAACACACCTGCGCATCAACGTTGCATGTCCATTTGACAGCGTTGTTGAAGCATGCAGAAGACTTGAAACAGTTTTCCCTGCAAAATAATTTCCATAAAATGTTCAAATCCACAGGCATCCCGTGTGTCTGTGGATTTTTGTTTAATTATGCAATACTGACTTTATGCTGTTTTTGTCTTTGAAAATTGCAACAAAGTTGCAACATTTATGCAACATAATACTGATACAATTATACCAATAAAACGTTGTGCAGACGGTATGTCGTGTCGCTGGCGCAGCAGAGAAAAATATAGTATAATGAAAGAAGGAAAAAATGAATTTAATTGACAGTAGCAATTTTAAAAGTTGGGTTGCGATTATGGACTCCAAGACTTGCCTTGAGTGCAAGGACCTGAACGGCAAAATTTATTATATTGACGAAGAACCTTACCCTATACCGCCTATCCATCAGAGAGACAGGTGCAGAATTAAACTTCTCAAAGCGATGTATGCAGGCAATGCCACCATAAGGGGGGTTGACGGGGCGGACTGGCAGTTGGCGCGTTGTGGCGAACTGCCGGGATATTATATAACAAGGGATGAAGCAAAGGCTCTCGGTTGGGTTAAAAGCAAGAAAAATCTTCATAAAGTTGCCCCAGGGAAAATGATTTTTGGTGGTATATATATGAATGAAAACGGGCATCTGCCGAAAAAACCGGGAAGAATATGGTATGAAGCTGATATAAACTATATATCGGGGAAAAGAAACCGGCAAAGGGTGGTTTTTTCGGACGACGGATTAATTTTTGTTACGTATGACCATTATGAAACATTTTATGAAATTATATAGGAGGATATATGTGGTTTGAAATACCTGCTGATGATAACGAAGAAGAAAAAGAATTTAAAGAAATAACAGAAAATCCAATAATACTGGATTTTTCCCAATGCAAATACTGGCTGCAGGTGCATGAAGTTTTAAAGGAAAAATTCGGGCTGCCGGAATATTACGGAAAAAACTGGGACGCACTGTGGGACTGTCTGAGGGATCGTTTTGAACCTGAAGATAATTTTGAAATCAGAATCTGCGGATATCACACAATGCCTGAAAACTGGCAGCAAGCCTGCCTGAAAATGTTTAAAATTTTTGATAGAGTACAGGATGAAAATCCTAATATAAAATTTATATTCACAGATTAAAAACAAAAACTCCCTGCGGAGAAATCCGCGGGGAGTTCTTTTTTGCCTTTATTATTTTTCAAGCATTTTTTCAACTTCTGCAAAGCATGCGTCCATATAGTCGCCTTCAAAAAGTTCAATAACGCCCTGGTCACAGTTTTTGGCAAGCTGTGGGTCGATTGGAACTTCTGCAAGCAATGGAAGGTTGTATTTTTCTGCAACTGCTTTAACTTTGCTTTCGCCGAAGATGTGGATTTTTTTGTCGCAGTCAGGACATTTAACATAGCTCATGTTTTCAACGATACCGATAATTGGCACGTTCATCATGTTTGCCATTTTAACAGCCTTTTCAACAATCATACCAACAAGTTCCTGTGGGGAAGCAACGATGATGATGCCGTCAACAGGAATTGACTGATAAACTGTAAGTGGAACGTCACCTGTTCCCGGAGGCATGTCGATGAACATAAAGTCAACATCGTTCCAGATAACATCTGTCCAGAACTGTTTGATAACACCTGCAATAACAGGACCACGCCAGATAACAGGGTCTGTTTCTTCTTTAAGCATAAAGTTTGCGCTCATAAGCTGAATGCCTGTTTTGCTTACATTTGGCAGAATACCAACTTCGTTGCCGAGCACTTTTTTGTGCACGCCGAATGTCTGGCCGATGGATGGGCCTGTAACGTCAGCATCAAGAACTGCTGTGTTGTAGCCGTTTCTCTGGCTGAGAACAGCAAGCATACTTGTAACAAGGCTTTTGCCTACGCCGCCTTTGCCGCTGATAACGCCGATAACCTTTTTAACGCTGGAAAGCTGGTTGAGAGCGTCTTTCTGAGGGGCTGTTCTGTCGCTGCAGTTGCTGGAGCAGGTGCTGCAGTTATGTGTACATTCACTC
>JAZOTI010000048.1:0-6174 GCA_045657565.1 Oscillospiraceae bacterium | reverse complement strand
GAAATTTTAATCAAAGGACTGAAAATTATGAAAAGAACAGAAATCAAACAGTTGTTTGCAAACATGCCAGCTGATGGTACAGTTGTAAAAGTAGAAGGCTGGGCAAGAACAGTTCGTGACAGCAAAAACATCGGTTTTATTGAACTCAACGATGGCAGCTGCTTCAAAGGCGTACAGATTGTTTTTGAACAGGCTAAAATCGAAAATTATACAGAAGTTGCAAAAAGCGGCGTAGGCACAGCTTTTTCCGTAACAGGTAAAGTTATTCTTACACCAAATGCAAAACAGCCACTTGAAATCAATGCTGATGCAGTAGAAGTTATCGGCACATGTCCAAGCGACTACCCATTGCAGAAAAAACGCCACACACTTGAATACCTTCGCACAATGCCAAGCCTGCGTCCAAGAACAAACACATTCTCCGCAGCTTTCCGTGTAAGAAGCACAGCAGCATATGCTATCCACAAATTCTTCAACGAAAACGGCTTTGTTTATATGAACACACCACTTATCACAGGTTCTGACTGTGAAGGTGCAGGCGAAATGTTCCAGGTTACAACAATGGACCTGAACAACATCCCAAAAACAGAAGACGGCAAAATCGACTTCAGCCAGGACTTCTTTGGCCGCAGCACAAACCTTACAGTTTCCGGCCAGCTTGAAGGTGAAGCAATGGCTCTTGCTTTTGGCAAAATCTACACATTTGGTCCTACATTCCGTGCAGAAAACTCCAACACACCACGTCATGCTGCAGAATTCTGGATGATGGAACCTGAAATGGCTTTTGCAGATCTTAACGACTATATGGACAACGCTGAAGCTATGATTAAATACGTTATCGGCTATGTTCTTGAAAACTGCCCACAGGATATCGAATTCTTCAACCAGTTTGTGGACAAAGGTCTCAAAGAAAGACTCGAAAACCTTGTAAACAGCGAATTCGTTCGTCTCACATACACAAAAGCAATCGAACTTCTCACACCACACAACGACAATTTCCAGTACAAAGTGGAATGGGGCTGTGACCTTCAGACAGAACACGAAAGATTCCTTACAGAACAGATTTACAAAAAACCTGTTTTTGTTACAAACTATCCAAAGGAAATCAAATCTTTCTATATGCGTCTTGACGATGACGGCAAAACAGTTGCAGCAGCTGATATGCTTGTTCCAGGCGTTGGCGAACTCTGCGGCGGCAGCCAGCGTGAAGAAAGATACGATGTTCTTGTTCAGAGAATGGAAGAATGCGGTCTCAACCGTGAAGATTACGAATGGTACCTTGACCTGCGTAAATTCGGCGGCGTAAAACATGCAGGCTACGGTCTTGGTTTTGAAAGACTTATCATGTACATCACAGGTATTTCCAACATTCGTGACGTAATTCCTTTCCCAAGAACAACAGGCACACTTGCTTAATAAAACCAAAAGAGAGGCTTTGGCCTCTCTTTTTTATTGCGTCAATATTGAACAAATACTGCCGAAATGTTATTATGAATGTATATTTTAAACCTGTGAGGTCAGCTTTATGAATAACAATATTGTTAAATCTGCTATAGATTCAAAGGAAGAAATAAGAATAAAACGTCTTGGTTTTCTCAGGGACAAAACAACTGCTGACTGCTTCAACGCAAGGGTAATTACCCGCAACGGCAAAATAACAGCTGAGGAGATGGAAATCATTGCAAATGCCGCAAGACTTTACGGTAACGGCGAAGTTGCAATGACAGTGCGTCTTACAGTGGAAATTCAGCGCATACCATATAAAAACATCAAACCCCTTATGGAATATCTTGCACAGTACGGACTGGAAACAGGCGGCACAGGCCGCAAGGTTCGTCCTGTAGTTTCCTGCAAAGGTACAACCTGTCAGTACGGGCTGATTGATACTTTCGGTTTGTCACAGAAACTGCACGAACAGTTTTATAAAGGTTACAGAAAGGTTTCCCTGCCACACAAATTTAAAATTGCAGTGGGCGGTTGTCCAAATAACTGTGTGAAACCAAGTCTCAATGATCTTGGCATTATGGGGCAGAGTGTGCCGCTTTTAAATGAAGACAAGTGCAATGGATGCAGCAGATGCAAAGTTCTGGAATCCTGTCCGCTTAAAATTGTGCAGATTAAGGACGGCAAAGCGGTGATAAGCGAAGAATGCAACAACTGCGGCAGATGCATGGGCAAATGTCCTTTTGAAGCACTGGAGTTCACCAATGGTTACAAAATATACATAGGCGGCAAATGGGGCAAAAAAACTGCTTTGGGCCAGCCTTTGGACAAGATTTTCACAACAGATGAAGAAGTGCTTTCCACTGTGGAAAAGGCATTGCTTTTCTATAAGGAAATAGGCAGATTCAACGAAAGATTTGCTGATACTGTCAACCGTGTAGGTTTCCGTTATGCACAGGAAACTATTCTGGGAGACAGGATCCTGTGGAGAAAACAGAGCATTCTGGAAATTGTTGACGAGGAAACTGCCGGCGATGAATGCTAAATTTATAAAAATACTCACAGTGGCAATGCTTGCTTTAAGCCTTGCCGCTTGTTCTTATACAAAGCCTGTGCAGAATACACAGGTGTGGTACAGTTTTTCTGACCATTGTGGAAACACCGTTGAATTGCCTCAAAAACCGGAAAAAGTGGCGGTGTTGTTTTCTTCCTTTGCGGATATATGGGTTACTGCAGGGGGAACAGTGGATATAACAGTGGCGGAAAGTGTTGAGCGAGGTTTTGCGGACGACACAGCAATACTTGTGGATGGCGGTGCAGGCAAAAAAATAAATGCCGAACTTCTTGTGGCATCAAAGCCTGATTTTGTAATCTGTTCCGCTGATGTTCCTGCACAGCAGGAAACTGCAGAGCTGCTCAGAACAGCAGGTATTCCATGTGCATTGTTCAGCGTTGAAAGCTTTGAAGAATACCTTGGTGTGCTTGATATATTTACCGATATCACACAAAACAAAGACCTTTACAAAACAAAGGGAACCGACGTAAAGGACAGAATTGATGTGCTGATGAACAGCATTGACAAAAACACCACACCGAAAAAAATACTGTTTGTCCGTGCAGGCAGCGGGGCTTCTGCAACCAAAGCAAAAACTGCAAGTCAGCACTTTGCAGCTGCAATGCTGGCGGAACTTGGCGCATACAACATTGCGGAAAATGCCGCAGTGCTGCTTGACGGCCTCAGCATTGAAGAAATAATCACCGAAAACCCTCAGTATATATTTATCTCCACAATGGGGGACGAAACTGCTGCAAAGGAATATATAAATTCTCTTTTCAGTCAGCCGGAATGGCAGGTGCTGACAGCAGTAAAAAACAACAACTGTATCTTTTTACCAAAGGAACTTTTTCAGTACAAGCCAAATTCCCGTTGGGACGAGGCTTATGAATATCTTACAGAACAGCTTTATGAATAAACTATCTGCCCACAACAGAACAGTAAAAATCTGCATTGCTGCCGCAATTCTTCTTGCGGTGACAATGCTGTTTGCTTTGTTTTTGGGCAGTGCGGAACTCACAGTTTCTCAGGTAATGGGTGCCCTTGCAGGAAAAGAAAGGGAGGAAATTGTGGTGATTATTCGCAATATCCGTCTGCCAAGGGTTCTCGGTGCAGTGGTTGCAGGGGTAGGACTTTCGGTCAGCGGTGTTTTGCTGCAAGCAGTTACAGACAACGACCTTGCATCTCCCAACATAATCGGCATTAACAGCGGTGCAGGCTTTGCGGTTATAATAACCCTTGCATTGTTACCAAAGTCCGGCTTTTTACTGCCTTTTGCGGCATTTGCAGGTGCCTTTGGTGCAGCGATGCTTATTGTTTATACATCATCAAGGATAGGCGTTTCCAAATCCACAGTTGTGCTGGCAGGGGTTGCGCTCACCTCAATTTTAAATGCGGCAATATCTTTTATATCTGTGGCTGACACCGACACAATGGCACTTTACAGCCATTTTTCGGTAGGCGGTCTTGGCGGTGTAACGTTGCACAAAATTGCTCTGCCGGCTGTTCTGGTGGCAATTTCCCTGGCTGTGACATTGTTTTTGTCTGCCAGAATATCAGTTCTCTGCCTTGGTGACAGCCTTGCGGCAAGCCTTGGCATAAAGGTAAAATCCCTTCGTATAATCTGTCTTGTCTGTGCAAGCCTGTGTGCCGCATCGGTGGTCAGCTTTGCAGGTCTGCTTGGATTTGTGGGGCTTGTGGTGCCTCACATTTCCCGTGCACTTGTGGGGAAAAACATCACAAAATGTCTTGTGGTTTCCTCTTTTGCGGGGGCAATTCTTGTCACAGCGGCGGATATGATTGGCCGTGTTGTTCTTGCACCGACAGAAATTCCTGTCGGCATTGTTATGGCGTTTATAGGTGCACCTTTCTTTATGTATCTTTTGCTGAGGAGAAAACACAATGCTTAAAATAACAGATTTAAATGTATCCCTTGGCAAAAAACAAGTGCTGCACAAAGTGAATTTCAACCTTGAACCACATACAATAACAGCGGTTGTCGGAAAAAACGGCAGCGGCAAATCCACACTTGTCTCGGCAATAAACGGCACAGCAAACTTTACAGGACAGATGTTTTTTGAAAATCAGGACATACGTCTTCTGTCTGCAAGGGAAAAGGCAAAGGTAATATCTGTTTTGCCACAGATGCTTTTGTCTGTGCATATAACGGTGGAGGAACTTGTAAAGATGGGGCGCAGTCCTTATGTTGATATCGGCCATCGTTTCACAGCAACTGACACACAAGCTGTTGTGGATGCCATGTCAGCAATGGGCATAACCCATATGGCGGACAGATACCTTGACTGCATATCAGGCGGCGAAATGCAAAAAGCATATCTTGCAATGATACTTGCGCAGCAGACACGCCTTGTTGTATTGGACGAGCCGTCCACATATATGGATATGGCGTATGAGCGTCAGTTTATGGAAACTCTTGTACAGCTTAAAAAAAATCACCGCAAAACAGTGCTTGTGGTGATGCATAATCTTAACACAGCGGTGCGCTATGCCGACAGAATTGCAGTTATGGACGGCGGCACAATTGTGTTTGAGGGCACAACCCAGCAGTGCCTTGAAAGCGGAGTTATAGAAAAAACTTTCGGTGTAAAAAAATACATTTCCGACGGGGAAATCTTTTTTGGCTGACAAAATCTTTATTTACAACAGCTTTTTTATGTAGTATACTTGAACAGTTACTGAAAAAAACAACCAAAGATAAATATAACCACTTTAAAGATTACAGAGGTTTGAATGGAAATAAATTTTGAAATAAAACCGCAGATAAAACGTGCCCTTGATGATATGGGCTTTGAAAAACTTACCGAAATTCAGCAGAAGGCTATTCCCCTTATCCTTGAAGGCAAGGACGTTATCGGCAAAAGCCAGACAGGCAGCGGCAAAACCATTGCTTTCGGTGTGCCTGCAATCAACGCAATTGACAAGGAACTCAACAAAAAGCACACTCAGGTGCTGGTGCTTGTGCCTACAAGGGAACTTGCAATACAGGCAACAAACGAGATAAGAAAGCTGATGAAGTACACCCACGACATCAAAACGGTGGCAATCTATGGCGGTCAGATGTTAAGCAAACAGGTGCCGCTTATGCGTCAGGGCAGTCAGATTGTGGTTGGTACACCGGGCAGGGTTATGGACCATATCAGCCGCAAAACACTCAAACTGCAGGATTTAAAGATGATTGTCCTTGACGAAGCGGATGAGATGCTGAATATGGGCTTCCGCGAGGATATCGAAACAATCCTCAAGGCAACACCCGATGACAGACAGACGGTGCTGTTTTCTGCCACAATGCCAAAGGAAATTCTTGACATTGTGCACAGATATCAGAAGGACCCACAGCTTGTTGAAATTGCAAAAAAACAGGCAACGGTGGAAACCATTGCCCAGTACGGTGTGGAATGTCCAAAAGGCACCAAGGCTGATGCACTGTGCCAGATAATGTACAGGGAAAAATATTCCCTTGGCATCGTTTTCTGCAACACCAAAAAGATGGTGGATGCACTGGTGCCACAGCTGGAACAAAAGGGCATCTCTGCGCGCGGCCTTCACGGTGATATGCGTCAGCGTGACCGTGACAGGGTGATGAAGGATTTCCGCAGCGGCGGTATCCAGCTGCTTGTGAAGTCGGATCGTAGCCATGTCGTTCTGTGAGCCAAGGA
>JAZOTI010000047.1:0-2146 GCA_045657565.1 Oscillospiraceae bacterium | reverse complement strand
CCTTGCTACACTTTGTCAAGTATTTTTTTAAACTTTTTTCAAGTTTTTTCACCCGACGCCCTTCGCTTGGCGCAACTCGTCTATATTACCACACTTCTCTCTCCTTGTCAATACCTTTTTTAAAAGTTTTTTGAAAAATTTTATTTGTAATATTATTTCCAAAGTTTTCATATTTATTCATCAGATAATAATAATGAAAGGTTTGAATTTATGGATTCTTTAAAACGCTTTTTCTGCATTTTTATGTGTCTGTGTATTCTCCTCTTTATGCCAGTATCCGCTGAAATTGTCAGCCAGGTAAACGCAGATGTTGAAGCACAGATTGTTAACGCTCCTTCAGCTATACTGATTGAAGAGTCGTCAGGGCAGGTATTATACGAGCTGAACGCTGACGAAAAACTACCCATAGCCAGTGTCACCAAAACAATGACCATGCTTTTAATAATGGAAGCACTTGATTCGGGGAAAATTACCCTTGCAGACATGGTCACAACCAGCGAATACGCAGCATCAATGGGTGGCTCACAGGTCTTTCTGGAAGTTGGGGAACAAATGTCGGTTGAAGATATGCTTAAAGCTATCGTCATAGCATCCGGCAATGACGCCGCAGTTGCAATGGCGGAACATATTGCCGGAACCGAATCTGCCTTTGTGGAAATGATGAACAACCGTGCAAAAGAACTGGGTTGCAACAACACGCATTTTATAAACTGTAATGGTCTTGACGAAACCGCCGAACATTACAGCACAGCCCGTGATGTTGCTGTAATTTCGTGTGAGCTGCTGAAGCATCCCAAATTTACCGATTACAGTACCATATGGATGGATACTCTGCGAGGTGGTGAATTTGGGCTTTCGAACACCAACAAGCTTATACGGTTTTACAATGGCGCAAACGGAATCAAGACTGGCTCTACCTCAATTGCCAAATACTGCCTTTCTGCATCGGCAAAACGTGACGGAATGCAGCTTGTTGCCGTTATACTTGCCGCACCCACCACAGCTGACCGCTTTTCAAGCGCCACACGACTTTTGGATTACGGCTTTGCAAATTACTCGGTCGTTAAAGCATCTGAAAAAATCGGCAATCTGAAGCCTGTAAATGTTACAGGTGGTAAAACCGAAACGGTTGCAATTACTGCCGACCCTAAGTGCAGCTTTATTGTTAAAAAAGGTAATCAGGATAAAATTGAAGTTTCAACCATCTTTGACGAGCCAATAAAGGCACCCATTGCCAAAAGCCAGAAGTTAGGTCAGGCAACACTAAAAATAGGCAACGAAAAAGTTGCGGTTTGCGACATAATTGCCACAGAAGACGTTGAAAGGATGAATATCACCACAATGTTTGGCAAGGTGATGAAAATGTGGCTGTGTATGAAAGTTAATTGACATTTCCTTTATAATAATGTAGAATATATTATGTCATCTTTCCAATAAGGAGTGTTACAAATGATAGGTATAATTGGTGCAATGGATGTTGAGGTTAACAGTTTTAAAGAACTGATGGCCGATAAACAAACAGAAATAATCAGTGGGATAGAATTTGTCAACGGCAAACTGTGGGGAAAATCCGTTGTTGTTGCTGTAAGCGGGGTAGGTAAGGTTAATGCCGCAATCTGCACACAGACAATGTGTCTGAAATACTCGCCTGACTTTATTATCAACAGCGGTGTGGCAGGTGGCCTTGAAAAATCCCTTAACATATGTGATGTAGTTGTTGCAAGTGCTGTAATACAGCATGATATGGATACCTCGCCCCTTGGTGACCCTGTGGGTTTTGTCTCGGGAATAAATCTTGTTGATATCCCGTGTGACAGTGAAATATCCAAGAAACTGTATGCCGCATCAACAGAAAACGATATTCATACCCTTATGGGTAAAATAGCATCAGGCGACCAGTTTATAAACAGTGCAGAAAAGAAAGCCTTTTTGGTTGACACCTTTGATGCATACGCCTGCGAAATGGAAGCAGCATCCATAGGACACGTGGCTTATAAAAACAACGTTCCATTCGTCATTCTTCGTTCCATCTCGGACAATGCCGACGGTAGCTCGCACTTATCCTATACCGAATTTGTAGAGGCTGCAGCAAAAAATCTTATAAAGGTTATGAAATCATTTTTAGAAAAAATCTAAAACTTAAAAG
>JAZOTI010000046.1:0-2460 GCA_045657565.1 Oscillospiraceae bacterium | reverse complement strand
TGAAGAGGGCACCATTGACCAGTGGGCACATGCAATACATCAGTTTCCCGACACATACAAACAGATTGTATACGGCACAGATTTCTGTCCGCCTATTCTGTTGTGGGAAATTGACAAATATGATTACTCTATCAAAAAAATATTTACCGAGGACCAGTTCGAGGACATTTACTGGAACAATCCTCTGCGTGCATTTCCAAAAGTTGCACAGTATCTCAATATGAAAGGATAATCTACTCCAATGGAAAAAAATAAAATCAAATACCCAAGTCTTATCAAATTCTTCAAGTCTTTCACAAAAGTGGAAGCAATCTACATGACATTTGTTGTTGTGCTTGCAGTAGGCATGGCTGTTTTCTTCCCTGAACTTATGCTGGAAAGCACAGCCACACCATTGCTCATTCTTTGTTCTGTATGTAACGTTATTGCCAACCCACTGGTTGAAACAATGAACGCAAAACAGTTCCGCGGCAACTTTATTATCGATATCTTCCTTATTGAAATCACATACATCATTCTTTCCATCCACCTTGGCTGGTACACACTTATGCTGTCATGTATCTTCTTCTGGATTCCAATCGATATCATCAGCTTTATCCAGTGGAGCAAACATATCGACAATCAGGACGACAACCTTACAGTTGTAAAACGTCTCGGCTGGAAAAAATCAATCATGCTTCTTATCGGCTGTGTTGTATTCTGTCTTGTAATGGGCAGCATTATGTCCGGTATGCCTGGTTCACAGGACTCCTACCTTGAAGCATTTGCAACAGCTATGGGTATGGTAAATGGTACTTTGCTCATGCTTCGTTATTCCGAACACTGGTACGCATGGGTTATCACAACAATCCTGTACCTTGCTATGGATATTTCTGCAGGTGCTTATGGTCTGCTTATCGACGATATCGCAATGCTTGTTGTTACATTCTACGGCATCTGGAAATGGTTCAAATATACAAAAGACCACAACACAATTCAGGAAAAAATCAATTTCAAAGTATAAAGATATATTGCGTATAAAACACAAAACGGAGAGCTCTTTAAAGGACTCTCCGTTTTTTATTTGCAATTATAAAGGCAACAGATAAAAGAGGTGTAATATTGTGGAATTTTGTTGTCAAGAGCAAAAATTTTTACCATATAAATTACCTATTGACATTTTGACAAAACAGCGTTATAATTTCAAAATGTATAATAATGGCTTAATATGCGTTTTTTGAGATTTTACCAAAAAAGTTTGGTTAAAATCAACAAAAAATATGCGAAAAAATCTGTTATTCATACGAAAATATTCAAATATTTTGGCAACATAAAGTTTTAAGGAGCTGGATCTGCAGTAATTCTGTGCAGATTTGTCTCCCGAATCTTGTCGGAATTTCTGTGGGGGAATGTACCTGATGGTATTTTATTGACCTGCAGGAAGCGATTGGCAAAGACCTTTTGCGGCAGTAATTCTGTGCCGCACACTGTCCGTAGCCATTGCCTTTATTATTATTGAAAGCGCAAGGCCCAGTGCCACTTTGGTTTTTGGGGTGGGTTTTGCACCGCAAAAAACAAAGAGCAGAAACAATACTTATGAAGGAGAATTACGAAACATGCTGAAAGTAAAACCAACCATGCTTGGCACAACAGAGCGTATGAGTTTTGCAAAAATCGATGAAGTTTTGGAAATGCCAAACCTTATCGAAGTGCAGAAAAACTCCTACCGCTGGTTTATCGAAGAAGGTATCCGTGAAGTTTTCAGAGACACAGGCGCTATTGAAGACCACACAGGTACACTCGCACTTGAATTCGTTGACTACCGCATCGACGAAAAAACAAAATACTCTGTAAAAGAATGTAAAGAACGTGACGTAACATACGCTTCACCACTCAGAGTAACAATCCGCCTTCTCAACAAAGAAACAGGCGAAATCAAAGAACAAGAAAAATTTATGGGTGACTTCCCAAAAATGACAGAATCCGGCACATTTATCATCAACGGTGCCGAACGTGTTATTGTTTCTCAGCTCATCCGTTCTCCTGGCGCTTATTTCAAACTTGACCACGACAAAACAGGTAAAGAACTGTACTCCGGTACAATCATCCCAAACCGTGGTGCTTGGCTTGAATACGAAACAGACGTTAACGACATTTTCTATGTTCGTATCGATAAAAACAGAAAACTCCCTGTAACAAGCTTTATCAGAGCTCTCGGCGTAAGCACAGATGCTCAGATCCGCGAACTGTTCGGCGAAAACGATATCATCGAATCCACACTTCTCAAGGATATCACTTCCAACCAGGAAGAAGGTTTGCTGGAAACATACCGCAAACTTCGTCCAGGCGAACCACCAACAGTTGAAAACTCCCAGAACCACATCAACAACCTGTTCTTCGACCCAAGAAGATACGACTTGTCCCGTTTTGGCCGTTACAAATTCAACAAAAAACTTTCCATTGCTAACCGTCTTATCAACC
>JAZOTI010000045.1:0-5209 GCA_045657565.1 Oscillospiraceae bacterium | reverse complement strand
GCATTCAATATTACATATGATGACGGAGTTCTGCAGGATGTGCGTTTTGTGGAGATGTTAAACCGATATGACATAAAAGGTACATTCAATCTTAACTCACAGCTTATGCAGCAGCAGTTTGAATGGATACACGAAAACGGTATGACAGTCAGGAGACTGCCTGTGGATGGGGTGGTGAAGCTGTACGAAAATCACGAGATTGCAAGCCATACACTGACGCATCCGTATATGCATGATATGCCGGAAGATGAAATTATGCATCAGCTTGGTCAGGATAAATACAACATGGAACAGCTTTTCGGCAGAGAAATTGTAGGTTTTGCGGTGCCATTTGATTATTACAGCCCGCTGATTGCCCACTGTGCATTTCGGTGCGGTTTTGAATATGCAAGAATGTCACAGGAAAGCTTTTGCTACACTCCGTCGGAAGATTATTACTGGTGGCAGACGGGAATATTTCATCTGAACGGGCAGCTTATGCAGTTTGTTGACGGTTTCTTTGCAACACAGCAGGAACTTGCCATGTGCCAGATTGTAGGGCATTCATACGACCTTGATGCGGAAAACATGTGGGATATAATGGAAGATATACTCAAAAGAGTTTCAAAAGCAGAGGATATAATATCAATGACCAATATTGAAATTGTAAGATACATCAGGGCAATGCGCAGTTCCTGTATAACAGAAAATCATATTGTAAACAATTCGGATAAAGAATTGTGGTTTGATGTTGACGGAACAGTTGTTTGTGTCGGTGCAAGGGAAATTTTTGAACTGCGTTAAAACGACAGTATTTGGGATAAAAATGAAAAATTTTGGATAACAGACAATAAAATATCAGCAGTTGGGAAGAATCGGATTTGTTGTTTTTACAGCATATAAATGTCCGGCCAGTCAGCAAAAGATGCACAGGTTGATTTTGACTGACAGAGAGGTGATTATGTCACGGAAAAAATGATAAAAACAGGGTATACTATAACCAGAAAAACAGGAGGTGCTTTTATGAGACTTAAAGATAAAGTTGCAGTTATTACAGGTGGCAGCCGCGGTATAGGTTATGCAACTGCAGATAAATTTCTGCAGGAAGGCGCAAAGGTGATTATCACAGCTTCCAGCCAGCAGTCAGCGGACAGGGCGGTGGACAAGCTTAAGGAAAAATATCCTGACAGTGTTGTTGCAGGCATAAGTCCTGACCTTGCAAGTCTTGAATCGGTGCGTGAAGCTTTTGGCGAAGCGACAATGAAATACGGCTGTATTGATATTCTTGTAAACAATGCAGGAGTTTCAGAAAGCACACCTTTTACAGAATATACAGAGGAAGCTTTTGACAGAGTTATGGATCTTAATGTCAAAGGGGTGTTCAATGCAACAAGAGTGGCAAGCGAATGCATGGTTGCACGTGGCAGCGGGGTTATACTTTCCACATCTTCAATGGTAAGCATCTACGGCCAGCCAAGCGGAATTGCCTATCCTGCATCAAAATTTGCAGTAAACGGACTTACAGTTTCTCTTGCAAGGGAACTTGGGCCAAAAGGGATTCGTGTAAATGCCGTTGCACCGGGCATCATTGAAACAGATATGATGAAAGCAGTGCCTGAAGCGGTTATAGAACCACTGAAAGCGCAGATACCCCTTAAAAGACTGGGGAAACCTGAAGATATTGCAAATGCATTTGTTTTTCTTGCATCTGATGAAGCAAGCTACATCACAGGTGTGGTTCTCAGCGTTGATGGAATGGCAAGAACATAATGTGACACAGTTACTGGAAAAAATGGTAACGACAGGTTATAATAAAGAAAAACAAATAACAGGGAAATGGTGAACTATGAAATAAATCCGCGATTGAAAACTGAAACAGGCAGATTTATCAGTAATTCACTTAAATAAGAGGAGAAATTTTATGAATGGCAGAAATATATATGATATGCTTATAATCGGCGGAGGCCCTGCCGGATATACAGCAGCACTTTATGCAGCAAGAGCAGGTTTCAGCGTTGCTGTAATGGAAAAACTTTCACCTGGTGGTCAGATGGCACTTACACACCAGATAGATAACTATCCGGGGTTTGAAAACGGTGTTGACGGTTTTGAACTTGCAATGAAAATGCAGCAGGGTGCACAGCGCTTTGGTGCAGAAACATTCTATGCAGAAGTTTATAAAATGGATCTTGCGGCACAGCCAAAGGTTATCGAAAGTTCAGAAGGCGTTTTCCATGCAAAAACTGTGGTTATCGCCACAGGGGCAAGCCCAAGGGAACTTGGTATAGCAAAGGAAAAAGAACTTCTTGGCAGAGGTGTTGCGTATTGTGCAGCCTGTGACGGAATGTTCTACAAAGGCAAGGATGTAATTGTGGTAGGCGGTGGCAACAGTGCAGCGGCAGATGCAGCATTGCTCAGCCGTGTGGCAAAAAGTGTAACAGTGGTGCACCGCAGAGATACTCTCCGTGCAACAAAGGTTTATCATGAACCGCTTATGAAAACAGAAAATGTGAATTTTGAGTGGAACAGCACTGTGGAAGATATTCTCCATGAGGACAAGGTAACAGGCGTAAAACTTAAAAATGTTCTTACAGGTGAGGAAAAAGTTGTGGAAGCACAGGGCGTGTTTGTAAGCATAGGCCGCAAACCTGCAACAGAACTTGTGGAAGGTCAGCTTGAAATTGACGGCGGCGGATATATCGTTGCAGATGAATCCACAAAAACAAATATCCCAGGGGTATATGCTGTTGGTGATGTGCGCACAAAGGTTGTGCGACAGGTTGTAACAGCAGTGGCTGACGGTGCAGTGGCAGTGCACTATGCGGAAGAATACCTTGGCGGACTTGAATAATAAAATATGCAGAATAAACACCGCAGTGGGCAGATATTGCAGGCTGCGGTGTTTTTGTTTGAAGCTATAGCGGCAATGATGTATAATCATATCAAAGGTATGGGAGGTGCAGAATGGGAAAAACAGTAAAATACGAGGTTTTTTATACCGATGTGCTTATCGGGATACTGACAGTGGACGAAGATAGCGACCAGTATGCATACAGTCCTGTCAGTGAAAGTGTCAGCAAGGTCAGGGAAAAGGCCTGTCTGCTTAAAGTGATGGAAAACGGCACCGATGGTTTTGGCCCTTCCATTCCCTTCTTTGCAAACCGGCTTATGAATATGAAACGATGGAATCTGCATCAGGTGAATTATCAGACAGACAAATTTCTTATAAGAGAAATTATGGAATAGTTGCAGAAAAGCTGCATAAAATGTGATGTTGTCACAGAAATAACCTTTTAAATGTGATATATTATAATCACAAAGGAAAAACAAAACAAATTCACATAGATTTAAAAGGAGATATTATTATGAAAGCTAAATTTTACATCTGCCCAACTTGTGGTAACCTTATCGGCATGATCAACAATTCAGGCGTACCGGTTGTATGCTGCGGCCAGAAAATGAAAGAGCTTGTTCCAAACACAGTGGAAGCAAGCGGCGAAAAACACATTCCTGTAGTTTCTGTTGAAGGCGGCAAAGTTAAAGTAAATGTAGGTTCTATTGACCATCCAATGGCAGCAGAACACTTTATCGAATGGGTTTATGTGGAAACAGAAAACGGCGGTCAGCGCAAAGAGCTTAAACCTGGTGATGCACCAATGGTAGAATTCTGCCTCGGTGAAGACAAACCTGTTGCTGTATATGCTTACTGCAATCTCCACGGCCTCTGGGCAACAGAACTTTAATAAAAATACTGCTATAAAAGCACCTCAATAATAATTACGAAAACAGCAGGGAGCAAGTTCTCCCTGCTGTTTTATTTGTTGAAAATCAAAAAAAGATATAATACAATATAGACATAAAATCAGGAAGAATTTAAACAAAAAACTGAGCATCACGGATTGACGAAAGGGTTTTTATGGAAAAGCTTAAGATAGTCTATAATCAGCACTGCAACGGCATAAAAACGGAAATTTATGGCGAATTTGACACCAAAACAGCACAGGCGGTTAATTGTTTTCACAAAACGTTTGAAGAATATTCGGTAACACCACTTGCCGAACTTTCGGATACTGCAAAGTTCTTTGGCGTAAAAGGGATTTTTGTTAAGGATGAAAGCTATCGTTTTGGTCTCAATGCGTTTAAAGGACAGGGTGGAAGTTACTGTATAGGCCGATATTTTGCGCAGCTTTTGGGAGAGGACATTTCTGAACTGAGCGAGAAAAAACTTACATCCCCAGAAGTTGTGGAAAAAACAGGGCAGATAACATTTGTTACAGCAACTGATGGCAACCACGGCAGGGGTGTTGCATGGGCAGCAAAAGTGCTTGGTCACAAAGCAGTTGTTTACATGCCTGCAGGCAGCGCACAGGAAAGACTGGAAAATATCCGCAGGCTTGGAGCACATGCAGAAATAACAGAAGTAAACTATGACGATACTGTGCGTTTTGCAAAAAAACAGGCTGAAGAAAACGGCTGGGTACTGGTGCAGGATACTTCATGGGAAGGGTATGCGGATATACCAATGTATATAATGCAGGGCTATCTCACAATGGCTCTGGAAGCGGTAAATCAGTTGGGGCAGACTGTGCCTACACATATTTTCCTGCAGGCCGGGGTAGGCTCAATGGCAGGAGCAATGACGGCGTTTTTCCGTAATGTTTACGGAGATAAAGTTAAAATTGTCATTGTTGAGCCACAAAAAGCCGACTGTATCTACCGCACAGCAAAAGCCGACGACGGAACAATAAAATTTGTAGGCGGAGATATGGACACCATTATGGCAGGACTTGCCTGTGGTGAACCTTGCACAATAGGCTGGGAGATACTTAAAAACGGTGCAGATGCATTTGTTTCCATGGATGATGGCGTTGCAGCGGATGCAATGCGCATACTTGCTTCTCCTGAAGGCAAAGATAAAAAGATAATATCGGGAGAAAGTGGTGCCGCAGGCTTTGGTGCTGCAGTGGAAATACTCAGCAGACATAAAGATATTGCAGAAAAGCTTGTTATGGATGAAAACTCTGTTATCCTGTGTTTTTCCACAGAAGGTGCAACGGATGTTGAAAATTACCGCAACATTGTATGGCACGGAATTTACGGCAGAAAATAAAAATAAACACACTGCGGAAATTTTCTGCAGTGTGTTTTTACATATAAACATTAGTATTTTGCCCTTGGATATAAAAGCAATATATGGTAAGATATTTATTATTACATAACATAAACAAGA
>JAZOTI010000044.1:0-6956 GCA_045657565.1 Oscillospiraceae bacterium | reverse complement strand
ATGAAAATTATATTAAGTATAAGCATACCTATAACTCCCGGCAGAGACAAAAAAGTTGCAACAAATGCCGTAAGATAATTTATTGCTATGTAACATCCTGTAGCTGTTGCGGTTATATTCACAAGCATCAGTGCAGAAATTCCGCACAAGGCACTTTTTATTGCGGTAAATACGGGATGTTTTGCCTTTGCAAAAGAATATATCATAACTGCCGCCACAATTGCTGCAGGCACAAACCATAATCTGGTATCCATTATCCTTCTCCTGTTCTGCATTTCTGTGTGCTGTAAAGCACTTCCTTTTCCTTTAACAGCTTAATCAGATAGTTATACTGACATCTGAGAGCTTCACGCTCGTATATCTGGGACTCTATAAGGTCCTCGTCCGCAACCATATTGAAAATGGTTCTGTTGCGGTTTATAAGAAACTCGCAGTTGCGTATCTCCTGTCTGAGCTGTGTAATTTCCGGATTTTCAAGTTCCTTTTTCCGTGCAAGAAGTTTTAACATAACAATCACCTTTCATCTGTGCTGTTATTGTTGGCAATTTGTACCATTATATGCAGTTAAAACAAAAAAATAACAGCAGGATAAAATATATCCTGCTGTTTAATTTTTTACTATTCTATATTATTTCACAAATTCAAAGTCAATATTGCCTTTGAGGATATCTGTGCCGATAACCTTTACCTTTGCCTTGTCACCGATTGTGTATTTTTTGCCGGTAACAGGACAATAAAGACGGAAACCTTCCTGACAGATTGGATTTACCATATCTATAAGAGAGATATGCACAAGACCTTCGGCTGTGTTTGGAAGTTCAACATAAACACCGAAGTTTGTAACACTGCTTACTGTGCCTTCAAATGTTTCACCTATACGGTCTGCCATATATTCCGCAACATAGATATCTGTTGCATCGCGTTCAACCTGCATTGCAACGAGTTCTGTGTCGGAAGACTGTTTTGCTGCGGATTTTGCAAATTTTTCGTATTTCTTTTTGATTTTATCCTTTGGCACACCGTTTACAACATCAGTGAGTATGCGGTGGATTGCAAGGTCAGGATAACGGCGGATAGGGCTTGTAAAGTGAGCATAGTCATCAAGTGACAAGCCGAAATGACCGATTGGTTCCTCAAAATATTTTGCTTTGGACTGTGCTCTCAGTGCACCTGAATGCACAAATGTCTGCATCTGTGTGCCGCGGGTTTTGTCCAGCAGGCGGGAAAATCCCATCTGCAAAGTTTCGCCCTGTTTTACTTCCAGTCTGAAACCGAATTTTTTAAGGTTTTCTTTAAAATTGAACAGTTTTTCTGCATCAGGTTCTTCGTGTACACGGTACACAAAAGGAAGTCCCAGTTTTTTTGCAAGGTTTGCGGAACAACCGTTTGCAAGAAGCATAAATTCTTCAATCATCTTTTCACTTTCACCACGCTGGCGCAAAGTGATATCCGCAACATGTTTGTTGTCGTCAAAAATAATATATGCTTCGTCGCTTTCAATGTCCATTGCACCACGCTGTACACGCTTTTTGTTAAGCTTTGAATACAGTTCCCTTGCAACCATGAGGCTTTCATAAACTTCGCTGTATTTTTCTCTTATTTCTGCTGAAACTCTGCTGTGTTCTGTTTCAGGTTTATCAAGATTGTATTTTGAAGTAAGTTCAGGTTTGTGAATATCTTCAAGGAAAATATCATTTATTTCGCTGTAAACACCCTTAACCTTTGATTTAATCACAGATTTGTAAAAACGGTAGCTTTTTACTGTACCGTCTTTATCAAGTTCCATATCACAGGTGAAAGCCAGACGTTCTTCGTTTGGGTTGAGGGAACATGCTTCGTTGGAAAGAGCTTTTGGAAGCATAGGAATAACGCTGTCACCAAAATAGATTGATGTGCCGCGGTTGTAAGCAGACTGATTTACAAAGCTTGCCGGTTTCACAAAATGGCTTACGTCAGCAATATGCACTCCAAGTCGATAGCCGTTTTCGGTTTTTGAAACGGAAATTGCGTCGTCAATGTCCTTTGTGGAAGCGGAGTCGATTGTAAAAATACAATCATCGGTAAGGTTTTCGCGGAATTTGTATTCCGTTGCCATATCGATGCGGTTTACAACCTCGTTTACTTCTGTGATAACCTTGTCTTCAAAGTCTGCAACTATCTGTTTTTCCATAAGCAGAAGTTCAACAGCTTTCTGGCTGGAGGACACTCTGCCAAGGTTTTCGCGGATTTTTGCAGTGAGTGCACGGTGGCTGCGGCCTCTGCCGTAAATATCAACCACAATAACATCGCCTTCCTGCAAGGTTCTGCGTCGGTTTTCGATTGGCAATGCAAGAACCGGACAGTCGCGGAGAACTGCAAACACATTGCCGTGCTGTTTTTCCACCATTGCAACAAGGTTTGTTTTTTCTTTTACTATATTTACAATTTCACCTTCATACTGATGACGTTTTGAAGGAATTTTTTTAAGTTCAACAACGTCACCCACAACGGTGCCCATCATAAATTTGCCTGCAACAAAAACGTCCTTGTCAAACTCTTCAACTCGTACAAAACCGTAGTTTTCGGTGAGTTTAACAACAGTGCCTTCAAATGTATCCTTTGGTCTTTTGTCCTTTTCTGCCGTTGGCTTTGTGAGGACAATCATACCGTTGATTTCATCAATTATACCTTTCTGGTATAAATCTTCCATTGCAGCATAAAACTTTTTGCTGCCTTTGAACTTGGTTTTAAGGTTTTTGAATTTCTTTGGACCACTTTCAAGTTCTTTTATAATTTTATCTTTAATTGGCATATATATCCTTTCAGTTATAAGAAATGTATGTCATTATTTTATCCGTATTTGTTAAAAAAACTCTCAATTCTGCAGACAACAAAAAACTCGTCTTTAACAGACGAGTTCCGATTGCCTTGATATTATACTAATGCGCTGATTGCACTTACTGCGATTACAAGCACGAAAAATACGATACCTGCATATTTTGTAAGTTTAGCCAATTTAGCGTCTGCTGTTCTTGTCTGCATATCGCCATAAACTTCGCTGCCGCCAGCCATTGCTGCCATGCCGTTTGTTTTTGGCTGCTGTGCAAGTACCAACAATGCTACGATAACGCAGCACACGATAAGTGCTACACCAGCAATAATTTCCAAAATGCCCATTTGTCACGACCTCCGTCCTTTTGTATATGACCATATTAATATAACATATTAACCATAATTATGCAAGAACTAATTTGCACAATTACCTTGATTTTTGCTTAAAAAAGGCCGAAATATAAAGGTTTTCGGCCTTTTTATATTATCCCAATGTCAGCTGCTGGGCAATGTCCTCCTCTTTGAGGAAGCTGCCTGCTGCAGGAATATTTTTTGTTTTATATTTTGATACATTTGCAAACTGTGCATCTGCAGCAAATTTTACTGTTTTTACAGTCTGGTTTTTCTTGAGTGTCTGAACCTGAACACCTGCAGTATTCTTGGTTGTTTTTTCGCTTATCTGGCTTGTATTAACCACAAGTGCACGGTTGACAGAAGATATAAATGCGATATCTGTGTTTTCTGTGCAGTGAATAATCTCAACAAGATTTGCTTTGTCGGAATATGCGTTGATAAGCTTTTTGCGGTTTGTTTTTGTTTCGTAAACAGAAAGCGGAACCTTTGCCACTTTGCCGTTGTCAAAGCAGAACAGCACAAAGCCTTTGTAGTCCTTGGTGTAAACCATTTTTACCACTTCTTCGCCATCGTCCATGCCAAGTTTGGCTGGTGCATATTCACCCATTACGCTGGCTTTTGTATCTTCAAAAGCTGCAGCGCGGCATTTGTAAACCTGCTGTTTATTTGTAAAGAACAGCAGTTCAATGTCGTTGGTGGTTTCAATATGCTGAGTGATAAAGTCATCGGCTTTAAGCTTGTGTTCACCACTCATTCTGAGAGACTGAGGAGTAATCTTTTTAACATAACCCTGCTGTGTAACAAAAATGTTTACAGGATAGCTTGGGATTACCTCTTCTTCCACTTCTTCAGTTTCTGCAGAAGATTCGTAAACAATTTGGCTTCTGCGTGGTTTTGCATATTTTTTGATTACATTTTCAAGTTCGGAAATGATAATCTTTTTAATCTTTTTATCGTTTTTGAGGATATCTTCAAGTTCTGCGATTTCTTTGATAAGGTTGTCTTTTTCTTCAATACGTTTAAGGATATAGTTGCGGTTGAGCTGACGCAGACGGATTTCTGCAACATATTCTGCCTGAACTTCGTCAATGCCGAAACCGATCATAAGATTTGGCACAACATCTTTTTCATCCTCTGTATTGCGGACAATTTCCACAGCCTTGTCGATATCAAGCAGGATATATTCAAGACCTTTTACAAGGTGGAGTCTGTCCTTTTTCTGTTTAAGGTTATAATATGTTCTGCGTTTTACACAGTCGGTACGGAAAGCCACCCATTCTTCGATGATTTCCGCAACACCCATAACCCTTGGTGCACCTGCAATAAGCACATTGAAGTTTGCACTGAATGTGTCTTCCAGTGGTGTAAGCTTGAACAGTTTTGCCATAAGCTTGTCAACATCGGTGCCGCGTTTCACGTCAATTGCAATCTTGAGACCTTTAAGGTCAGTTTCGTCACGGATGGCGCTTATTTCCTTTATTTTGCCCTGTTTCCACAAGTCAGCAACTTTATCAATTATTGCTTCAACTGTTGTTGTGGAAGGAATTTCAGTGATTTCAACAATGGTGGAACCGTCAGATTTAACTGCTTCCCATTTGCTGCGCACACGGATGCTGCCACGGCCTGTCCCGTAAACCTGATCGATATCACTCTGGTCATAAAGCACAATGCCGCCACCTGCAAAGTCAGGTGCAAGAAGAGTGTCCTTTATATTGTGAGCAGGATCTTTGATAAGGGCAATTGTGGTGCGGCATACTTCTTCAAGGTTGAATGAACAGATGGAAGATGCCATACCAACAGCAATACCAAGTGTGTTGTTTGTAAGAATGTTAGGGAAAGTTGTCGGCAGAAGTGTAGGTTCTTTTCTTGTGGAGTCGTAGTTGTCCACAAAATCAACTGTATCGTAATCGATATCACGGAACAGTTCTTCACATACTGCTTCCAGTTTTGCTTCGGTATAACGTGATGCTGCGCACGCCATATCACGGGAGTAAGCCTTGCCAAAGTTACCTTTGCTGTCCACAAAAGGCACAAGCAGACTTTCGTTGCCGCGTGCAAGACGCACCATTGTTTCGTAGATTGCCTGATCGCCATGAGGGTTGAGGCGCATTGTCTGACCTACAATGTTTGCAGATTTTGTCTTTGCACCTTTGAGAAGTCCCATATCATACATTGTATAAAGGAGTTTACGATGGCTTGGTTTCAAACCGTCGATTTCCGGCAATGCACGGGAAACAATAACGCTCATTGCATAAGGCATATAGTTTTCACGCAGGGTGTCGGTGATTGGGTTTTCCAGCACTTCACCTGCGGAGAGAATTTCAACATTATCAGGCAGTCCCTGGCTTTTTGGCAGGTTCTGTTCTTTTTTTGTTTTTCTTGCCATAATTCAGACTGTCCTTTCCTTATGATAAATCCAGCTGGTCAAGATAATCTGCACCGAAATCCTGAATGTACTGTTTTCTGCCTGCAAGGTTATCGCCAAGGAGAAGTTCAAACATTTCCTGTGTGCGTTCAACATCTTCCTTGCATACCTTGATAAGTCGGCGTGTTTCAGGGTTCATTGTGGTAATCCACATCATTTCCGGTTCGTTTTCACCAAGACCTTTGGAACGCTGAATTGTAAACTTTTTGTTTTCAATTCTGCTCATAATATTTTTCTTTTCTTCTTCGGTATAAGCGAAGTAGGTTTTGTCCTTTGTATTGATTTCATACAGAGGGCTTTCCGCAATATAAACATAACCGTCGTCAATAAGCTGCGGACACAGACGGTAAAGCATTGTAAGGATAAGGGTTCTTATCTGGAAACCGTCAACGTCAGCGTCGGTACAGATAACAACCTTGTTCCATCTGAGGTTTTCAATATTAAATGTTGCAATGCCTGCTTTCTGATATTTTGCAGGGCTTTCCACACCACAGCCCAGAACTTTGATAAGGTCTGTGATGATGTCGCTTTTGAAAATCCTGTCATAATCACATTTGAGACAGTTGAGGATTTTACCTCGCACCGGCATAAGTGCCTGGAATTCTGCGTCACGGCTTGTTTTGCAGGCGCCGAGAGCAGAGTCGCCTTCCACGATGTAAACTTCGCGTTTGGAAACATCCTTGCTGCGGCAGTCAACAAATTTCTGCACACGGTTTGCAAGGTCAATTTTTTCGCTGATTGTCTTTTTAAGGCTGATACGTGTTTTTTCGGCCTGTTCACGTGACTGTTTGTTAACGATTACCTGCTGAACAACCTTTGTTGCTTCGTCAGGGTTTTCGATAAAGTAAACTTCCAGTGTACGCTTCAGAAAGTCGGTCATTGCCTGGGCAATAAACTTGTTGGTAATTGCTTTCTTTGTCTGGTTTTCATAGCTTGTCATAGTGGAGAAACAGCTTGAAACAAAGATAAGACAATCTTCGATATCCTGGAATGTAATTTTGCTTTCGTTCTTTTTATAAAGGTTTTTCTGCTTTGCGTAGGCATCAAACTGGCTTACAAAGGCAGATTTGAGAGCTTTTTCCGGGCTGCCGCCGTATTCGAGAAAACTGGAGTTGTGGTAATATTCGATTTTCTGAACCTTGTTGGAAAAAGAAAAAGCAACATTCATTTTAACTTTGTATTCAGGCATATCTTCACGGTCTTTGCCGCTCGCTTCCTCATTGCCTGATACAATTTTTGTAAGGTTGTCCCCTGCTGCAATTTCTTCCACATAGTCTTCTATGCCGTTTTTGTAGTAGTATTCCTTGGTTTCAAAGCCTTTGTCCTTCTGATTTCTGAACACAAAAAGCACATTTGGGTTTACCAC
>JAZOTI010000043.1:0-2135 GCA_045657565.1 Oscillospiraceae bacterium | reverse complement strand
GTATACAGTGATGCAAACATTGCCTGTGACCACAACCAAATTGTCATGAATGTGCTGCGCAAAACAAGTGTAAAACACAATCTTGCCTGTCTTTTACATGAAAAACCTTTTATTGGTATTAACGGCAGCGGTAAACACAACAACTATTCCCTTGCAGCAAATACTGGTGAAAATCTGCTCAACCCAGGTGCAAACCCTGAAGAAAACATCAAATTCCTTATTACACTTGCAGCATTTATCAAAGGTGTTGACGAACATGCAGACCTGCTGAGACTTTCTGCCGCAACCAGTGGTAACGACTACCGCCTTGGTGCACACGAAGCACCACCTGCTATTATCTCCATATACCTTGGTGAAAGACTTCAGGGCATTCTTGAAAAAATCTCCCTCGGTGAAAATGCACACAATGAAGAACTGCACAAAAAGATGGACCTTGGTGCAAAGGTGCTGTCCAGTTTTGAACTTGATGAAAACGACAGAAACAGAACTTCCCCGTTTGCTTTCACTGGTTCAAAATTTGAATTCCGTATGGTGGGTTCTTCCCAGCCAATCGGTTTTGTAAATACAGTAATCAATGCAATGATTGCCGCAAACATGAACGAATTTGCACAGCAGCTTGAACAGACTGATGACAAAGTTGCAAAAGCATACGAAATTGTGGGCGAAGTTTATAAAAACCATAACCGTGTAATCTTCAATGGCAATGGTTATTCCGATGAATGGGTTAAAGAAGCAGAAAAACGCGGATTGCCAAATATCCGTCGCACAGTGGATGCAATTCCGGTTATAATCAAGCCTGAAAATATTGAATTCTTTGCAAAAAGCCACACTTACAGCGAAGCTGAATGTTATGCACGATATGAAATCCTGCTTGAAAACTATGTAAAATCCATTACTGTGGAAATTAACACAGCTTTGGAAATGGTGAACCGACTTTATATGCCTGCAGGCGCAAAATATCTTGGACAGCTTGCCGAAGGCAATTATTTTGCACATAAAACAGGATTTGTAAGTCAGGCAGCCACAAGACATCAACAGCAGATAGCTAAACTTGTAGACGATATTGCTGACCTTACTGCAGCACTTACAAAGTCAAGCGAAGATGCACACAAATGCTTTGACCTTATGGAAACAGCACAGCTGCTTAATAGCGCTCTGCACAATGACCTTGCTGCTTTGAGAGACAAGGTTGATACTCTTGAAAAATTTGTTCCAAAATCAGAATGGCCAACACCGGATTACACCGATTTGTTATTCTACCTTTAACAGATACACAAAAAGCCGATGCAACTGCATCGGCTTTTTTATTTTACATTTAATTTTCTATACCTTTTCTGGAGTTAATACCTTTATCAAACGGATGTTTGATTTTTTTAACCTCAGAAATGTAATCTGCAAGTTCGCAAAGTTCAGGGCCCGGATTACGGCCTGTCAGAACAACTTCCAGTTTTTCTGGTTTGTTTTTAAGAAACTCAAGTGCTTTTTCGTTGTCAATGAACTGAAGTTCATAACAGGACATAAATTCGTCCATAACAAGCATATCGGCATCACATTCCACAGCAAGTGCAACTGCTGTTTCAAACTGACGGGTATATGCTGCTTTTGCTTCCAGTTTTTCTTCTTCGGTCATATTCCATACAAAACCAAAATTCTTTTCACAGAATACAAGCTGAACGTTTGGAATCTGGCGAAGAATTTTAAGTTCGCTGGAATAATCACCTTTCATAAACTGAGTGAGAACAACCTTCATTCCGCTTCCTGCAGCGCGTACAGCAAGACCCATTGAAGCTGTTGTTTTGCCTTTGCCGTCGCCACAGTAAATATGAATTAAACCTTTCATAACAATTCTCCTTTTTAAACTATTCAGCAATAAAATATAATAAAAAGCATATCGCAAGCAAATCTGCACAGCCACCATGACTGATATTGATTTTTACAAATTCATCATTCAGTGCTGCAAAATCCTGTGCAAAATTTTCGCTTTCAAGAATCTGTGCTGCTTTGATTTGTACTTTTTCCAAAGTATTTATATCTGAACGCTTGATAACATTTGTATCTTCCAGCTGTGTCATAAGCAAACAGAGTGTTTTTGCCCCTGCTGTGTCAAAGCTGTCACCGTTCTGCAGGCATTTTTT
>JAZOTI010000042.1:0-11231 GCA_045657565.1 Oscillospiraceae bacterium | reverse complement strand
TTATCACAGTTTTCACCATAATGCCAGCAATACATATCGCAGTTTGCGACAGAAAAACGGATTATATTCCGAATAAAACAGCGTTTCCGCCCCCTTTTGCAGATATTTTGTCGTTCAGAAAAGAAAAAAGCAGAAAAGTTTTAACTCTTCTGCTTTAAATATTTTTATTATAACGGTGATTTTGCAATCTTGCCGCCGTTTCTTGGATAAACCTTTGGTGTATCCTTTTCCTTTTTTGTCACGATAATTGTGCGTTTAGATTCATCAGGCAGTTTGTATTCTTCCATTTCCACAAACTTGCCGCCAAGTTTTGTGATAGCGTTCATTGCCGGAGTGAGTTCCTTTTCGCCGTCGCCTTTCATTGCGATAAAATGACCGCCCACCTTAACCAGCGGAATGCAGTATTCGCTGAGAACTCTCATATCCGCAACTGCACGTGCTGTTGCAACATCAAACTGCTCACGCCACTGTTTTCTTGCAGCTTCTTCTGCTCTTTCCTTAACAACATTTGCCTTGATGCCGATTGTATCAAGAGCATACTGCAAAAACACACAGCGTTTGCCTGTTGGTTCAATCATTGTCAGGTCAATTTCAGGTTTGAAAATCTTTGTAACAATACCCGGAAAACCTGCCCCTGTGCCAACGTCCACAACCTTGCCTTTTACAAGTGGGTTTTTGGCAAACAGCAAGCTGTCAAGAAAATGCTTGTTTTCAATGCCTTCAGGGTCTGTGATTGCTGTGAGATTAACTTTTTCGTTGTATTCCACAAGTATTTCTGCATACTTGTCCAGCTGCTCAAACTGCAATTCGCTGATTTCTATATCATATTTTTTTAAAGTTTCTAAAAATCTTTCTTTGTTTATCATATCCGTATATTATTTCTGTAGGGGACGATGCCCACATCGTCCCGCTTTGTTATGCGGTATATTAACGGGCGGATGTGGGCATCCGCCTCTGCAAATTCAAATTATGTAACAAATTGTTCCACGTGGAACAAAAATGCGCTTCTGTGTCACACTGAGGAGCCTGCGACGAAGTGTCTCACTGTTTGATCAATTTTACAATAAAAAATCAATCTGAGCTTGGCGAGAGATTCTTCGGCATAAATGCCTCAGAATGACAATTCCCAAAAGTCACTTAAATTCCTCTTGCTTTAAGTTCAAGCAGCAGTGCAGAAATGTCACTTGGGCTTACACCAGGAATTCTGCTTGCCTGACCAACGTTCACAGGTCTCACCTTGCCAAGTTTTTCCCTTGCTTCAAGGCGCAGGCCTTTAAACTCTGCAAAGTCCACATCTTCAGGGATAACAGTGTTTTCCAGCTTTTTAATCTGATTTATCTGCTGTTCCTGACGTTTGATATAACCTGCATATTTTATTTCAATTTCAACCTTTTCTCTTACAAAGTTGTTGATGTTTTCCCCTTCGCCAACAATAGCCACAACTTCGTCATAGCTTATCTGTGGGCGTTTCAAAAATTCATTTGCTCTTACACCTGTTGTTATTTCATCAAGTCCTTTGCTGATAAGCAACTCCTTAACCTGACTTGGTTTGAGCGTAATGGAGGAAAGTCTTTCAATTTCCTTTTCTTTAGCAGAAAGTGTTGCGTTGTAAAGTTCCCATCTTTCATCAGTTACAAGGCCGATTTCCCTGCCCATTTCGGTCAGACGTTCATCCGCATTGTCCTGACGGAGATACAAGCGGTATTCACTGCGGCTTGTCATCATACGGTAAGGGTCCATAACACCTTTTGTGATAAGGTCATCAATCAGTGTACCGATATAGCTTGTCTGACGGCTGAGTGTAAATTCAGAAAGACCAAGAATTTTTCTTGCAGCGTTTACACCTGCCACAAGGCCCTGTGCTGCAGCTTCTTCGTAACCGCTTGTGCCGTTGAACTGGCCCGCACCGTAAAGGCTTGGGAATTCCTTGAACTCAAGGGTTGCTTTCAGGTCAAGCGGGTCACAGCAGTCGTATTCGATTGCGTATGCAGGGCGTGTGATTTCAAGGTTTTCAAGGCCTTTGATTGTTTTGTAGAATGCCACCTGTACATCTTCAGGGAGAGATGAGCTCATACCCTGAATATACATTTCATCGGTGTTGAGTCCGCAAGGTTCAATAAACAGCTGATGACGTTCCTTGTCTGCAAAGCGCATTACCTTATCTTCAATGGAAGGACAATATCTTGGGCCTATACCCTCAATCTTACCACCATATAATGGGCTTCTGTGGATATTATCTTTAATCACCTTGTGTGTATCAAGGTTTGTGTAGCTGATATGACAAGGCAGAATATTTTTTGGCTGTTCCTTTGTCATAAAGCTGAACGGTGCGGTTTCTTCATCACCAGGCTGAACTTCCAGCACGGAAAAATCAATGCTGCGTTTGTTTACACGGGCAGGTGTACCTGTTTTGAAACGCACAAGTTTCATGCCGTTTTCTTTTAAACAGTCAGAAAGCTTGCATGCCGCGTGATGTCCGTCAGGTCCTGAGAGGTAACTTGCATCCCCAACAAAAATTTTGCCTGTAAGGTATGTACCTGTTGCAATGATAACCGCCTTTGCACCGTACTGTGTGCCAAGCTGTGTTTCAACGCCTGTAACATTTTTATTTTCGTCAAACAGAACCTTGCAGATTTCTGCCTGTTTGAGGTCAAGGTTTTCCTGACGTTCAACAAGCTGTTTCATATACATTGTGTACTGCTGACGGTCGCTCTGGCAGCGGAGGGAATGAACCGCAGGGCCTTTGCCGCGGTTGAGCATTCTTGTCTGAATGCTAGTTGCGTCAGCCGCAATGCCCATGCAGCCGCCAAGTGCGTCAATTTCTCTTACAAGATGGCCTTTTGCTGTGCCGCCGATTGCAGGGTTGCAAGGCATATTGCCCACCCCGTCAAGTGTAAGGGTGAAAAGTGCAGTTTTAACACCCAATCGTGCAGACGCCATTGCAGCTTCTATCCCTGCATGACCTGCGCCTACAACCACAACATCATAATTTCCTAAATTCATAGTTATTCTCCTTTGTTGTATAAAGTGTTCTCGCAATCCCTTTCACCGATTGTTATAAACATTATTAAAAATTTATTCTGTATAAAAGCAATCCTCTGACCATTTTGAAGGGTTGCTTTCTATATAATTGTAAATTGCTTTATAATCCTCATCGTTGCGTATTATATGGTCGTGGAAAGAACGCTGGAAGATTGGTTTGCCAAGTTGTTTAGTAGTTAAAACCTTGATAGAACGTACAACTGATGATACGGTTGTAGGGGACGATGCCCACATCGTCCCGTCAATCATAATCAGCAAATGAATATGATTTGGCATAATAACATATTTTTCAATTGTAATGTTGGGATGTGAAATACTTACGGAATTGATGAATTTATCAACAATTATTCCGTAACTGCTCAATTCAACAAGCGGGGCGATGTGGGCATCGCCCCCTACAATGTTACTTAATATTTTCTGCTTGTCTTTGGTACATATCGTTACAAAATACATACCATTTTGGGAATAATCGTATTCCTTTAATCTGTTTCGTTTCCTTTTAGGAAAAATTTCCGCTTTATTATCGTCCATTATATATCAAAATATTACATTTTGTTATATTTATTATAATTATAACAAAATTATTTACCAACACAGAATTTGGAGAACACTTCGCTCACAACTTCGTCGCTCACGTTTTCTCCTGTCAGCTGATAAATTGCATAAAGGGCATCGTCAATGCAAACGCCCACAATATCAAGGCTCTGTCCCATAAGGAACGCATCGTACGCATCACAGATTGCGGCATACGCTGTTCTTACTGCGGCAAACTGTCGTTCGTTAACCACAGTTGCCACCTGACTGTCAATATGTGTCAGGTTAAGCACTTCCATAACAGTCTGTTCAAATTCCTTGGACATATAAAATTCTTTTGCAGTGATATACAGCACCTTTTTGAAGCAGTGTTCGATGGATGAAATATCAAACTTCTGCTCAAGGTCCTGTTTATTGATAATCGCAATGCTGTTATTGCCTTCACAGCGTTTAGCAAGGTCAATATCCTCATCGCTTATTTCCCTGCTGCCGTCAAACACACAAAAAACAAGCTGTGCGTCAGTGAGACGGTCAATGGAACGCTGAATCCCCATTGCTTCCACAATGTCATCAGTTTCACGGATGCCTGCTGTGTCCTGAAGAATAAGGTTTACATCACCAAGGATAACCTCCTGCTCAACAACATCACGGGTTGTGCCGGCAATTTCGGTAACAATAGCTTTTTCAAAACCGCTGAGAGCATTGAGCAATGTGGATTTGCCAACATTTGGTTTGCCAACAATTGCAGTTTTTACACCGTCTTTGATTTTTGCGCCTGCATCGTAACCGTCAATAAGTCTTTTAAGGTCTGTCTGTGCGGATTTAAGGATATCTTCAATTTCGCTGTCGGTAACCTCTTCCACCGCTTCTTCAGGAAAATCTGTATAAGCAGTGATATGACCAACCAGTACAAGCAGATTGTCTCTTACTGCCTTTGCTTTCTTATAAAGGTGACCTTCCAGAGCAGATTTTGCAGCAGTGAGTGCCTGTGAAGATGTGGCATTAATCATTTCGATAACAGCTTCTGCCTGAGTAATACTCATCTTGCCATTGAGGAAAGCACGTTTTGTGAACTCCCCTGCCTGTGCCGGCTGTGCACCTGCTTCGTAACAAGCTTTAAGCAGCTGGTTTGCAATTGCCATACCACCATGACAGCTGATTTCAACAACGTTTTCACCTGTGTAGCTTTTTGGAGCAGCAAAAAACAGAGCAACCGCCTGGTCAATTTCCTTGCCTTTTCTGCAGAAATGACCAAACAAAGCGGTGTAACCCTTTTGTTTTTCCACATCCTTGTTTTTATTTATTGGCACAAAAACCTTTTTGGCAACGCTGTAAGCATCGTCACCGCTGATTCTAACAACACAAAGACTTGCTTTGCCCGGTGCAGTTGCCATTGCCGCAATACAGTTACTCATAATTTACCCTCTTGAAAATATAAATATTATCCTGTAATTTGAAAATTCCAAAATAACAAACATCAATTAACGTGATACTGTCACTCTGACCGCTGTAGGGGACGGCGTCCTCGACGTCCCGTCAGGTCTCTCGGTTTAATCAAAATGCCGTCAGCCTCTTTGCTTCGGAAAGGAGAGAGATTCTTCAGTCGATATGCTTCTTCAGAATGACAAATCAATGAATTTTATGTAAAATTACACATACTTTTCTAACTTATTATTTTATCATAAATAAATAAATATGTAAACAAACTATACAGCTATAATAAGGTGTGAAAAATCTTCACACATCAACCATTATTGAAATAAACAAATATATATGATAGAGTGAATCCAATATAAATATTGATATTTACACCAATATCTATATAAACATAATTTAAACAGTTACAATTAACCGCAATCAAAACAGCATTTAAAAGGATATACCATGGAATTCAACGAAAAACTGCAATCTCTGCGAAAAAGCAAAGGGCTGACTCAGGAGGAACTTGCAAAAACACTTTATGTTTCCCGCACGGCAGTCTCCAAATGGGAGTCAGGCAAAGGCTATCCAAACATCGACTCTCTGCGGCAGCTGTCAAAGCTGTTTGAAGTGTCAATTGACCAGCTTTTGTCAACTGATGAACTGCTCACCGCCGCGGAAGCTGACAATATCAGAACACAGAACAAAACACGCAGTACCGTTTTCAGTCTGCTGGATGCAAGCTGCGGACTGTTTTTCTTTCTGCCATTATTTGCACAAAGATACGGTGATACAGCCAATGCCGTTTCCCTGTTGAAACTTACAGCCACTGCACCTTACCTGAAATCAGTATTTTTTGCTGTCATTGCCGCAATCACAGCATACGGCATTTTAAATTTTACACTGCAAAACTGTCAGAACCCTGTGTGGCAAAACAGCAAAAACAAAATCTCCCTTGCTCTCAATTCAATTGCCACAGTTGTGTTTATCGTAACACATCAGCCATATGCTGCGGTTTTTATCTTCTGTTTTGCTGTCATAAAAGCCGCAATGCTGATAAAATGACAGCGAAACCAAAAGTATCACGGTTTTTACAGTATATTTCTTGCGGTTTATATCCCGTTGATGTAAAATATAACTATATAACGCACCCACAAGTTTGTATTTTATCTGTGTTTCATTAATAAAGAAAAACAACTTTATTCAAAGCAAGGCATATACACACCTTTAGTCACAGTATACTTAATACAGGTGCAAAACAAATTTAATATACGAGGTTTTTATGGAACTTAACATTTTTGAAATTTTAAAGGTAGTTTTCCTTGGCATCGTTGAGGGCATAACCGAATGGCTGCCAATCTCCTCCACAGGTCACATGCTGCTGGTGGACGAATTTATCAAAATCAACGCAAGCGACGCTTTCAAGGAAATGTTCTTTGTGGTTATACAGCTTGGTGCAATTCTGGCAGTTGTGCTGATGTTTTGGAACAAAATGTGGCCTTTCAACCTCAAGGACAAATCCCGTCCTCTTATAAAAAAACCAATCTTCAATATGTGGTTCAAGGTTGTGGTTGCCTGCATTCCGGGTGCTGTGGTTACAATCCTGTTTGATGATTTTATCGAAAGTCATCTCCACACACCGCTGGTTATTGCATCAACCCTCATTATCTACGGCGTTGCATTTATACTTATCGAAAACCGCAACAAAAAAATGGTGCCACAGGTTAAAAAACTTTCACAGATAACATATAAGCATGCATTGCTTATCGGTCTGTTTCAGGTGCTTTCCATTATTCCGGGCACAAGCCGTTCAGGTTCCACCATTATCGGCGCACTGTTAATCGGTGTAAGCCGCGTTGCAGCAGCAGAGTTCACCTTCTTTCTTGCGGTGCCGGTAATGTTCGGCCTTTCCTTCCTCAAACTGCTCAAGTTCGGCTTTGCGTTCACAGCAGCAGAACTGGTTATTCTGCTTACAGGCTGTCTCACCGCATTTATCGTTTCCCTTTTTGTTATCCGATTCCTTATGGGATATATCAAAAAGAAGGACTTCAAACTCTTCGGCTGGTACAGAATTGTACTGGGTATCATCGTGATTTTATATTTCACATTGATTGGTTAAAATAATTTATTAAATAAAAAAGAGAGACTTTTATAAAGTCTCTCTTTTCTTTATATACAGTATAAATCTGTACTCACTTTTATTCTTCCACAGCTTCAACTGTTTCTGCTGTTTCGTTTACATCTTCTGCTTCAACTTCCACAGTTTCTTCGCTGTCGTCGCGCAGTGTTGCCGCAAAGGTTACAACTTTATCATCTTCACCAAGTCTCATCACCTTTACACCGCCTGCATATCTTGACTGCAGGGCAATATCTTCGATATGTGTTCTGATGATAATACCGCTCTGGCTGATAAGGATTGCGTCAAGGTCACTGTTGATAATTCTCACACCGCAAACCTTGCCGTATTTTTCAGTTTCATAGTTGCGCACACCTTTACCGCCTCTGGTCTGCAGACGGTATTCGCTGATAGAGGTTCTTCTGCCCTTGCCGTCTTCGGTGATGGTCAGCAGCTCGTCACCTTCGCTGCAAACGCCCATACCAACAACTTCGTCCCCTTCACGCAGTTCAATAGCTTTTACACCACGTGCTGAACGGCTTACAAGACGCACATCCTGTTCGCTGAACTTGATTGCAACGCCGTCTTTTGTTGCAACAATCAGTTCGTCATCACCTTTTGTAAGTCTTGTCCAGATAAGCTGGTCGCCTTCGTCAAGGCTTATGCAGATAAGACCGCTCTTGCGCACATTGTTATAAGCGGAAACCTCGGTACGTTTGATAATACCGTTTTTGGTAACCATAACAATGTTGCCTTCTTCAAGACCTTTAGGCACAGACATAATTGCAGTAACCTTTTCGTCACTCTGCAGCTGAATAAGGTTGATAATGTTAACACCTCTTGCATTTCTGCTGCCTTCAGGAATTTCATAACCTTTAATGCGGTAAACCCTGCCTTTATCGGTTGCAAAAAGAATAAAGTCGTGGGTGCCTGCCATAAACAGTTCCTGAACATAGTCTTCATCACGGCGTGTCATACCGCTTATGCCACGGCCGCCGCGACGCTGTGCCTGATAAACATCTTTTGGCTGACGTTTAACATAGCCAAAGTGTGTGAATGTAAAGATACATTCTTCTTCAGGGATAAGGTCTTCAATATCAACTTCACCGCTGATATGCTGAATTTCTGTTTTTCTTTCGTCGCCGTATCTTTCTCTGATTTCGGAAACATCTTCCTTAACTTTATCCAGCACCATCTGATGGTTTGTAAGGAACTCGTTGTAATATGCAATTTTTTCTGCAAGTTCTGCAAGTTCGTTGTCTATTTTTTCTCTTTCAAGACCCTGAAGTCTTCTCAGCTGCATATTGAGAATTGCATTTGCCTGAACTTCGGAAAGACCAAAACGGTTCATAAGGTTTTCTTTTGCATCGTCATAGCTTTCACGGATAATTCTGATAACTTCATCAATGTTGTCGCAGGCAATTTTAAGACCTTCCAGCAGGTGCTGGCGTTCCATTGCTTTTCTCAGGTCATATCTTGTTCTTCTTTCAAGAACATCGCACTGATGGTCAATGTATTTCTGCAGGATTGTTTTAAGGTCCATAACCTTTGGAATACCGTTATCAAGTGCAAGCATATTTGCACCAACAGTTTCCTGAAGTTCTGTAAGGGAATAAAGGTGGTTAAGCACAACCTGTGGGTTTGCTTCCCTTTTAAGTTCCACAACCACACGCATACCTTCGCGGTCGGATTCGTCTCGCAAATCGCTTATGCCTTCAATGCGTTTGTCTTTAACAAGGTCGGCAATTCTTTCCACCATTTTTGCCTTGTTAACCATATATGGAATTTCAGTAATAACAATCTGGAATCTGCCGTTTGCCTTTTCTTCAATTGTTGCACGGCCGCGGAGAGTGATTTTGCCTTTACCTGTAGCATAAGCACTTCTTATACCGCTTCTGCCCATGATAATACCGCCTGTAGGGAAATCAGGGCCAGGGATATATTCCATAAGTTCAACATAATCCGCATCAGGGTTGTCAATCAGATGGATAATACCGTTGCAAACCTCTGTAAGGTTGTGAGGCGGAATATTTGTTGCCATACCAACCGCAATACCGATACTGCCGTTGATAAGCAGGTTTGGAATACGGCTTGGAAGCACAACAGGTTCCTGTTTTCTTTCGTCAAAGTTTGGCTGAAAATCAACAGTTTCCTTTTCAATATCACGCAGCATTTCGTCGGAAATGCGTTTCATTCTTGCTTCGGTATAACGGTAAGCAGCAGGTGGGTCACCGTCAACGGAACCAAAGTTACCCTGACCGTCAATCAGCGGATATCTCAGGGAGAAATCCTGTGCAAGACGCACCATTGCATCATAAACGGAAGCGTCACCGTGTGGGTGGTATGAACCAAGCACGTCACCAACTGTAGCAGCGGATTTGTGGTATTCGTGGTCTGCGTCAAGATTGTTTTCGTACATTGTATACAATATACGGCGGTGAACAGGTTTAAGCCCGTCACGAACATCCGGCAAAGCACGGCTTACGATAACAGACATTGAATAGTTAAGGAAACTGTTTTTCATTTCCCTGTCAATGTCTACATCAATATATTTTGTATTGTCATTCAATAACATCTGTTTTCTCCTTGATATTAAATGAATTAAAACTTATTTTTATTCAGCAAGAATTTCCTCTGCCATATCTTCTACTGCAGTGTCCATCATATCTTCAGCCGCATTTGCTGTTTTTTCTTCTTCAACAGCACCCTTTGTACGGCTTGTTTTGATAATATCTTTAATTTTAATTTTGTCACAGTCAGGGTTAAAGATAACTGCATCGCCTGTGATAAAATGAACGCCGAAATAGCTTTCTGTATCAAAAAACTGATAAAAGTCGCTGTATGAAAGTTCCTTGTTGTTTCCACCAACAAGATATGTCATTTTATCTTCGTAGAATTTCACATCAAAATAGCTTTCGCCGTAACCGCCATTTTCGTATGCTCTGTCAAGGCTTTCTTCCACCTGTTTGTCATATTTAAGCGGTCTTCTTTTAAAGTTCACTGCACCCACAATGATAAGGATAACTGCAAAAACACTGAACACAAACAGACCCTGCTGTTTTGTTATAAACATTGCAATTATAAAGATGATACCAACAATCATCTGCAATACGGATGTAACTTTTGAATTATTTCTGTTTTTTTCAATTTCAGCTTTTTTCTGGTCATAGTTGAACTTGCCGAAAGCTTCTCTTGAAAGAATATATTTTTCTTTATGAATTGGATGCATTTTATAGCCCTCTCAGTTAAATTACTTCACTTTCTTTTACAAGATTTTCTTTGTATTTTGCAAAAATATCCTTTATTTTTGCCACATTGCACTTGTCTGTCAAAAGAACAAGTTCACCTGTTGTAAAGTAGATTGCAAAATAAGCTTTGCCTTCATAGAATTTTCTGAAATTATTATAAGTAATTTCTTCCTTATTTTCTCCAAAAACATATTCAAGTCTGTCTTCGTAGAACTTTACGCTGTGATATTTGTCAGCATAGTTTCTGTTTTTGTAGTCAAGATTGATTTTATTTACAACCTGACCATCTGCACGGTTATATCTCAGCACATAAGTTGCACAAAGAACAACAAAAACGATAGGAAGAATAAACCACACTGCATCGCCTTTAACCTTGGCACTTGTAAGATAAACCACAAAAGTCACAATAGCAGCAACAAACATTGCCAGTGCATTTATCATGTGGCTGCGTTTTTCCTTTGTGAAGATGTCAGCATGGCGGTCATAGGTAAAGTTGTAAAAAGTTTCGATTGGTACAATATATTTTTCTTTGTGAACAGGATACATAACTGTATCTCCTTTCAGAAATTTTTTCTTTTTTATACGGGCGGATGTTATCCGCCCATAGATAATTCTTTTATAATATCTGTCACCCTGATTGGCACAGTAGCAAAGGGTCTCTTTTTTTTATCTCCCGTCAGCCGTTACGCTGCGGAAAACCGGGAGATTCTTCACTGCGTTCAGAATGACATAATGGTCAAACTGCCTGTCACCCTGAGGAGTGAAATGACGAAGGGTCTCTTTGTCTGCACAATCCCCCGTCAGCCATCACACCGCACTGTTCAGGGTAACATATTATCTGCAAATCATGCTAAACATCAAGGTTGCTTACA
>JAZOTI010000041.1:0-2060 GCA_045657565.1 Oscillospiraceae bacterium | reverse complement strand
AAACCTCTGGCAACAGGGGTTTTTTGTTATTTTTAAAAAACAAATTTAAGAGGTGTTTATGGAAATATTCAAAAAGTTTGTATCCTACTACAAGCCTTACAAGCTGCTTTTTATTGCGGATATGGCCTGTGCACTTATCCTCAGTGCCATTGACCTTGCTTTCCCGAAAATTCTGGATTATCTTACAAAAAATCTTTTCAACCGTTCCAGCGAAGAAATCCTTTCTGCTCTGATTTACATAGCAATTGGGCTCACCTTAATGTACATCGCAAAATATGCCTGCCAGTACTTTATCACCAGCTGGGGACATATTATGGGCGCAAGAATGGAAAACAATATGCGCCGCGACCTGTTTGACCACTATCAGAAGCTCAGCTTCAGCTTCTATGACAAAAACAATACAGGCGAAATGATGAGCAAAATTGTAAACGACCTTTTTGACGTTACAGAACTTGCCCATCACGGCCCTGAAAACATTGTTATCGCCATTATCAAAATCATAGGCAGTTTCACCATTCTTATGTTTATGAATGTACCTATGACATTGCTGCTTATCGGAATCTGTGTGGTAATGTTTATCTATACATTCCACAAAAACAAGGAAATGCGCCGTCTTTTTATGGAAAACCGCAAAAAGACAGCAGGCATTAACTCTGCTGTACAGGATTCCCTTGCAGGTATCAGAGTTGTTAAGAGCTTTACCGGCGAAAATGCAGAAAGAGAAAAATTCCACAAAAGCAATACTGCATATCTCAAAACCAAGGAAGACAACTACTTTTGTATGGGCGAATACCACGCAACCAACGGTTTTTTCCAGGGTATTCTCTATGTTGCTGTCCTTGTAAGCGGCGGCTATTTTGTGGCAAAAGGTTCTCTGCAGGCAACTGACCTTGCAATCTATGCACTTTATATCGGCGTGTTCCTCAACCCTATCAACCTGCTTATCAACTTTACTGAAATGCTTCAGAAAGGCTACACAGGCTTTGCACGTTTTAAAGAAGTTATGGACATTGAACCTGACATTCAGGATGCACCTGATGCAGTTGAACTCAAGGACATTGACGGTGAAATCACATTTGAAAATGTAAACTTTAACTACAACGAAGACGAAAAAGTTCTGCAGAATATCAGCTTTACTATAGAAAAAGGCAAAACCGTTGCTCTTGTTGGCCCTTCCGGTGGCGGCAAAACTACAATCTGCAGTCTTATTCCTCGTTTTTATGATGTTACCGAAGGCAACATCAAACTTGACGATATAAATGTGAAGGATATCACTGCAAAATCCCTGAGACAGAACATTGGTATTGTTCAGCAGGATGTTTATATGTTCTATGCAACAATCCGCGAAAACATTGCATATGGCAAACTTGGTGCAACCGATGAAGAAATTATCGAAGCTGCAAAGAAGGCAAATATCCACGACTTTATTATGAGCCTGCCTGAAGGCTATGACACATTTGTAGGCGAACGCGGCACAAGACTCAGCGGTGGCCAGAAACAGCGAATCTCCATCGCAAGGGTATTCCTTAAAAACCCACCTTTGCTTATCCTTGACGAAGCAACCTCTGCTTTGGATAACGAAAGCGAAAGATATATTCAGCACAGCCTTGAACAGCTGAGCGAAGGCAGAACAACGCTTGTTATCGCTCATCGTCTTTCCACAATACGCAATGCCGACAAAATTTACGTTATTGAAGAAGGACAGATCAAAGAACAGGGCAACCATGAAAAACTGCTGGCTGAAAACGGCCTTTATGCAAAATATTACAATATGCAGTTTGAAAGAAACGCTTAATAAACCGAAAAAACCGGCTTGTTCCCTCACGGACAAGCCGTTTTAAATTTTAAAAGTAGCAATATGCCAAATTTTTACTGATTTTATTATTATTTTTTCACAAAAAAGTGTTGACAAATATGTGCAATGCGTGTATAATATCTAACTGTTGACAAGATATCGCGGAGTGGAGCAGCATGGTAGCTCGTCGGGCTCATAACCCGAAGGTCGTTGGTTCAAATCCAGCCTCCGCAACCACTAACCAGCCTTTAAGGCTGGTTTTTTT
>JAZOTI010000040.1:0-9446 GCA_045657565.1 Oscillospiraceae bacterium | reverse complement strand
CGCAGTGATGGCAGCTGTTCGCGTATAAAACGTCAATGCTTATGTGGGACGGAATCTTTCAATCGATTCCGTCCGTCGGAAATGAAAATATTAAAAATTTTAGGAGGAGATTACCATGGCAAACAAATTACTTGAGTGCGTGCCGAACTACAGCGAAGGCCGTGACATGGAGAAAATTGAGAAAATTTTAGACAACTTCAGAGGCAAACAGGATGTAAAACTTCTGGACTACCAGATGGATCCGAGCCACAACCGTTTAGTTGTAACTGTAATCGGTGAGCCGGTTGCATTAAAAGATGCAGTTGTTGCTTCCTACGGTACAGCGGTTGAACTGATCGATATGACAAAACACGAAGGTCAGCACCCAAGAATGGGCGCAGTTGACGTTTGTCCTTTTATCCCTTGCCTTAACACAACTCTGGAAGAAGCAGATGCACTTGCAAAAGAAGTTGCACAGATTGTTGGTGAAAAACTTGGCGTGCCTTGTTTCCTTTACGAAGCAAGCGCAACTGCACCACACCGCGAAAACCTTGCATCAATCCGCAAAGGTCAGTTTGAAGGCATGGCGGAAAAAATGCTTGATACAGAAAAATGGGCACCTGATTTTGGTCCGGCTACAATTCATCCTACAGCAGGTGTTACAGCAATCGGCGCAAGAATTCCTCTTGTTGCATTCAACGTGAACCTTGGCACAGACAACATTGAAATCGCAAACCAGATTGCACGCAATATCCGTCACATCAACGGCGGTTACCGTTACATCAAAGCTATCGGCATTATGCTGGAAGACAAAAATATGGCACAGGTTTCAATGAACCTTACAAACTACACAAAAACAGCGGTTTACCGTGCTTTTGAAGCAGTTAAAATGGAAGCTAAACGCTATGGCGTTCCTGTAATCGAAAGCGAAGTTATCGGTCTTCTTCCAATGCAGGCATTGGTGGACTGTGCAGAATACTATCTGCAGATTGCAAACTTTGATTCCAAACAGATTATGGAAAACCGCCTTCTTGAAGAAGAATAATTCATAAGGAGAATATAAAAATGGCAGATCTGAAAAATTTATCTGTTGAAGAATTTGTTGCAGTAACAGCTTCCGATGCACCTGCACCGGGTGGCGGCAGTGTTTCCGCACTTGCAGGCAGTCTTGGTGCTGCTCTGGCAGAAATGGTTGCAAACCTGACAGTAGGCAAGGAAAAATATGCTGAAGTTGATGCAGAAATGCAGCAGATGTCAGCACAGGCAGCAGAAATCAGAAAAGAACTTGTTGAAGCTATTCAGAAAGATACAGAATCCTTTACTTCATATATGACAGCCCTTAAACTGCCAAAGGAAACAGAAGAAGAAAAAGCTCTGCGCCGTCAGGCTATGCAGGCAGGCCTCAAGGAAGCAGCACTTGTTCCCCTTGAAGTTGCAAAAACAGCTGTGAAAATATTCCCTGTGGCAAAAACTGTTGTTGAAAAAGGCAACTCCAATGCAGTAACCGACGGTCTTGTTGCAGCAATGATGACACGAACAGCGGTTATCGGTGCATTGCTCAATGTAAAAATCAACCTCGGTTCCATAAAGGACGAAGCCTTTGTGGCTGATCTTGCTGCACAGGTGAAAAGTCTTGAACAGCAGGCAATCACACTGGAAAAAGAAGTTCTCTCATGCAGCGAACTCACCAATACACTTTTTGAATAACTGGCTGGATACACAGCAGTTTTACGGGAGGGCAAAACCCTCCCGTTTTTGTTTTTTGTTCACAAAAATATTGCTAAAAGGTATAATATAAGGTATCATAGTACAGGAATTTAATTGTAAAAAATCTATTTTATATAAAGGATAAATTATGAAACAGAAACAGCGTTCAGGATATCTGAACTGGGATATGATAAAGATAATTGTTGCCCTTGCGTGGCCTACCGTTGTGGAACAGGCGATGCAGACTGCTGTACAGTACATAGACACCGCAATGGTTGGTTCTCTCGGCACTCAGGCAACAGCGGCAGTTGGTGCAACCAGCACTGTAAACTGGCTTATTTCAGGTTCAATCGGTGCACTCAGTATCGGTTTTCTTGCGTTTATCGCAAAGGCCTGTGGTGCACAGGACAGGGAAGCGGCAAAAAAATCTGTTTCCCAGGCAGTATTTGTAACCCTTGTGGTAGGCGTATTCTTCACAGTGCTCACCCTTGGTGTAAGCAACTATGTGCCAATATGGATGCAGGTGGACAAAAGCATACAGTCCATGGCGGCAAAATATTTCTTTATTCTGTATCTGCCTATGCTTCCGCGAACAGCTTCCATTATGTTCGGTACAGTTCTTCGTGCAGCAGGTGACACCAAAACCCCTATGAAGGTTGGTGTATGGGTAAATATCATAAACGTTGTTCTCAACTTCCTGTTTATCTACGAAACACGAACAATAAATCTCTTTGGGCTTGAATTCACAATGTTTGGCGCCGGCTGGGGTGTGCTTGGTGCTGCAGCAGCAAGTGCGATTGCTTTTGCGTTCGGAGGCATTTACATTACCATTGTTTTGTGGCTCCACCCAATGGTTTCTCCAAAAGGTCAGAGCATCAGACCGGATATGGAAATTCTGCGTCCTTGTCTCAAAGTTGCTGTTCCTAATATGATGCAGCGTTTTGGTACTTCCCTTGGTTATGTTGCGTTTGCGTCTATGATTAACTCCATAGGTGAAATTGCAACAGCGGCACACACAATTGCAAACACAGTGGAATCTGCATTTTACATTCCGGGCTTTGGTATGCAGACTGCGGCGGCAACCCTTGCGGGTAATGCATATGGTGCAAAGGATAACCGCAGAATGAAAGATACTGCAGCAATGTTTATCCCTATCGTTGTAGGTCTCATGATTATTTCGGGCGGGCTGTTGTTTGTGTTTGCGCCAAGCCTTATGGCAATATTCTCTGACAACCCTCAGGTTATTCACCTTGGTTCAACTGTTCTGCGAATGGTCGCATTGTCCGAACCTTTCTATGGCTTTTCAATTATAGTGGAAGGTTTCCTTATGGGTGTGGGCAAAACAAAAATTCCGTTTATGTTCAACCTTGCAGGTATGTGGGGTGTAAGAATTGTCGGCACATTCATCTGCACACAGCTGCTTGCTATGGACCTTGTTTCAGCCTGGGGCTGTATGATAGGCCACAATATGCTGCTGTTTGTGCTTTATCTCATCTGCTACAAAAAAGGCACATGGAATCCGCTTAAAGATATGCCACGTGAAGAACAGTGTAAATAAAGAATGAATTCTGTCTGTTAAATTTGACTATACTGCAGTAATGTGGTATATTAATCACTGTAAAATTAATTTATTGTTACTGAGGTAAAATTACACAGATGGACGACGGCGATACTGCGGCGGCAAATTTGAATATTATATAAAATTGCAGGGTATAATCAGTGCTTTCGGGCACTGACTATACCTTTTTGTGTTGTTTTATCACAGTTAAAGTTATATGAATTTGTTTATGAAAGGAATTTATCATGGAAGGCGATAGTATATCGTTATTAATTATTGTACTTTGTGTTGTTATGTCTGCATATTTTTCTGCGACAGAAACAGCTTTTTCATCACTTAACCGTATCCGCATCAAAAATATGGCGGAAAAAGGGGACAAAAAAGCTCAGCTTGTGCTTAATATGTCTGAAAACTTTGACAGCATGCTGTCAACAATTCTTATCGGCAATAACATTGTAAATATTCTCTGTGCATCACTTGCTACAGTTTTGTTTGTAAACTGGCTCGGCAGTGAAGCAGGTCCAAGTGTATCCACAGCGGTAGTAACGGTAGTGGTACTCATTTTTGGTGAAGTTTCTCCAAAAAGCATTGCAAAGGAATCTCCTGAAAAATTTGCAATGTTTTCCGCACCGTTTCTCAGAGTTCTTATGTTTATCCTCACGCCGTTCAACTTTCTGTTCGGTCTGTGGAAAAAACTTCTCTCGGTGATTATCAAATCCGACGACAGCCGTTCCATCACTGAAGAAGAGCTTATCACAATTGTTGAGGAAGCTGAACAGGAAGGCGGCATTGACGAGGAAGAAAGCACACTTATCCGCAGTGCCATTGAATTTTCCGAAGTTGAAGTTAAGGATATCCTCACACCGAGAATTCACATCGAAGGTGTACCTGAAGATGCAACAGAGGATGAAATTGCAAAGGTGTTTACCGAAACAGGTTACTCAAGACTGCCTGTTTACCGCGAATCCCTTGACCACATTATCGGCGTAATTTACCATAAAGACTTCCACAACTATGTTTACCATACAGACAGGGAACTTTCCACCATCATACGCCCTGCAATTTTTGTTACACCAAACAAAAAAATTGACGAACTTCTCAAGGAACTTCAGCAGCAGAAATCCCATATCGCCTTTATTCTTGATGAATATGCAGGCACAAAGGGACTTGTAACACTGGAAGATATTGTTGAAGAACTTGTTGGTGAAATCTGGGATGAACACGACGAAATCATTGAAGAAGTTGTAAAACAGTCAGAAAAAGAATACACAGTTCTTGGCAGTGCAGACATCGAAGACCTTTTTGAAGAACTGGAAATCAGAAAAGATATTGATGTTATGACAGCAAGCGGCTGGGTTATGGAAGAACTTGGCAGAATACCTTCTGCAGGTGATGTTTTTGAAAGCGAAGGCTACAGGGTAACAGTTCTTGAAATGGACGAAAACCGTGTAGAAAAAATTGCTATCGAAAAACTTGAAGAAACAGAAGAATAAATATATTTTATGGTCACAGGTTCGGTCAGAGCCTGTGACCATTGTTGTTTTGCTGGAAAACGGTTCAGAACAGCGGCTTTTGTCTGCTTGAAAATATGTTCCGTCAGCGGTAAAATATATACATTGATTATAAAAAGAACAGGGTAGTGACTATGAGCAGTATACAGAAAAACTCACATATACGGGATTTCACCGAAGGCAATATAACAAAACAGCTGGTGGTGTTTTCCATGCCGCTGTTTATGTCTAATCTGCTGCAGATTGTATATAACATGGTGGATATGATTATAGTAGGTCAGGCTCTGGGCAAGGTTGGCATCTCGGCTGTATCGGTAGGTGGGGATGTATCCCATTTTATGACCTTTGTTGCAATGGGTTTTGCCAATGCAGGGCAGGTGCTTATTGCAAAATATGTTGGTGCAAAACGGCAGGATAAAATCGGCAGTTTTGTGGGCACAATGTCAGGGTTCCTTTTTGTATGTGCAGTATCAATCAGCACAGTGGCAATTATCTTTCAGGACACAATTCTCAGCCTTATGAACACCCCTGCAGAAAGCTATGCCGGTGCGTCAGACTATTCCTTTGTATGTATGGTGGGCCTTGTTTTTATCTACGGTTACAACGTTGTCAGTGCGGTGCTGCGCGGTATGGGGGATTCAAAGCATCCCTTTGTGTTTATCAGCATTGCAGCGGTGCTCAACCTTGTTCTAGACGTTGTTTTTGTTCTCGGTTTCAAAATGGGGCCGGGCGGTGCAGCCCTTGCAACAGTTATCAGTCAGGGCACAAGCTTTGTGCTGTGCGCAGTATTTCTGCTCAGAAACAAAGACAAGTTCTGTCTTAATGTAACTGTAAAGGACTTTATAAAATGGGATAAAAAGATGCTTGGGGAACTTTTGAGCCTCGGCACACCAATGGCAATAAAAAGTGCCTCAATACAGGTTTCAAAACTGTTTGTAAACAGCTGGATAAACTCCTACGGCGTTGCGGTTTCTGCTTTTGCAGGCATTGCCAACAAGGTTGCAAGCGTGTCAAACCTTGTTTCCAACGCAATGAACACAGCGGGTTCAACAATGGTAAGCCAGAACATTGCCGCAGCAAAATTTGACCGTGTAAAAAGCATTATGCTCAATATTGCGGCAATCGGTCTGTCCATTGCGGCACTTATTTCGGTTACATTTATCATTTTCCCAACACAGATATTCAGCATTTTCACAAGAGATACTCAGGTGCTGGAAATCGGCAGCGGATATGTGCCGATTGCGGTAATGCTGTTTTTCGGCAGTGCAATGCGCGCAATAATGAATGCACTTATCAACGGCAGCGGCAACTATAAAGTCAATTTTGCCACAGCAATTCTTGACGGCATCGTGCTGCGTATAGGGCTGTCGGTGCTGTTTGGTCTTGCCCTTGGCATGAAACATTACGGTTTCTGGCTTGGGGACGCCCTTGCAGGATTCACACCGTTTTTTATCGGTCTTGTTTTCTACAAAACAGGCAGATGGAAAAAAGCTTATAAAGAGTAAAAATATAAACAATTATAATATTATGCTGTCCGCACATATATGATGCGGACAGTTTTATTTTTAAAAATAAAGCTTTATACAGAAAATGCTAATTGTTTTTTTACAAACAAAAGTTAATTGGGGATTTACATATATTATCGATTGTGATAAACTATCTGCATTGTTTCCATAAAGGAGTCAGGATTATTATGAAATTATCAAACAAAAAAATGTTGCTTGTCAGCTTTATGCTGTTCTCGCTGTTTTTCGGCGCAGGCAATCTTATTTTTCCACCATTTTTAGGTCAGAATGCAGGTGCAAACACACTGCCTGCAATTGCAGGGTTTGTCATCACTGCTGTTGTTCTGCCTGTCCTTGGAGTTATCGTTGTGGCACAATCCGATGGTCTTGATAAACTGGGTGCCCGCGTAAACGGAAAATTTGCAATAATTTTTACAATGCTTATTTACCTTTCCATTGGTCCGGGGCTGGGCATTCCAAGGGCAGCTTCTGTTCCGTTTGAAATGGCAGTTGCACCATATATGCCACAGGGGGCATCATTGCCGCTGTTTATGCTGCTTTACTCCCTTGTGTTTTTCACAGTTGCAGCGTGGCTTGCACTCAACCCAAGCAAACTGCTGGACCGCATTGGTCAGTTTCTCACACCAAGTTTGCTGTCACTTATTGTGTTTCTGTTTATCAGTTTTCTTTTCAAAGGTCAGGCATCTGTTGCGGCGGCACAGCCGGCATACAGTACAGCGCCATTCCTCAAAGGTTTCTGCGAAGGTTATCAGACAATGGATACCATTGCGGCACTTAACTTCGGCCTTGTTATCGCAACAACATTGCGTTCCATAGGTTGTGAGGAAAAATCCGATGTTATGAAATACACAAAGCGTGCAGGTGTGTTTGCAGGCACAATTCTCACACTTATCTACATTATGCTTACATACATGGGCACACAGTCCAGCGGTGTGTATGAAATTCAGGAAAACGGTGCGTGGACACTCCGCTGCATTGTTTATCAGCTTTTCGGCAATGTGGGTGCAATTCTCCTGGCGGCAATTTTCACACTTGCCTGCCTTACAACCTGTGTTGGGCTTATTACTTCCATTTCACAGTTTTTCTCAACATTCTTCAAAACCATTTCATACAGAAAATTTGTGTTTGGCATTACAATTTTTTCCTTTGCAATCTGCAATCAGGGGCTTACAACAATTTTAAGCATCTCCGTACCTGTTCTCAGTGCAATTTATCCGGTTTCAATTGTGCTTATTGTTCTGGGCCTTTGTGATAAATATATCTCGCACAACAGATTTATATACCCTCTCACCGTGCTTGGCACAGCAGTTATCAGTGTGCTTTCCGCACTTAAAGGTGTTGGTCTGCCCCTTGGCATTATAGGCAAGGTAATTGAAAGCCTGCCTTTCAGCTCCCTCGGTTTTGACTGGGTAAGCGTAACAGCGCTTATGCTTGTTTTAAGCTTTGTGCTCAATGCAGTTGCAGGCAAAAAACAGAATATATAAAAAAATACAAATTAAAATCCCTGAACAGCTCTGACTGTTCAGGGATTTTTTTGAAATATATAATAGCGCAGTTATTCAAGAATTCTGCCGTCATTTGAGATTGTTACAATCTGCCAAGGGATAAACTTTCCGCTTGCCATAAGTGCGCGTTTTACCGCATTTTCAAGGCCACCGCAGCAAGGAACTTCCATTCTTGTCACAGTTACACTTTTAATATCATTAAGGGCAATAATCTGTGTGAGTTTTTCAGTGTAATCGCCTTCGTCGAGCTTAGGACAACCGATAAGTGTAATGCGGTTTCGGATAAATCTGTTGTGGAAATCACCGTATGCATAGGCTGTGCAGTCTGCTGCAATAAGCAGATTTGCGCCATCAAAATACGGTGCTCTCACAGGCACAAGTTTAATCTGGACAGGCCACTGTCTGAGCTGACTTGACACAGTATCACAGGAAACTGCAGAAACAGGATTTCTTTTAATAGCCTTCGCATGGGTGCCGGGACAACCGCAAGGCAGTGGTGCTGTTGCTTTCTTTGCAGCCTGAGCAGCTTTTACCGCTGCTTCATCGTATGCGGGGGCTTCTCTTTCTTCAAAGCTGATAGCATCCACAGGACAGGCAGGCAGACAGTCACCAAGGCCGTCACAGTAGTCTTCTCTTGTGAGTCTGGCTTTTCCGTCTATCATTTCAATTGCACCTTCATGGCAGGCCTGTGCACAGGCACCGCAACCGTTGCATTTTTCTTCATCTATCTTGATAATTTTTCTCAGCATAGTGTATCCTCCATATATTGTATTTGAAATTATGGTTATATTGTAGTATTATGAGGATATAAAGTATGTTGAATTTTCAACAAAAGAGGTGCTTATGGAAAAATATATTGATATTTTAAGCAGGTGTGAACTTTTTGCAGGGATGGAAAGCAATAATATAAAAGCTATGCTGGCCTGTTTTGGTGCAAAGGTTAAAAGCTATGAAAAAGGTCAGTTTATAATACAAGAAGGTTCTGATGCGGATAATTTTGGTATTGTACTCAATGGTGCGGTGCAGATAGAAAAGGTGGATTTTTACGGCAACCGCACAATTGTGGCCAAAATTCTTCCTGCACAGATTTTTGGCGAAAGCTTTGCCTGTGCAGGGATAAAAACCGTGCCGGTGAATGCAGTTGCAGCGGAGGACACCACTGTACTGCTTGTAAACTGTGAAAAAGCTATTACACCGTGTGCCAGTGTGTGCAGTTTCCACACAAGCATAATCCATAATCTGTTGCGTGTGGTGGCACAGAAAAACCTTGTTTTTAACCGTAAAATTGAAATTACAAGCCACCGCACCACAAGGGGGAAACTTATGGCTTTTCTGATGCTGGAGGCAAAACAGAATGGTTCCCGCAGTTTTTATATATCCTATGACCGTCAGGAACTTGCGGATTTTCTGGAGGTGGACCGCAGCGGTCTTTCCAGCGAAATAAGCAAACTGATAAAAGAAGGCGTTATCGAGAGCAAAAAGAACTATTTCAGAATTCTTGACATATAAAGGCACAGTTTTTTGTGACGGCCCAAGGTGCCGTCTGCATCAAGGAACAGACAGTTTATACCATTCTGTTTCAAAAACTGCGGAGTGATGTTATATGTCTTTTCAAAGATATAGTCGGGCATATAGCCTTTGAAATTCACACATATCTCTC
>JAZOTI010000039.1:0-10874 GCA_045657565.1 Oscillospiraceae bacterium | reverse complement strand
TAAAAGTTCTGTTTATGGGCACCCCCGAAATTGCAAAAGGCTGTCTGGAACAGCTTGTGAATGACGGCTGGAATGTTATCGGAGCATTCACCCGCGAGGATAAACCCGTAGGCAGAAAACAGATTATGACACCGCCGCCTGTTAAAGTGTGTGCAATGGAACATAATATTCCTGTATATCAGCCAAAAACACTTAAAGGCGAAGCAACAGAGCTTATCGCACAGCTTGCTCCTGATCTTATTGTGGTTGTGGCTTACGGCAGAATTCTTCCAAAAGCGGTTATAGATGTTCCGCAGTTCGGCTGTGTTAACCTTCACGTTTCACTCCTGCCTCAGTACCGCGGTGCTGCACCAATTCAGTGGGCACTTATCAATGGTGACAAGCAGACAGGTGTTACTGTTATGCACATCGATGAAGGCCTTGATACAGGTGATATCATCGATGTTCTGCCAGTGGATATCGGTGAAGATGAAACACAGGAAGAACTTTTCAATGATGTGGAAGCAAAAGGCAAAGTTTTCCTTTCCAAAGTGTGTGAAGATATTATAACCGGAAAAGCAAAACGCACACCTCAGGATCATTACAAAGCAACACTTGCTCCGCCGCTTACAAAAGAAATGGCACTTTTTACCTTTGATGCATCAGCTTCAGAAATTCATAATAAGGTAAGAGGTCAGAACCCTTGGCCAAGCGCACATTTTATATTCGGTGATAAAAAGGTAAAAGTTATCAGAACCAAAAAAGTTGACGCAAAAGGAAAACCAGGTGAAATTATCTCCACCAAACCATTGGTTATTGCCTGTGGTGAGGGTGCACTTGAACTTATCACAGTTCAGCCGGAAGGCTCAAAAGCTATGGACGGCACAGCATGGAGTCTTGGCAGACGTTTTGCCAAAGGCGATATGATTTGATTTTACAACAGGAGTTGATTATATGTATTTTGATATGTACTATCTTATACTTGTGATACCTGCAATGATTTTTTCAATGTGGGCACAGGTAAAGGTTAACAGCACATTCAATAAATATTCAAAAGTACGCACATACGGCGGTATGACAGGGTATGAAGCTGCACGCAGAATTCTTGCTGCAAACGGTTTGTACAATGTTCAGGTGGAACGCGTAAGCGGCAATTTTACTGACCATTATGACCCTAAAGCAAATGTTATCCGCCTTTCTGACAGTGTATTTGCATCCAACAGTGTTGCGGCAGTAGGTGTTGCAGCCCACGAAGCAGGTCATGCTGTACAGTATGCAACACAGTATGCACCAATCAGACTGCGCACAGCAATTATTCCTGTTACAAACATCGGTTCACAGCTTTCCATTCCGCTGGTGCTTATAGGTTTCTTTATGGGGGCACAGCCACTTGTCAACTTGGGCCTGCTGCTGTTTGCAACAGTTGCAATTTTCCAGCTTGTTACTCTGCCTGTGGAATTCAACGCAAGCCGACGCGCAGTAACAGCTTTGGACATGGGCGGCAGTATGAATGACGAAGAACTCCGCGGTGTAAGACAGGTTCTCAATGCAGCGGCTATGACATATGTTGCAGCTTTGGCTGTGGCGGTTGCAAACCTTCTCAGACTTGTGCTCAGATTTGGCGGAAGAAACAGGGACTAATATATGGATTTATCAAGAAAACTGGTGGTGGACTGTCTGTTAAAGGTGCAGTCATCGGGTTTTTCAAACCTTGTGCTGACATCGGCAATTGACAGCCACAACCTTTCAGCTCAGGACAAAGCGTTTGCAACCAAACTGTTTTATGGTACAGTGGAACGCAGACTCACCCTGAACTATATACTTCAGAAACAGCTTTCAAAGCCTATTGGAAAAATGGACAAGGAAATTGTTGCCGTATTGCAAAGCGGGCTTTATCAGCTGTTATATATGCAATCTGTGCCGGCTTATGCGGCAATAAACCAGGCTGTTGGCTTGTGTCCGGTTTTCAAAAAAACCAGTGCCAAGGGCTTGGTTAACGCTGTTTTAAGAAAATGTCAGAAATTTGACATAAACAGCGAAAATTTTAAAGATAAGCTGACTGAATTATCAGTCAAATACTCTGTGGATACAGATATTGTGAATATAATCCTCAGGGATTATCCCGAAACTGCCGAAGATATTCTCAAAGGTATGTTTATAACTCCAAAATTTACCGTTAAAATCAATACTGTCAGAATAACAGCAGAAGATTTCAAAAAGCTGCTTTCTGAAAAAAGTATTGAATACCGCGAAATGCCTGTGGAAGATGGTATTGAAATTGTCCACAGAGGCAGTGTTACCGATATTCCAGGTTTTAAAGAAGGCTATTTCTATGTGCAGGGCATCACAAGCCAGTATGCAATAAAAGCTGCAGATATACAACCTCACACCGATGTGCTGGATTTATGTGCGGCTCCCGGCGGTAAAAGTTTTGCCTGTGCAATTGCACTTGGCAATACGGGCAGCGTGACAAGCTGTGACCCTAACCAATCCCGTCTCAAACTTATTCAGGACGGTGCGAACCGACTTGGTCTTACAAACATCTCTGTTGTGCAGAACAGTGGGGAAATTTATAATGAAACCTTAAAGAAATACGATACCATTATCTGTGATGTTCCTTGTTCAGGTATCGGTATCATACCTAAAAAGCCTGATTTAAGATATAAATCAATGGCAGATGTGGAAAGTCTTGCACAGCTTCAGTACGAAATTTTGTCCACTGCAAAAATATATCTTAAAGATAACGGCACAATAGTTTACTCCACCTGTACAATAAACAAACAGGAAAACGAGGGAGTAATTGACAGATTTTTAAAAGAAAATTCAGACTTTAAACTCGTAAAACAGCATTGTCCGGTTGAAAATGTTATCAATAGTGATGAAAAGGTTACGTTTTTATCACATTTGACCGGTTTCGACGGCTTTTTTGTGGCAGTGCTGAAAAAAATATGTTAAAATGAAAAAAGTGGATATTAAAAGCTTAAATATTGAACAACTTACAGAATATGCGGTTTCTATGGGGCTTAAAAGCTTCAATGCCAAACAGATTTACACATGGCTGCATCAGAAGAATGTTACATCTTTTGACGAAATGACCAACATCTCAAAACAGGTCAGAGAACAGCTTAAAGAAAACTGCACTGTGACAACCCTTGAAGTTGCACAGAAACAGGTTTCCGTAGACGGTACAATAAAATATCTTTATCGTCTGCCTGACGGCAACTGCATTGAATCTGTACTTATGAAATACGAACACGGCAACAGCATCTGTGTATCAAGCCAGGTGGGCTGCCGTATGGGTTGTAAATTCTGTGCTTCCACACAGGGCGGCAAAATCCGAGACCTTGCAACAAGCGAAATTTTGTCACAGATTTACACAACCGAACTTGACACAGGTGAACGCATAAGCAATATTGTACTTATGGGTATAGGCGAACCTCTTGATAACTTTGACAATGTAATCAATTTTATAAAGATTATATCCTCAAAGGAAGGCAAAAATATCAGTCAGAGAAATATCAGCCTTTCAACCTGCGGGATTGTTCCAAAAATATATGAACTTGCAGAACTCAAACTGGGCATAACATTGTCAATTTCTCTTCATGCAACAACAAATGAAGCACGCAAACGCACAATGCCTGTTACAAATGCTTATCCATTGGAACAGCTTATGAAAGCCTGCCGTGATTACACAAAGGCAACAGGCCGCAGAATAAGCTTTGAGTATGCAATGATAAAGGGTGAAAATGATACTCAGGAAGATGCTGTGCGTCTTTCAAAACTGCTGAGCGGTTTTATCAATCATGTAAACCTTATTCCGGTTAATCCAGTTGACGGTTCACCTTTTACACAGAGTGATGCAAAAATTATAAAAGATTTCCAGAACAAGCTTACACAGCTTAATGTGAATGCTACAATCCGACGCCGTCTTGGGCAGGACATTTCTGCCGCTTGCGGTCAGTTGAGAAATGAACACAGGTGATTAAATGAAAATTTCAGGGGCTACCGATATAGGCAACCGAAGAAGTGAAAATCAGGATAAATATATAGCGGGCAGATTGCTTAATGGTGTCGGCTTTGGTTTCGTGTGCGACGGAATGGGCGGGGTAAACGGCGGCAGAATTGCCAGTGATATACTTTCAAAGTATATCGAAGACGCTCTTTATGTTCACAACGAAAGTGACAATTTCAACGAGGAAAAAACAGTTTTATCCGCAATAGAAGATGCAGGCAGAGCAATATTTGCTTTGGGAAGCAAAAACACTGATTACCGCGGAATGGGCACAACAATTGCGGGCGTTACCGTCAAAGGTAATAAATGCACTGTGTACCACGCAGGTGATTCCCGTGTTTATGTTGCCCGTGACGGCAAGCTTGCATTGGTGACAAGAGATCACTCAATGGTGCAGGAACTTGTGGAACAGGGCAAACTTACTGCGGAACAGGCAGCGGTTCACCCACAGCGCAACCTTATCACAAGGGCTGTAGGTGTGGAGGATGATGTTCAGGTGGATGTTGCAGAACTTGAAATTTTCCCGGGTGATGTTATTATGTGTGCAACTGACGGGCTTACAAACTTTGTTTCTCCGTCAGAAATTATAGAAATCCTTACACAGGACAATGTGTTTTCAATGCCTGACAAACTTATAGCAGCAGCATTGAAAAACCAGGCAACTGACAATATCACAGCAGTTGTTATGGCATTATAAGGAGGTATAATGGAAAATTATATTGGTAAAGTAGTTGACGGCCGTTACGAGATAATCTCCCTCATTGGCGTTGGCGGCATGTCAAATGTGTATAAGGCAGTGGACAAGCAGTCAGGCAAGGAAGTTGCAATCAAGTTTCTCAAAGAAGAATTTTTTGAAAACGAAGAACTTGTACGCCGCTTCAAAAACGAAAGCAAGGCAATAAGCTTACTTAATCACGAATGTATTATCAAAGTTATAGATTTCAATATAACAGATAAAGAAAAATACTTAGTTGTTGAATACATCAAGGGTGTTACACTTAAAGAATTTATCGAAAACCGCGGTAAACTCAATTGGGAAGAAACTGCAGTTTTTGCAAATATCATTCTTGGTGCTTTGGGTCATGCACACGAAAATGGTGTTGTTCACCGTGACCTTAAACCACAGAATATTATGCTCACCCGTGACGGTCAGCTTAAAATAATGGACTTTGGCATTGCACGTCTTTCCACTGCAAACCAGAGAACTGTTACAGATAAAGCAATCGGTTCTGTGCACTATATCAGCCCTGAACAGGTTCGCGGTCAGAGCACAGACAATCGTTCTGATATCTACAGCATTGGTATTATGATGTACGAAATGCTTACAGGCAAACTGCCTTTCCAGTCTGAAACAGCAGTTTCTGTTGCATTGCAGCAGCTTTCCGAAGATGCCGCGCCGCTGAGTAATTATGTGGATGACATTCCAAAAGGTATGGAACAGATTGTTATGAAAGCAATCTCAAAAGACCCTGAAAACCGTTATCAGTCCGCACAGGAAATGCGTGATGATATCCAGAAGGTAAAAGATAACCCTGCTGTGGTATTGTTGCCGCTTTCACCGCAGGATGATGAACAGACAAAAACAGTAATGGTGGATACAATGGCTAAAAAGAAAAAGGGAAAAGTAAAGGTGAAAAAATCAAGACGCCTGCTGCTTCCTGTTATGGCAGGTCTTGCGACAGCCTTCCTTATCAGTGCAGTTGTGGCTATCTCCTTTATCTTTAAAATGAGCGGCAACCCGCTTCTGTCAAGACAGCCTGATGTGGAACTTCCAAGTTTTATCGGCATGACAGAAAAACAGGCTAAGTCATCAGGATACAACTTTAAATTTGAAGTTGAATATCAGTACAATGATGACTACGAAAAAGATGTGGTGTTCTCTCAGACACCAAAAGCTCCAAAAACAGTTAAAGAAGGCAGCACAGTTACACTTAAAGTAAGTAAAGGTGTAATGACAAGTGAAATGCCTGACCTTATAAACTTTACTCGTGGCGAAGCTCAGAAGCTTCTTGACGAAATGGGTGTTAACGTTTCTGTAGAAACAGTAAACACAAAAGAATATCCTGATGGTAACGTTATCAAAACAGACCCTGAAGAAGGCGCAATTGTAAGCAGCGGCAGTCTTGTTACAATTTATATCGCTATTGATCAGGAAAAAAACACACGTGAAGTTCCAAACGTTGTTGGCAGCATTGACCTTGCAACAGCAAAACGTGCTATTACCGAAGCTGGCCTCCGTGTAGGTTCAGTAACAACAGCCGAAAGTTTTGACCCTGTTGGTGCTGTTATTGCACAGTCACCGGAAGCAGGTACAGAACTTCCTGCAGGTGGTTCCATTACACTTGTTATCAGTGCAGGTCCTCCAAAATGTCCTGATTGTGGTTCAACTGAACATACAGTTCACCCTACACCACCACCTCCAACATGTGAATACTGTGAAATCACAGGTCATGAAGTGGATGATTGTCCAATCGCACCTACATGTGAATATTGTGACAAAAAAGGCCATACCCTTGAAGACTGTGATGAAGCACCAACCTGTAAAAACTGTGGTGCAAAAGGACACACTTCCAAAAAATGTCCTTCCGCAACACCGGAACCAACACCAACACCTACACCTACTCCGGAACCAACACCAACACCTACACCTGAAGCAACAGAATCTGAATCCGGTGAAGGCTAGTAAAATAAAAAAACGGATTACTATATGAAAAATAATATTGTTTTAAAAAGCATAGGCGGCTTTTATTATATAAAAACCGAAGATGGAACAATCATAGAATGTAAAGCAAAGGGCAAGTTCAGAAAGCTTGCCCTTTCTCCGCTTGCAGGGGACATTGTGGAAACTGAATTTGAACAGGGCACGAATGTTATTACCAACATTCATCCTAGAAAAAACCAGTTTATTCGTCCTCCATTTGCAAATCTGGACATGCTTATTCTTGTTATTTCCACCACAGAACCAACCCCAAACTATTTTGTAATAGATAAAATGTGTGCAATTGCACAGCACAAAAATGTCGAAGTTGCAATAGCTATAACAAAAGCAGATCTTTCCCACTGTGATGAAATAAAAGAAATATACACAAAAGCAGGCTATAAGGTATTTATTACAGGAGAAAATCAGACAGAACAGCTCGAAGAACTTAAAGTTTTGATGAAAGATAAAGTATGTGCATTTGCAGGAAACTCAGGGGTTGGCAAATCCACTTTGCTCAACAGACTTTTCCCTGATTTGCAGCTGGAAACAAATGCAATCAGTCAAAAACTTGGCCGCGGCAAGCATACAACCCGTCAGGTGGAAATTTTTGATATGGGCGATTGTATGGTAGCAGACACTCCCGGCTTTTCCTCCATCGAACTTGACAGAGATAACTTTATTTCTAAATATGATCTGCCAAATACGTTTATTGAATTTGCAGAACATCTCGACAGCTGCAGATTTGCAGACTGCAGTCATACTACAGAAATTGGCTGCAGCGTAAAGGAAGCTGTGGAAGCAGGTGAGATTTCGCAGTCACGCTATGACAGCTATGTGGCTTTGTATGAAAAGCAGAAACAGGTTAAAGACTGGGAGTTGAAATAATGAAAAGATGTATAGTTATAGGCAGTATGCCTGTTGAACTTGATTTGAAAAGTTTCATAACTCCGGAAGATTATATCTACTGTGCCGATGGCGGTTATCTCCAGGCGGAAAAACAGGGGGTAACACCCCATGTAATTATAGGGGACTTTGATTCCTCGCCTTTCCCTGAAAATTGCACAGCGGAGATAGTAAAACTGCCTGTAATAAAGGACGACACCGACACTTATTACATTGCACGCAGAATTGTAAAGGAAAAATTTACCCACGCATTGTTTTTTGGTGTTACCGGCGGACGTTTCGACCATACTTTTGCCAATATACAGATGCTCAAATACCTTGCAGTTGAAGGAATAAAGGCTACAATATATGACAAGCATACTACCTTTACAGCTGTAAGAAACGGAGAAGTGGTACTTGAAACACAGAAAAACTGTTATTTCTCTGTGTTTTCAATGGATGAAAAGTGTATAGGAGTATGTGAAAAAGGCGGGAAGTATGAAATTGAAGATGCAACTGTCACAAATGATTTTCCAATAGGTGTCAGCAATGAATTTAATGATGCACCTGTTACAGTTTCGGTAAAAGAAGGCACTTTGCTTATTATTGTTTCAAGAAAGGATTGATAATATGATTAAAATCAAATGGCTTGGACACGCATGCTATAAAATTTATTTTGACGATATCCAGTGTGTTATCGACCCTTTTGAAAAAGGATATGTGCCGGGGTATCGTGGTATCCAGACAAGCGCAGACATTGTGCTTGCAAGCCACAAACACAACGACCATTACGGACTTATGGAAGTTCAGCAGCTTTTGAGACTTGTTCACGGTGTAAATGTTACAAAGGTAAATACTTTCCATGACGACGAAAACGGATCATTGCGCGGTGAAAACATTGTTCATGTGCTGGAATACAACGGCGCAAAAGTGGCTCATTTCGGCGATATAGGCCACGTTCTTACAGAAGAACAGGTTCAGCAGATTGGTAATGTAGATGTTGCTATCGTGCCAATAGGCGGCACTTATACAGTCCGTGCACCACAGGCTAAAATAATCTGTGAACAGGTAAATGCAAAGGTTATCATCCCTATGCACTACCGCACAGACAGTCAGGGTTTTGAAGTTCTTGAAACTGTTGATGAATTTGCATCTATGTTTGAAAATGTAACTTACATTGATAATGACGAATACATTTTTGCTGAAAAACAACCTGCAGAAGATGAATACGACGATGTAGTTTGTGATACAACCGAAGAAACATATCCAAAAGTGGTTGTGCTCACTTACAAATAAAGGAGAATGTTTGTTATGACTAACAAAGAAATTCTTGCAAAAGTTGACCATACTCTGCTTAAAGCAGATGCAACCAAAGCTGACGTCCTGCGTATCTGCAATGAAGCATTGGAAAACAACACAGCTTCTATATGTATCAATCCCTGCTGGATAGAATATGCAGTCAGTGTACTGCAGAACAGAGTTACTGTCTGTACTGTTATCGGTTTTCCTCTCGGTGCAATGACAACTGCATCAAAGGTGTCTGAAGCAAAGGATGCTATCAGCAAAGGTGCAAAGGAAGTTGATATGGTCATAAACATCGGCAAGGCAAAAGACGGTGATTTTGATTATATTGAAGATGAAATCCGTCAGATAAAAGAAGCGGTTGGGGATAATGTGCTTAAAGTTATCATTGAAACCTGTCTGCTTACTGACGAAGAAAAAATTGCTCTATGCAAGGCTGTTACAAATGCAGGTGCGGATTATATAAAAACTTCAACAGGTTTTTCCACAGGCGGCGCAACTTTTCACGATGTGGAACTTTTTGCAGCACATATCCAGGGTAAATGCAAAATAAAAGCCGCAGGCGGAATAAGAACAAGGGATGATATGGAAAAATTTATTTCCCTTGGTGCTGACCGACTTGGCACATCATCTGCAATTAAAATTCTTAACAGTGAAAAAACAGAGAATACCTATTAATTTTACATTCAAAAAGTCACAGCCTTGTGGCAAATGGTCATTAGTTAAGAATTTTATCGGAAAATAGTTTAATATAATAAAGTAAAATGTCATTCTGAGGTATATATGCCTCAGAATGACATTCTTTTTGTTATCTTAATATTGTACAAGTTTATTTTTTATATTTATTTTATCTGCCGCAAATTTTGAAATCTCGCTGAGAGCATAAAATGTAAGGAAAACCAGCATTGGTGTTATGCCAAATGCATATCTTGCCTTTGTTTCCCAAAACGAAAAGAAGATGATATTGCCAATCAGAATAATCTGCATAAGCATTGGTACATTCCACTGCTTTTTGCGCCAGTTTATAAATCCGCTTGCAACCGTCATAAACACTGTGAAAAAGTGCAGACCGTTTGCAATATAACGGAATAAGGAGGTTAAAGGCATCCCCTCCAGTAAGAAATAATGGGTAAAGTTGCTGTGTCTCTGGTTGTTAAGATACAGTTCGGTGTCAAATAGTCCATTGCCGTAAGTAATGCCGTATTTCAAATTGAGAAATTCAAGATAGGTTTTGAAGTTGTATTGTGAATAATACTCTTTCAGTTTTTCTTTGGCAACCACTTTGCGGCTTACGTAGTCAGGGTAGCTTTTGAGCAAGTTTACATCTTCGTCATTATAGTTGCCCTCGCCGTGTGCGCCATACATAAGCCACATTGTAAGCGGGTAATCATCAATTGCTTTGTTGGAATAGTCAATCCAGCTGTTGTGGTTCACATATGTATTCCAGCCCAGCATCACGGCAACAAAAGCCACTATAACACAAAGCCCAAGTTTTGCAAAATCTTTTTTGTCGCAAAAAGCACTGAACAGCACAACTGCAACCAAAACAATCACAAGCCCCCCGCGTATAAAATATCCCAACCAAAGAGATGCACCGCATAAAATTGACAGGATAAGTTTCTTTTTACCACCGGCTTCTCTTGCTTTAAGATAAAGCAGAACCCCAAGGGATACAAAGGGCAGGGAAAGTGTATCACTGTAATATCTGTGTGCCCAAAGATAAAATGGCAGATAACAGCAGCACAAAAGCAGAAATATAAGATGGAGATTGCGGTTTTTTATTATACGCACTACAATGCGGTACAGGCAGTACACCATCAGCAAAACCATTACACAGTTAACAGCAATGCCCCAGCATTCCGCGATATCACTGCGTATATCAATGCCAAGCAGATGCATTGGGATAAACATAAGATAAATAAAAATAGCATTGCCAAGGGTATTTTTGCAGATAGTGAAATAATAACTGTAGTTTATAATATTGCCCTCTTTAAGCCA
>JAZOTI010000038.1:0-4451 GCA_045657565.1 Oscillospiraceae bacterium | reverse complement strand
CGCATTCTGTCGGCAATCATTGCGATAAATTCACTGTTGGTCGGTTTGCCGCGCATATTGCTTACGGTGTAGCCGAAATACTGGTTCATAATTTCCACATTGCCTCTGTCCCACGCAACCTCTATTGCGTGGCGGATTGCTCTTTCCACCCTGCTGGCGGTGGTGTTGTTCAGTTTTGCAAGTTCAGGATACAGCCGTTTTGTCACAAGAGTGATAATTTCAGGTTCTTCTATAACCATAATTATCGCTTGTCTTACAAGAGTGTACCCCTTGATATGTGCAGGAACTCCCATTGTGTGCAGTATTTCACTCACCTTGTACTCAAGGTCGTTTTCCTTGTTCCTGTCGGAATAATCCCTGCCCAGAAGCTGTTCTATTCTGTCCAGCAGAAAGGCGGGTGCATAAGGTTTTAAAAAGTAATATCCAAACCCTGCATCCATCATCTGTCCTGCAATATTTTCATTGTCAAAACTTCCGCAGGCAAAATACAGTGTCTGTTTCGAGGTGATTTTTTCGCATTCACGCTTTGTGTTTATTGCATCAAGCTGTGCCATAAACACATCCATAACCACCACATCAGGCTCAATCTGTGCCACTGCATTTACAACGTCGCGGCCGTTTTTTGCGACATAAAAGGTTTTGATACCCTTTGCGTCAAAATATTTTCTGCAGCTCTGAACAACATCGCTGCTCTGTTCGCTGAATAAAATTTTAAGTGCTTCCCCCGTCATCGGAAAGTCTCCTTGCCTTTTATTTGACAGCCTTCCTATAAACCTCTTTTATGGTAACATTTTCCTGCTCTTTCTGCAAATGTTTCGACACTATTCGACAAAACTTTTCAGCTTTTTTCTTCTTTTAACAGTTTTTGCGCACCAACAGTCATAAATACAGTTTGTTTTTATAATCATATATCCTGATAGAACAAACCGTGGTCACTGCAGAACCACATCAGTCTGCCGCGGGCAAAAGCGGGGATGCGCAGCTGCAGATTCCATTCGGGATACTGTTTTTTAAGCACAATTGTGTCATTGGTAACAAGCGCAACAAAGGTGATATAGTGTTCCTTTGTCATAGGATGGTCAGAGGATATGAAATAATCGTTTTCTATTCTTTCCACCGACAGTTTTTCCTCTGCACAAGCTTTCTGCAGTGACTGTGCTTTAAGCTTTCTGCCGCAGCAGGTAACGGAAGTATCTCCCATTGCGGTGATAAGGTTTCTGCAATGAGGGCAGACATAGAATTTCATTCTTTTCATATTTTCGGAAAGCTGTCTGTTCGCGGAAAGTTCCCCCGCAATGAGATCGTGCATATTAACCTCAAAAATACGGGAAAGTTCAGCAAATACGGAAAGTTCAGGGCTGCCCATTCCCCTTTCCCATTTGGAAACCGCTTTGTCGCTTACATTTAAAAGCTGTGCAAGCTGACGCTGTGTCATGCCGTTTTCTGTTCTCAGTGTGCGGATAAGTGCACCTGTTTTTGTGTTATCCATATATAACACCTCCATGAACAATTATATCAACTGCACTTTGAAGCCACAACCGACTTTCCGTAGAGTTGCAAAAAAATCCGCCGTGCCACTTTTGCTGTGACAGGGCGGATGTTTGTTTTTATTCAAATATAATTCTGTCGAACTGTTTTACAAAACGCTGCAACGGGCAGTTGCTGCCTTTTATACATTCACAAGGCAAACTGCGTGAACCGCAATACCTTCCCCTGAACCTGTAAAGCCAAGGCCTTCTTCTGTTGTGGCTTTTACGGAAACGCAGTCAACGCTGATTTCCAGCACCTTTGCAATGTTTTCTCTCATTGTAACAATGTGAGGCGCAAGTTTTGGTCTCTGGCAAAGAATTGTTGCGTCAACGTTTTCGATTTTTGCACCTTTTTCATCAAGGAGTTTTTTAACACAGGCCATAAGATAAAGGCTGTCGGCACCTTTGTATCTTTCGTCGGTGTCAGGGAAATGTTTGCCGATATCCCCAAGTGCCATTGCACCAAGCAAAGCGTCGGAGATTGCGTGGGCAAGCACATCAGCGTCGGAATGGCCGAGAAGCCCTTTTTCGTAAGGGATGTCAACGCCCCCAAGGATAAGCTTGCGGTTTTCCACCAGTTTGTGAACATCATATCCGTGACCGATTCTCATTTTGTTCTCCTTTTTTATATCGTCAATGGTTGTGATTTTGTAGTTTTCATAGCTTCCTTTGCACACGGCAACATCAAAGCCTGCTTTTTCAAAAAGCTGTGCGTCATCGGTAACAGAAAAATCGCTGTTCTGCTGCAGAAGCTGTTTATATGTATCAGCACAGAAAACCTGTGGTGTCTGTGTTATGTACAGTTTTTCCCTCGGCAGAGATTTTTCCACAACATTGTCCTGTACCATTTTTATGGTGTCTTTAACAGGCACGCATGGGATAGCCGCTTTTGTTCTGTAAGCTGCCGCAACGGTGTCGCAGATAATTTCATCGCTTACAAATGGGCGTGCACCGTCGTGAACCGCCACAAGGCAGCCCTCAGGGATTTTTTCAAGGCCGTTGGCAACACTTTCCCCACGCTGGCTGCCGCCGCGGACAACTGCCGCAACCTTTGGATAAGCTGTGCAGATCTGTTTTATATCTTCAATATTATCGCCTGCAACCACCACAATGCCGTCCACAAGACTGTTGTTGTGAAATGCCTTTATTGAACGTTCCACAACAGGAACACCGTCAATGCGGTAAAGCATTTTGTCAAAGCCTATGCGGGTGCCTTTGCCTGCGGCAACAATCACCGCGAAAACTTTTTTGTCAAGATACATACCGTACCTCCCGTTTTTTGTATATGTTTTATTTTACCCCATCGGGGCAGACTGTGCAACACCGCCCGGTGCTGAAAGCTGTGTATATATTTCCGTTTTGGAATTCACTGGCATTTCCCGGCAACAAACATCTTTTGAAGCCGATACTGCCACATTTTTAAAGGCGGTTTTTACATCACTTTTTTCTCTGCAGGTTTTCTGTCCGCAAGGAAACGTTTGTAATATTTTATCTTTGCATAGTCAAGTATCTGTTTGGTGTAAACAAAATCATAGGCACCGCCCACAGCACCGACAATCGGCACACCCTGCAGAAATTTCATATAAAGCAGTTCCTTGGACAAAAGTGCACTTGTCTGTTCAATGCTGAAATCCATCTGATAAACTTCAAGTTTTCCGTTTTCGATAAATCTGTCCACTTTTGCATTGTTCTGTTCAAAATCATCTTTGCCCAGCGCGGCACGGATTAAAAGCAGTATAAACTGTTTTTCCTTATCGGTGTTGTAGTCATAGCCATAGCTGAGGCTTATCTCGTAAATGCTTTTGAGCATAACTGCCACAAACAGCACAATGTCGGGAATGCCGATGCCAAGCACACCAAGGCCCACACCGCTTACACCGCTGAAAACAAGGTTGCCTGTGCCTTTTTTGCCCGCAGTTTTGCTGAAAGTTTTGAGGGATTTTGAATCTTTTTTAACCTTTTCGATGTGACTGTTTATATCAAAATCCTGTTCCATTTTTGTTTTGTTGTAGGTTTTTTCAATAACCGCTGTGCCTTTCTGAAACACAAGGCGAAAAGCTTTTTCAAAGGCGGTATCAAGGGTGTCCTGCAAGTTTGGCGGAACCTTCTGTTCCAGAAAACCGTTAAGACGCGACGGCTTTGCCTCCAGCTTTTTTGCTGCAAGCTTTGCTTCCTTTTTTACAAGACTGTCCCATTCCTTCTGCCACGGAGTTCGTTTTGTACGCATATATTCCTCCTTGCGGAAAATTGATTTTAAAATATCTGCTATATTTATATTATAGCTGGAAAAAGCGATATTTCTATGATAAAATGTAAAAAAATACCGTACGAAAAAATTTTTATATAAGGAGATACGACAATGAAACTGTTCCAGACCATCACAGAAGTTCAGAAATACGACAATCCTGCCGATTTCGTTGCTGAATTCAACATTGGCGAAAAAGACTTTATCCTTGCAACAAAAACAATCTACAACAAATACTTTGCAGACAAAATCAGCGGTGCAAAGGTTTTCTTTAAAAGCGATTACGGCAAAGGCGAACCAACCGACGCTATGGTTAACGCAATGCTGGCAGATTTCCGCGCAACAGACTGCGAAAGAATTATCGCAATCGGCGGCGGTGCTGTTATCGATATGGCAAAAATTCTTGTGCTGGACGGCGGCGGAGACGCAGCAGATTACTATCAGCGCAAAATTCCTCTCAAAAAGGTTCTGCCAATCATCGCTGTGCCTACAACCTGTGGTGCAGGCAGTGAAGTAAGCAGCGTTTCCATTGCAGAATTTGTTGATATGGGCACAAAAGTTGGCCTTGCAGACCCTTCAATCTTCCCTGACTATGCAGTTATTATCCCACAGCTTCTCACAGAACTTCCATACGACTTTTTTGCAACAAGTGCAATTGACGCACTTATCCACGCAAT
>JAZOTI010000037.1:0-5104 GCA_045657565.1 Oscillospiraceae bacterium | reverse complement strand
GAATAAATTGTTGCTGTCTGGCTGCGGAGGCCTTTGCCAAGGTCTTCAAGACCTGCGCCTACAGGGAGACCGCCTTCAGAGAAAGCTGTCTGTGTTCTGCCGTAAACAAGCTGTTTGAAAATTTCTCTCATAGCAACGTTGATAGCGTCACAAACAAGGTCTGTGTTGAGTGCTTCAAGCAATGTTTTGCCAGGGAGAATTTCGCCAGCCATAGCAGCGGAGTGTGTCATACCGGAACAGCCGATTGTTTCAACCAAAGCTTCCTGGATGATGCCTTCTTTAACGTTAAGTGTAAGTTTGCAAGTACCCTGCTGTGGAGCACACCAGCCAATACCGTGGGACAAGCCGCTTACATCTTTGATTTCATAAACTTTTGTCCATGCGCCTTCCTGAGGGATAGGAGCAGGACCGTGGTCACAACCTTTGGATACTTTACACATTCTTTCTACTTCATGTGAATATACCATAATAACTCTCCTTTTTATAATTGATATTTATTTAACATCTACGCTATATTATAGGGTAAACAAGATAATATTACAATATATTATTGTATCGGTTTATTTAACCTTGATGAAACAATAGTACAAAAGCAATCTGTTTCATAGCGCAATTATCATTATACAATAAATTTATTGAAAATAAAAGGCTTTACGCTGTCTTTACCCCAAGAAAATAATGTATCAGACGTTATGCGGTATATAAAGGGAGCAGAGGAGATAAATCTGATAGACAAAAACAGTGGAATTATGCTATAATTAAACTGTTAAAACAATAATCCGGAGGAATATTTATATGGAAATCAAATATACAGGACAGGAATATTATGACATTGACCTTGCAGGCAGAACAGAAAGACTTCTCATTGCGCCTGTGACACCTACACTTCACATTGCGGGCTTTGTGCTTCTTGGCAATACAGAACTTACCAACTATTGTGCAAAAGTGCTTGGTGACAAGGTTAAAGACCTGGATTTTGACTATATAGTATGTCCGGAAGCAAAAACACTTCCACTGGCACAGAGTCTGTGCACATATCTCGGCGAAAGAGAGTTTGTTGTTTTCCGTAAAGGTGTGAAAGCATATATGACAGCACCAATCATCACAGAAGTTAAATCCATCACAACAAATGCTGTGCAGACAATGGTTGTTGACGGCACCGATGCAGATAAAATCAAAGGCAAAAAAGTGCTTATTCTTGATGACGTTGTTTCTACAGGCGGAACATTCAAAGCGATGGAAAGCGTACTCAATGACCTCGGTTGTGAAATTGTTGGTTATTCTGCAGTACTCAGAGAAGGCACAGATTTCAGCACAGAAAAACTCTACTACATTCAGGATCTGCCACTCTGGATCGGATAAAATCATAGTTATTTAAGGGATATCTCACAGATATCCCTTTTTTGGTGCTGAAAATGTTGATGACAATGTTGTATATACATTATATAACATTTTTCTTAATATATTGTTGACTTATATATATATAAATGTTAAAATTAATTGTCTCAATTGGAAAGAGATTTCCAAAGCAAGATACACGACCGCTGACAAATGTCAGCCAAGGCCATACGGACAGCCGGGTCGAATGCCGCAAACCGCTGAAAGGCGGTTGGCAACTTCTGTTGCCTTATTGATTGAGTTAAAAGCTAAAGTTTTATAAGTTGGTGACTATAAACCGGTGCCCAGGGCATTATAACTTGTGAAATGGTCAATAAGAGTAGTAAAAGTAATCTTTGCTATATAGACTCTGAACCCATTGAGATGTAAGTGTTTCCATATACCAATATGGGGATATTTTACAATATCGCATTTGCAAGTGGTATGCCAAAGGTGCATACCACTTTTTTGTTACCATAAAAATTTTGGCTGTTTAAGAGGGGAAATATACAGATATGAAAAAGATAATCGAACTTAAAAACATTTCAAAATCTTTTGATGGAGATATTGTTCTTGACAATATCAGTCTTGATATATATGATAACGAGTTTATAACACTGCTTGGCCCTTCCGGTTGCGGCAAAACAACAACACTGCGTATTATCAGTGGTTTTGTACAGCCAGACGAAGGTGAAGTTGTGTTTATGGGTGAAGATATCACAGAAGTTCCACCACACAAGCGCAATGTAAACACAGTTTTTCAGAGATATGCACTTTTCCCTCATCTCAACGTTTTCGAAAACATTGCTTTCCCTTTGAGAGAAAAAAAGGTTCCTAAAGCTGAAATCGAGGAAAAAGTAAAAGAAATGCTTCGCCTCGTTATGCTTACAGGTTTTGAAAAACGCAATGTTACAAGTCTTTCAGGTGGTCAGCAGCAGCGTGTTGCAATTGCAAGAGCGCTCATCAACCACCCAAAAGTTTTGCTTCTTGACGAACCTCTCAGTGCACTTGACCTCAAATTGCGCAAGGATATGCAGCAGGAACTTAAAAAAATCCAGAAATCCACAGGTATCACTTTTGTTTTTGTAACACACGACCAGGAAGAAGCTCTCAGTATGTCCGACACAATCGTTGTTATGAGCGAAGGCAAAATTCAGCAGATTGGTACACCTGTTGACATTTACAACGAACCTGAAAATGCTTTTGTTGCAGACTTTATCGGCGAAAGTAACATCATTGACGGTGTTATGCTGGAAGACGGCAAAGCAAGATTTTCCGGCCATACATTCGATTGCCTTGACAAAGGCTTTGACAAAAAAGAACCTGTTGATATCGTAATCCGTCCGGAAGACGTTGACATTGTGCCTGTAGAAAAAGGTATGCTTGAAGGTGTTGTTACATCCGTTACATTTATGGGTGTTCACTACGAGATCATCGTTGATGTAAAAGGTTTCAAATGGATGATTCAGACAACAGACTTTGTTGATGTAGATGAACATATCGGTATCTACCTTGAACCGGACGCAATTCACGTTATGAAAAAATCCAAATATTCAGGTATGTTTGGTGACTATTCTTCCTTCTCTGATGAAATGGATGAACTTTCCAATACAGGAGGCGATGAAGAATAATGAAAAAACGCCTTTCCAAAGGCAACAGCACCACAAGAATGTTGCTTACACCATATTCAATATGGGCTGTAATATTTATTCTTGTTCCGCTGTTGTTCATTGCGTACTACGCATTTACAGACAATAACTTTAATTTCACACTTGATAATATTACAAGATTTTTTACTGCAACAAGCGAAATGACAGCAGATGACGGCACAATAAAAGAAGTGCGCACATATCTTCTCATCTTTGGCCGTTCTCTCAAACTTGCTGTTATCTCCACAGCAATCTGTCTTGTTATGGGGTATCCTCTTGCTTACATTATGGCAAGGGCAGAGGAAAGAAAACAGAGAATCATGATGACTCTCATTATGATTCCGATGTGGATGAACTTCCTTATCCGTACATATGCATGGATGACAATCCTTCAGGATACAGGTATCTTCAACGGTATTCTTGATATGCTTGGTCTGCCTGCTGTACATATTATCGGTACAGAAGCAGCGGTTATCATCGGTATGGTATACGACTATTTCCCATATATGGTGCTTCCAATCTACTCCATTATGGCAAAAATGGATATCCGCCTTATCGAAGCTGCACATGACCTTGGCTGCAACAGCATTTCAACTTTGCGCCGTGTAATTTTTCCACTCAGCCTTCCAGGTGTTATGAGCGGCATCACAATGGTTCTGATTCCGTCAATCAGTACTTTCTATATTTCACAGAAACTCGGTAACGGTAAATTCTTCCTTATCGGTGACGCTATCGAAGGTCAGTACGTTGCAAACAACCTGCATTTTGCTGCAGCAATCGCATTTATCCTTATGATAATCCTGCTGGTATGTATGGGTGTTGCAAATTACTTTACCTCAAAACGTGTATATGGAGGTAAATAGAAATGAAAAAATCAGCATCTAAAATCTATACAGCAATAATTTTCATTTTCCTGTTTGCTCCTATTGCAATTCTGTTGGTGTTCTCCTTCAATGACGGCAAAAGCTTGTCAGTATTTTCAGGATTTTCACTTAAATGGTACAAGGAGCTTTTGAACGACCGCAATACGCTTGAAGCTCTCAAAAACTCACTTGTACTTGCATTTTCAGCAACAGCAATTTCTGCCGTACTTGGCACAGCGGCTTCTGTTGGTATCAACAAGCTCCGCTCCAAATGGTACAGAACAGCAATTGATACAGTTACAAACATTCCAATGACAAACCCTGATATCATCACAGGTATCTCATTGATGCTTATGTTTGTTTTTGTGGGCCGAATTTTCGGAGCATCAACAAGTCTCAACTTTATGACAATGCTCATTGCCCATGTTACATTCTGTCTGCCGTATGTTATTCTGCAGGTACTGCCTAAACTTCAGCAGATGGACAAATCCCTGCCGGAAGCGGCAATGGACCTTGGCTGCCCGCCAATCAGAGCTTTCTTTAAAGTTGAACTGCCTGAAATTATGCCTGGTATCATCACAGGTGCAATTATGGCGTTTACAATGTCTCTTGACGATTTTGTAATCAGTTACTTTACAAGCGGTAACGGTTTCCAGACATTGCCAATCCGCATTTACGGTATGACAAAAAAGACTGTTACACCAAAAATGTATGCGCTGGCAACAATCATCTTCTTTGTAACTCTTTCACTTCTGCTTATTAACAACATTGTTGATAACGAAGACAGCCGCAAACTTGCGGAAGCAAAAAAAGCAGCAAAAGGTGAAAAGCCGGAAGGTGATTACAACCCTAACAAACGTAATGCAGCCCTTGCTCTTGCAGCAGTTATTGTTGTTGTACTCAGCTTTGGTGCATTTAAAGGCACAAGCGGTGCGCTGGAACTCAATGTTTACAACTGGGGTGAATATATCTCTGACGGCAGCGAAGGCAGTTTTGATACCATAAAAGAATTTGAAATCTGGTACGAAGAAACTTATGGTCAGAAAGTTGTTGTAAATTACGATACATTTGCTTCCAATGAAGATATGTACAACAAAATCTCCAGCGGTGCGGTAAGTTATGACATCATAATTCCTTCCGACTATATGATTGCCCGTATGGCAAACGAAGGCATGCTGCTCCCATTGGATTTTGAAAATATTCCAAACTACAGCA
>JAZOTI010000036.1:0-3983 GCA_045657565.1 Oscillospiraceae bacterium | reverse complement strand
ATCGACCAGTGCAAATCTTCTCTTGAAAGACTTTACACAGCAAGAGAACATCTTGACTTCCTTATCAGCCATGCAGGTGAAGGCAAAGATGAAATCGTTGCTGAAGCAGATAAACTTGTCAGCGAATTTATTGCAGTTATGGATGACGACCTCAACACAGCAGACGCATTGTCCAAAGTGTTTGAACTTGTTACATTCATCAACGTAAACGGTAAAGAACAGTCCAAAGCTGCTCTGGAACACGCTGCAAAAGCATTTGATGAAATGACAGAAGTTCTTGGTATTCTCTACAACAGAAACAAGGACGAAATTCCTGCAGAAGTTAAAGCTCTGGTAGAAGAAAGAACAGCAGTAAGAAAAGAAAAGAACTGGGCACGTGCAGACCAGATTCGTGACGAACTTGCTGCAATGGGCTATGAAGTTAAAGACACAGCACAGGGTCCACAGATTATCAAAAAATAATTCCGTGCAGAATATGTGCTTTTGACAAAATGTTAAAAACAGTAAAATCCCCGACAATTTTGTCGGGGATTTTTTTGCGTCTGTCGATTTATTAATACTTTTGCAAGAGAATTTTTGTTGAAATTTGTATAATTTATAATATATATTACATATAGTATAATATTTTGTTGAAATTTTACATAAATAATGTCCAAATTGTTAATTTTTGCAAAATAACTTGATTTGTGGCGGTACTGTTGTTATCATAAAACTGTACTAACTGTACTATTTCGAATAATACAGTTTGAACCCGGGTAAAAATAAATGGAAGGAGCATGCTATGTTTATACTTGATTTGAAAAGCCGTGTGCCGATATATGAACAGCTCAAAAACAGAACTCTGGAGCTGATTATGGCAGGCGTGCTGGAACAGGATTCACAGCTCCCGTCAGTACGAAGCCTTGCGCGTGATCTGGGGGTAAACCCAAACACCATACAAAAGGCTTATCAGGATATGGAAAAGGAAGGGATTATATACTCCGTGGCAGGCAAGGGCAGTTTTGTAAACGACATCGGTGCGTTAAAACAAAAGGAAACCGATTCCGCAATGGAAAATCTGGTTTTGCTCTGCAGACAGCTTAAAGCCTGCAATACCACAAAAGAGCAGATTGTTGCCCTTGTGGAAAAAGTATTTTCAGAGGAGGAACAGCTATGATAACAGCTAAAAATTTTACCAAAAAATTTGACAGCAAGGTTGCAGTTGACTGTTTGAATATATCAATCAACCCAGGCAGCATTTATGGACTTGTGGGCACCAACGGCAGCGGCAAAAGCACATTTTTGCGCACAGTAAGCGGTGTTTATTACCCTGACGGCGGCAGTGTAACCGTTGACAGTGAAGATGCTTATGACAATATTCTTGCAAAACACAAGGTGTTTTTTGTAAGTGACGATATGTATTTTCTGCCAAACAGCAGTATGGAAGATATGAGCCGTATGTACAAAGGTCTTTATCCAACCTGGTCACAGGAAAAATACGAAAAGCTGGCAAGCCGTTTTCCACTTGACCGCAATGCAAGGGTGAAAACTTTTTCAAAAGGTATGCGCCGTCAGGCTGCAATAATCCTTGCTCTCAGCTGTCAGCCAAAATATCTGCTGCTGGACGAAGCTTTTGATGGTCTTGACCCTGTTATCCGTGTTGCAGTGAGAAAACTGATTGCCGATGAGGTTCTGAACAGCGAAATGACTGTTGTTATCTCCAGCCACAACCTGAGAGAACTTGAAGACTTCTGTGACACTGTCGGCATTCTTCACAACGGCAGACTTATCATGCAGCACACAATGGACGCTCTCAGCGAAAGATACTGCAAGGTGCAGATGGCTTTCGGTAAAGACAGCGATTTCTGCAGGGAAAAGCTGGACGAAAGCAAAATCCTGTCCTTTAAAAAGAGTGGCAGTGTTTACACCATCGCCTGTGCTGTCGGATGTGAAGAAGCGGAACAATTATTCAGCAAATACAATCCTGTTTTTGTGGATTATATTCCACTTACTCTGGAAGAAGTATTTGTAAGCGAAATGGAGGCAATAGGATATGACACAAACAACATTATATTCTGATAAACAGCTGTTTGTCTCTTTATACAAAAGTGCCCTGAGAAGAATAAAAGGCATAGGTTTTATATACACACTTATCAGCTTTGTGACTTTGCCGGTTTTCTATATTATGGAAGCTGTTGATGCCTCAAGAAGAATGGCACAGGGTTACAGTTATTATGGATTGGACGGCCGCCCTGAAATTTACTCCGCTGCAAGCGTAATTTTATATTTTGCAGTGGTTATATTGGGATCAGTGCTGATTTCTGTTTATGTAAACAGCTTTATGCACAACCGCCGTGCGGTGGATGTTTTTCACGCTTTGCCTGTAAAACGTCATCAGCAGTTATTGGCAAACTTTGCGGCAGTGATTACAGTGCTGCTTTCGGCACAGTTTTTCTGCTATGCAGTTGTTGCAATGGTAAATGCCGTTACAGTTGGGGAACCTTTGGGATTGATAGTGCTGGAGGCTTTGCGTGTGGCATTGCTGACAGTTATGATTGCCGTTATTGCGTTTTTCAGCAGTGTATGCTGTAACGCAGGTCTGGACAGTGCAGTTTTTGCAGGTGCTTTGCTTGCGATTGTGCCTGCTTATACACTGCTTGTGATGCTTCTTATGGGTGCATTTGTAACAGGTTATGGCGGCAGAGGGGATTTTATATATTCTTACTTCAAATTTTCTCCGGCCGTTATGATGTACCAGACATTCTCTGGCGGGGAATTCAGCCAGGGAATAGGGCTCAATATCTGCTACATAGTGTTTATTGCGGTTATGCTTGTGCTTTGTTGCAGACTTTATAAAAAACGCAAAAGCGAAATGGCACAGAGTGCAAACACAAAAAGTTTTCTGTATCAGTTTATAATCCTTGCAACTTCTATCGGTGGCGGATTGTTTTTTGGTCTGATGTACCTTGATATATGGGGCTACAGCGAAAAGGTACAATGTCTCAGTGTTGTAAGTATTACTTTCACAACGGCAATATACCTTGTATTCAATGCACTTATGTCCCGTAATCCACGCCCAACAAAGCGTGGCATTGCAAGCCTTGCGTTCTGCCTTGTAGCGGTTGTGGCATTGATTATCTGTGCGGACAATGGATTCTTTGGTTATGAAAAATACGTGCCTGACACCGATGATGTACAGTCTGTTACAATACAGTACACAGGGGACTACAGTCAGATTTCACGTGTGCATTTAAACGAAGACGGCGGTATATATTACCGTATGAATGAAGGGCAGGGTACAACCTTCACCAAACCTGAAGAAATTGATATGATAAGGGATATACACTCGGATATGGTGGGGTATATCGGCCATGATGCAGTTGAGGTTTTCTATCAGAGACTTTTAATTGAATACAAGCTTAAAAATGGAAAAACAGTAAAACGCAGTTATACTGACGGCACACCTGTTGATATTATGAAAAAACTTGTGGCACTGGAAGACCTGGACAGCTTTAAAATCCACAACTTCCCGGTTCTCAGCGAACCCGTTGAAAATGTAAAAGGTTTCTACATCAAGGACGGCTTCGGCGGCAATGCAAAGTCACTGATGAATCTTACCGGACAGCAGAAAGAACAACTGTACAATGCAATTGCACTTGATACCATCAACATTACCCGTCAGATGAAGGACCAGCGCAGAGGACCTGTTCTTGCGAGAATTGAGGTTGCGTATGTACCGGTTAGCATAGCAAAGGGTAAAGCTTTGGAAAAAGCGGCAGATTATCCTCAAAGTGTTACAGTGGAAGCTGCAACAAAGGGGTATATGACATACGATATGGATGAACTATATGCCAATGTTGTGTTTGATGTTACACAGGACTGCATAAACACCATCAAAGCACTGGCGGAAACAGGGCTTACACAGTACACAGAACTTACAGTACCTGAAGATAAAACAGCTGTTGTATATGCGGCAACCTACCCGTTGGATTATGATTCCAACA
>JAZOTI010000035.1:0-4447 GCA_045657565.1 Oscillospiraceae bacterium | reverse complement strand
AAATAACCCACTCCGGCATCGGGAATGCAAATTAAGAAGCAGCCTTAGTTGTATCATAGGAGGGTTTATAAATGATAGAAATCGAAAAACCAAGAATAGAAACAGCCGTTTTATCAGAAGACGGTCAGTACGGAAAGTTTGTTGTTGAACCTCTTGAAAGAGGTTTCGGCACAACACTCGGTAACTCTTTGAGAAGAATTCTTCTCTCTTCCTTGCCAGGTGTTGCTGTAACAAACATCAAAATCGACGGTGTTGTTCATGAATTTACATTCATCAACGGCGTTAAAGAAGATGTTACAGAAATCGTTCTTAATGTAAAAGGCATCACAGCAAAACTTTTCTGCGACGAAGCTAAAACTGTTCGCATTCACGCAGTAGGTCCTTGCGAGGTTACTGCCGGCTCTATCGAAACTGACGCAGATATCCAGATTCTTAATCCGGACTGGCACATCGCAACATTGAGCGAAGGTGCAAAACTTGTGATGGAACTTACTTTTGACAGAGGCCGTGGTTACGTGCCAGTTGACAGAAGCAAAAAATCACAGGAATTTGTAACTTTGGGCGTGTTGCCTGTTGACAGCATCTATACACCTGTTTTGAAGGTTAACTATTCTGTAGAAAATACACGTGTTGGCCAGATTACAGACTATGACAAACTTACAATTGAAGTTTGGACAAACGGCGTAATCAACGCTAACGAAGCAATGAGCATCGGTGCAAGAATTCTTACAGAACACCTCAACCTGTTCGTAGGTTTGTCTGATGATGTAGCATTGCCTAAGATGGTTGAAAAAGACGAAGCTTCCAGCCCAAGTAAACTGGAAATGACAATCGAAGACCTCGATTTGTCTGTTCGTTCTTTCAACTGCCTTAAGAGAGCAGGTATTCATACAGTTGAAGACCTCGTAAACAAAACCGAAGGTGAAATGATGAAAGTTAGAAACCTCGGTAGAAAGAGCTTTGAAGAAGTTATGCAGAAGCTTGCTTCTCTGGGCTACAAGTTTCCAAAAGACGAAGACTAATTGTTATTAGTCGTTTAACATAGTAAAGGAGTGACTCGATATGCCAGGTACAAGAAAGTTAGGCAGATCCACAGACCATCGCAGAGCTATGATGCGCGCTATGGTAACATATTTGCTCGAAAACGGCAAAATTGAAACCACAGTAACAAGAGCTAAAGAAGTTCGTGCAATGGCTGAAAAAATGATTACACTCGGTAAAGTAGATACTTTGCACGCAAAAAGACAGGTTTACAGCTATGTAACAAAAGAAGCTGTTGCTAAAAAAGTTTTTGACGAAATCGCACCAAACTACGAAGGTCGCAACGGTGGTTACACAAGAATCATCAAAATCGGCCCACGTCGTGGTGACGCTGCAGAGATGGCAATCATTGAATTGGTTTAATTAATTAAACATAACCGCAAATCCGTTAAGGGTTTGCGGTTTTTTATTTTATGAATATATTTTGAAAAATATGGCTGTACAAAGAAATTTAACAAACTGGCTATAGCTTTTTTACACAATATGTAGTAAAATATAACGAGATATGGTTATATGCATATCTAATTTAAGTGATTGATTACATAGCAAAGTGAGGAAACGATTTTGCATAACGAAAAACCAACTAAAATATATAAAGGTGGCCAGGCCACAACCAATAAAGGCTCAGATGGCTCAAAAAAGCCTAAAAAGCCTGCTAAAAATCCGTTTGAGAATATTATGAAGGAATTTTCTGCAATCATTGCAAAGGCGAAATCTGGCAGCAAACAGCATATTGCAATTCTTGCGTGTGCGGCAGTTCTCTGCGTTGCTGTTGTTGTGGGTGTTGTTTTTGCGGTAAGCAGTATCGGCAGCAACAGCCCTTCAAGCAGCAGTATAAGTGAAATTGAAGTTGATCCTAAAGCAGACAACAACTATAACAAAGATGAAGTTGCAATTGACATTGACAAACTCAGCGCAACAATCCTTGGCGAAACAGAAGATGCAGGTCAGGAATATATTGATGGCACATTGTTTATCGGCGACTCCAACACAGTGCGTTCCCTTATGTATGATGTTACAGGTACAACCTGGAACAACGTAATGGGCGCTATCGGTCTTGGTGTTGAACATGTTGTTTCAAGTCCTGAAAAAGTTGTAAGCTTTGCGGGTATGGATCCTGTTGATATCCCTACAGCTATAGCAATGGTTCAGCCACAGAGAATTATCATCACATTCGGCACAAACGACGCAAACTGGCCTGTAGACACATTCACAAAAGAATATAAAAAGGCAGTAGATGCAATCTATAATGCTTATCCATACAGCGATATTATTATCAATGCTGTTCCACCTGTAGATCGTCAGAGACCTGGCTACAACCATATTACAATGCAGCAGATTGACAAATTCAATGCTGCACTTGCTGAAATGTGTGATGAAGAAGGCTGGAAATTCCTCAACAGTGCAGAAGCACTTAAAGATGAAACTACAGGTTTTGCAAAAACAGACTACACAATTGAAGACGGTATCCATCTGAGCAAAAAAGGTTTTGAAGCATTGTTTGGTTATATCAGAACACATGCTTACGAAACAGAAGACAGACGCCCTGACATCAAATACTGTCCAAAACGCAGCGAAAAAGAAATGCCTTCCATCATTGAAGACCCAATCGCAATCAGAGAACGTGTTGTTGTTAAATTTGTTTCCGATAACTACGAACTCGGCGCGGTTGACGGTGAAGTTGAACAGACAATGAGACCAACTTCTACCACAACAGAAGTAGAAGCAAAACCAAAAACAGAAAATGGCGGCATCTTTGTAGGCTGGGAATGTGAACACAATGGTATTTCCGATATCAAGGAAGCTAAAATAACATATAAAGTTCCACAGCTTTCTGAAGAAATCACAGAGATTGAAGTTGTGGCAAAATTCAAAAAAGCAGAAATCACACTTTCCAAAAAAGCTGTAAACCTTGAAATCGGTGCAAAAACTGAAATCGGCGCATCCATTACCGAAGGTTTCAAAGGTAACGATAAAATTACATGGAAATCTTCTGATGAAAAAGTAGCGACAGTTGATGAAAAAGGTAAAGTTACTGCAGTAGGCAATGGTAGCGCAAAAATTACAGCATCAATTCTTGAAGGCAAAATCAGCGCAAGCTGCAATGTAACAGTAGCTGCAACACTCAAAAGTATTGAAATTGTAGCACCTGAAGATGCAAAAACTCTTGAAGTAGGCAAAGAAATGCAGCTTACACTTAAAACTGACCCTGAAGGAATGGCACTGACAGATAAAAATGTCGTGTGGACAGTGGATAAACCTGAAATCGCAACAGTTTCTGCAACGGGTAAAGTTAAAGCAACAAAAGAAGGCAAGGTTGTTATCACAGCTTCTGTAAACAACGGCAAGCTTAAAGATACATTTGAACTTACATGCGAAGAAAAAGAAGAATCCAGCTCCACAAGCTCATCTTCATCCAGCAGTTCAAGCTCAAGCTCCTCAAGCAGCTCAAGTTCATCCAGCAGTTCAAGTTCTTCAAGCAGTTCAAGCTCTTCTTCATCCAGCAGTTCAGCTTCCAGCACACCATCAAGTGAATCTGTTTCCAGTGAACCGGTTTCAAGCGAACCTGTTGCAGTAAAATGCGACAAATGTGGACAGGACAAAACTGCCGAATGCGATAAGCCATACTGTACAGTATGTGCAAAACACACAGACCATGACGCAACAGCAGCACACTGTGCTGACTGCGGCACTGTAGGTCATGCTTCCAAAGCAGAAGCAAGCTGCCCACAGTATGTAGCACCTGTTGAAACATGTGCATCCTGTGGTCAGCCAAAAACTGATGCCTGCAATGCAGCTTACTGCACAACCTGTGCTTCTCATGCAGGTCACGATGCATCTGCACACTGTGTTGACTGCGGTACTGTAGGTCATGCTTCCAAAGCTGATTCAGCTTGTTCACAGTATGTGGCACCTGCAAGCTCAGAAGTTACTTCTGACTCTGTTGAAGCAACTGAATAATAACTGAAAAACAACAGCAATGCGGTTATATACTGCATTGCTGTTGTTATTGCAGGTTGTCAGGCATTATTTGGCCTTGTTGATAGACATTGAAGAGGTTATTGTGATATAATATAATAAATATTATGCGAAAAAATTAATTTACGATATAAATCAAGGAGGTTAAGGTGGACTTAATCTTTACATTACTCAGTTTTGCGGCAATCTGTGGTATTGCATTTTTCATATCAGCAAAGGCTGATATTTCATTATCACTTTCACCATTTGTATCCATCTGTTTTATGATGATGTTCATGGCTATGTTTGGCTGTTTCAATATGGTCAGAGCAGGTGGATATGCTTTTTTTGCGGTTGCACTTGCGGCAGCTGTGTTTGCAGTAACAGACCTGAAAAACAATAAAGAAAAACTGCCCAAAATGCTTACACCGGGTTTTATATTCTTTTT
>JAZOTI010000034.1:0-3673 GCA_045657565.1 Oscillospiraceae bacterium | reverse complement strand
TAAAATCCGTCGCTGCAACCTTAAACTCAATCCCCAGATTTTCCTGCCATGTGTGGCACTTGGACTTTCCCCTTTTATTATGCAGGCAACAGAAAGTCTTATCGCCGTGTGCTTCAACTCATCTTTGCTTAAATACGGCGGCGACATTGCTGTTGGCAGTATGACAATTCTTACCAGTGTAATGACATTTTCCATTCTGCCGCTGCAGGGACTGTGTCAGGGTTCCCAGCCGATAATCAGCTATAACTTTGGCGCAAAAGACGCTGACAGGGTAAAAAAAGCTTTTAAAATCACACTTATAAGCTGTCTTGTGTTCTCTTTCTCGTTGTGGGGGCTGGTAATGCTGTTCCCTCAGGGCTTTATAAAAATATTCAACAATGACCCTGCCCTTGTGGAATTTGCCTCACACGCTTTGAGAATTTATATGTCGGTTAACTGTGTGTTCGGTGCACAGATTGCCTGTCAGCAGACTTTTATTGCTTTGGGCAACGCAAAATGCAGTCTGTTCCTTGCATTGCTGAGAAAAATTATTCTGCTTATCCCTCTCATCTATATTATGCCTATGTTTATAGAAAACAAAACAAACGCGGTTTTCCTTGCAGAACCTGTTGCAGATATTATTGCGGTAAGCTGCACAGTATTGCTTTTTGCAAGAGAATTCAAAAAAGCAATTACCAGGTTAAACAGTTAAAACAAAAATACCACAGGTTTGTACCTGTGGTATTTCTTTTATATGACATAATTATTTTACAAAATAACCTACTGCAACTGCACCGGGACCTGCGTGTGTGCCTACAACACTGCCAAGCTGTGCTGTGTGGATTTTTGAAACATCTCCGCCCCATACACTTGTATATTCCGCAATATAGTTGCACATAAGAGTGTTATCTTCACCTGTATAGCCGATAACAAAAGGCTTTTCAAAGTCGATTCCGCCGCTTTTTTCAATTTCCTGATTCATAAGCTCATTTGCCTGCTTGTTACCACGACCTTTTGTAAGGGACTGCACAACACCATCTGCAATTGCAATAACAGGTTTAAAGTTGAGAATACCGCCCGCAAAAGCAACTGCCGCAGAAACACGGCCGCCCTTTTTGAGGTATTCAAGAGTGTCAACAACCGCAAAAACTCTGATTTTTTCCTTTGCTGTTTCAATTTCTGCCACAATTTCTTCCGCAGTTTTGCCGCTGTCCGCAAGGCTGAGGGCATATTCAGCCAATGCACCTGTGCCGATTGCCACAGTGTATCCGTCAACCACAAACACTTTGCCTGCAAAATCTTCTGCAGCAATATTTGCGCTCTGGAATGTACCTGAAAGCTTTGAGGAAATTGTAATTACAACAGCTTCGTCCCCTGCTTCCACAATTTCCTTGAAGACTGTTTCAAATGCATCAGGTGTAGGCTGGCTTGTTGTTGGCATAACATCGCTTGTTGTGAGTTTTCTGTAAAATGTATTGTTGTCAATTTCGATGCCGTCAGCAAAACTTTCTGTGCCAAAGTTTACTGTAAGCGGCACAACTGTAAATCTGTTTTCCAGATCTGCTCTTACATTTGCTGTAGAGTCAATAATAATTCTTACTGCCATAATCGGTCTCCTTCTTCCGTGTGATTATATTTAATCAGTTTATTTCTGAGGTATTCCTTCTCTTGTAAGGGTATAAAGTTTATGTGATATGGTATCAAGGGTTTTATACAGGGTTATTCTCTGTTCGTCGGAAAGTTCATCACCCATTGCTTCAATTGCGGCAGAGGCTCTGTTCACAATATATTCTGCCACCTTTTCTCCTTCCGCAGACAATGTAAGCTTTGCACGGTACATTGTTTCGGAAGCTGCTTTTCGCACAATAAGACCTTTGTCAATCATCTCGGCAACAATACGGGAAACCGCTGCTTTGTCCTTGTCACAGATTTCGCTCAGCTGTGCTGCTGTGACGCCCTGAGGGTAATGACGCATTGCCACAAGATACTGGGCATAGGCACCTTTACAACCGTGTTTAACCATTTCATCATGTTCCAGTTTCTGTATATGTCGGTTGATGCCTGACACTATAAAAGAAAACTGCTCATATCTTGACAGCATTGCATTCTCCTTAAAATGATATTAAAACTGTATAAGTCTTTTTTGACAAATAAATTTTACTATGGCAATGTTGATATGTCAACATTTTACAGGTGAAATTTATATGAACAAACACCATCTGTATTCCATATATGTACGCTTGATTTTAGCATATTGATGTGTTATCCTATTAATAATATTTTGTAACATCAGAGGAGAGTTATATGCACCTTCAGGAATCCGGCGAAATGTACCTTGAAACAATACATCTGCTTACAAAAAAGATGGGTGTAGTGCGTTCTATAGATATATGCGAACATATGGGATATTCCAAACCAAGTGTAAGCCGTGCAATGGGTTTGCTTAAAGAAGGCGGATATATCGTTGTTGAAAAAGGCGGTCATATTGTTCTCACCGATGCAGGAAAAGAAGTTGCCGAAAAAATTTACAACCGACATACATTGCTTACACAGTTTTTAATCAGCATCGGCGTTGATGAAGAAACCGCAATTGAAGACGCCTGCAAATTGGAACACCATATAAGTGATACAACTTATCTTGCAATTAAAAACCATATGAATCTTTAATATCACACCCGTTTTAGATATATTCTGAAACGGGTTATTTTTTTTGCAAAAATAAAAGGAGTGGAAAGGGTGTTCCACATAAGAAAACATCGTTTCTATATTACAATTTTTGCGACTGAATTGCTCAAAAAGGCACTGACATACACAAAGTATGGCAGTGCCTTTTTCACTTATCATTCATCAAAAATTGAGGTATAGAAATGCTTGCACCTGCAAAACGGCAGTTTTTGTGCAAATGCAATTAAAATTACCACAGGCATACTTTGTGTCTGACAAGGCAATTTGAAGCCGTCAGTTGCCAAAACAATGCCCCTTTGCAGGCGATGTTTTCTTGTGCGGAACACCCTAACCCCACTCCTTTTTTATTTTACATTTCAGAGCTGCCGCAGGACAGACCCTGTGCCCTTTTTGCACATTCACCCGCATGTGAACAGCCGACACATCTTACACCTTTTTTCTTCTGTTTATAAATATAAGATGCCGCACCGCCCACAATAGCGATTACAATTGCAATAACAATAATATCTGCCATACCGACAACGTCTCCTTTTTATTATTTTGCCATTCTTGCTGCTTTTGCCGCTGCTTTTGCTGCCTTTTCAGCCGCTACTCTTTTGTTTGCCTTTCTGATGAGGGAAGCGATAACCACAACAATTGCCGCTACCGCAACAAGACCTGGAACAAAGCCTGCACCAACGGAACCTGTTGTGATTACTGTGCCAACCTGGTATACAACATATGCCACTGTGTAACCTGTTGCAAACTGAAGTGCCACACCGCCCCAGAACCATTTTCTGTCGTTAATTTCACTGTTCATAGCACCAAGTGCTGCAAAGCAAGGAGGTGTGAAAAGGTTGAATACAAGGAATGCAAGTGCTGCAGCTTTTGTGAGACCCATAACAACAGCAACTTCGTTTGCACCGCCCATAAGCGCCAGTTCTTCTGTGTCAATAAATGCTGTAAGACCATAGCAAACTGCAAGTGTGCCAACAACATTTTCTTTTGCAATAAAGCCTGTTACAGCTGC
>JAZOTI010000033.1:0-20154 GCA_045657565.1 Oscillospiraceae bacterium | reverse complement strand
AGGTTCCACAAAAAACGGTCGTGATTCCGAATCCAAAAGACTCGGCGCTAAAAGAGCAGACGGCCAGGCAGTAAAAGCTGGTAACATCATCGTTCGTCAGAGAGGCACACATATTCACCCAGGTGAAAATGTTGGCCGCGGCAGCGACGACACACTTTTTGCTCTTATCGACGGCACAGTTAAATTCGAAAGATACGGCCGCGAACGCAAAAAAGTAAGCGTTTACGCAAAATAATGTAAACAATCTGACCCGGGCTTATTTTTAAGCTCGGGTTTTGTTTGTAAAAAGATTATTGCTTTGCATTGTTCGGGAGAAGACATTTTTAACATCCTGTTGTGTATTGAACAGCGGCGGTTGTCACTTCCTTCAGGTTCAAAGCAAATTTTATCTTTATAATCTCATTAAATTATGGTAAGATAATAAAGTTATAAACTGTCAACCTTTTATTATCACGAAAGGGGTAAATATATATGGCAATTCATTTTGTAGATATAGCACGCATTCACGTTAAAGCAGGCAACGGCGGCAACGGTTCCGTATCTTTCCACCGCGAAAAATACGTGGCTTCCGGCGGTCCTGACGGCGGTGACGGCGGCAAAGGCGGCGACGTAATTTTCCGTGCAGACCGCAATCTGTCCACACTTATGGACTTTAAATACAAACGCAAATACGCAGCACGCAACGGCGAAGACGGCAAAGGCGCAAATATGAGCGGTCGTGGTGCAGAAAACCTTATCGTACGCGTACCAATCGGCACAGTTATCAAGGAAGCAGAAAGCGGCCTTGTAATTGCTGACGTTTCCGAAGAAGACAAGGACTACATTGTTGCAAAAGGCGGCAAAGGCGGCCTTGGCAACCAGCACTTTGCAACACCTACACACCAGATTCCACGTTATGCAAAACCTGGCTTCAGAGGTGAAGAATTCGACATCACCCTTGAGCTTAAACTTATTGCGGACGTTGGTCTCATCGGTTTCCCTAACGTAGGCAAATCCACACTTATCTCCACAATTTCTTCAGCAAAACCAAAAATTGCGAACTACCACTTTACAACCCTCACACCTGTGCTTGGCGTTGTAAGAGTTGACGAAGAAGCTTCCTTTGTTGCTGCAGATATTCCTGGTATCATCGAAGGCGCAAGTGAAGGTATCGGCCTTGGCCACGACTTCCTCCGCCATGTTGAAAGATGCCGTCTGCTTCTCCACGTTGTTGACGTTTCCGGCTGTGAAGGCAGAAACCCTATTGACGACTTTAAACTCATCAACAGCGAACTTGTAAACTTCAGCGAAGAACTTGCAAAACGTCCTCAGATTGCAGTTGCAAACAAATGCGACATTGCAACAGAAGAACAGATTGAAGAATTCCGTGCATTCTGCAGGGAAGAAGGTCTTCAGCTGTTTGAAATCAGTGCGGCAACACGTCAGGGCATTGACCAGCTTCCTGGTGCTGTTTTTGCAGAACTGCAGAAACTTCCGCCTGTTATCATCTATGAACCAGAATACGTTAAACCTGAAATTATGGAAGACGGTAATGCATTTGAAATCTTCCGTACAGATGACGGTGCATTCAACATTGAAGCAGAATGGCTTGTGCGTATTCTCAACGGTACAAACATCGATGACTACGAAAGTCTCCAGTACTTCCAGCGCCGTCTCCGTGACAGCGGTATTATTGACCGTCTTGAAGAAATGGGCGTACAGGAAGGCGACACAATCCGCATTGAAGACTTTGAATTTGACTATGTAATCTAAGGGGCAGCTATGGTAGATATCAGAGAACAGTCTCCTCTGGCGATGGCTTTTGTTGGGGATGCGGTGTACACACTGCTTATCCGCGAACATCTTGTAACCGACAAAAGACAGCCAATAAACAAGCTTAATCAGGCTTCGGTTAAATATGTAAGTGCAAAAGGTCAGTTTCTGGCTCTTGAACTTATCAGCAGCATTCTTACCGAAGAAGAACAGAATATGGTGCGCAGAGGCAAAAACACATCCAAAGCTTCCGTTGCAAAAAATGCATCGGTGGAAGAATACCGAGCATCCACAGGTTTTGAATGTCTGATTGGTTATCTTAAACTTACACATCAGGACGAAAGAATAACCCAGCTTGTAAAATTTATTATTGAAAATTTAAAGTTTGAAAACTAAAAAAAGGCATCTCATTATGAGATGCCTTTTTGTTTTATATGCGTTGTATTTAATATCAGAAAACTCCGCCGTTATATTTTTTCTGTACCTTGTAAATACAGAAAAATCCCGCGAACATCCCCGCAAACATAACAGCTACGGCAGTAAGTATAATTTTATCGCTATCGCCTGCTAAAGCAATAATTCCGCTTAAAAATATTCCTGCGCCAACAACAGACAATGCTTTTCCGAAAGCCCTGCCATAGGAGGCTTTATCGGTTACATTGGTCTGATGGTAAGAATGGATAAGTTCGGTTTTTCCTTTGTAAATGGAAATGCTTGCAGCTATTATAATAAGAGCAACAGGCAACACTATACAGGAGTATAAAATCATAATAAAATCTCCGTTTGTATGTATAAATCTTTAATTTGTTTTAAATTGCAGTACCTTTTGTGGGGATAATAAATTTGTCGGTATCAACCCCTTCGTGTTTAAGCAAAGTAAGTTTTTTGCTTATGCCGCCGGCATATCCTGTCAGACTTTTGTTTGTGCCTACAACACGGTGACAGGGGATAATTACAGAAATCGGGTTATGCCCCACAGCACCGCCCACGGCCTGTGCACTCATTTTTTCCTTGCCGTGTTTTTGAGCAATAATATCCGCAATCTGTCCGTAGGTCATAACTTCACCATAAGGTATGCAGCACAGTATGTCCCACACTTCCTTGCGGAAACTGCTGCCCATCGGTGCAAGGGGAAGCTCTTTTATATCAGGTTTTTGTCCGCAAAAATATCTGTCCAACCAGTTTGCGGCTTTTCTGAGTACAGGGTGGTTATCATTTTTTACAGGCTGTTCTTTAAGAGGACAAAAGTATTTTTGCCCCATCATCCACAGCCCTACAAGACTGTTTTCGTCACTTACAAGCAACAGAGGGCCTATAAGGCTGTTATATTCCGTTGAATAATACATATTTTACCTCGTAATTTATTTTTTCGCAGGTTTCTTTTTGGGTGCAGGGTCTGTCAGACTCTGAATGGTACCTGCGGAGATTGCCCACAGATAAAGGGAAGCCACCGAACCATAAGGCGAATATCTCCTGCGGTATCGCTCAAATTTTTTGCGGTCAATTTCCCTGTGTCGGTAAAGCATGCGCATACCACGGATTATTGCCAGGTCACCAAAGCTTACAATATCGGGCCGCTGCATACAAAAAAGCATAAGCATCTCTGCGGTCCACACGCCGATACCTTTAAGTGCGGAGAGTTCCTTTATAACATCTTCATCGGACATTTCATAAAGTTTTTCCACATCAAAACTGCCGTCATACACCTTTTGCGCAAAATCTTTTATATAACTTACCTTGCGGAAGGATAATCCGCAGCCTTGCAGTTTTTCATTGCTGAGAGTGCAAAGGTTTTCGGCAGTTATTTCACCCACAGTACAGCACACCCTGTTCCATACAGTTTTAAAAGCAGGGGCGGAAATCTGCTGGCCTACAATCTGTTTTACAATGCTTGTAAAAAGGTCGCTGTCAGTTTCACGGTAAATATGCCCGATAATATCAATAGCTTCGCTGAGTTTTTTATCTTTGCGTTTAAGATATTCAATCTCTTTTTCGCCGTATTCAAAATACATATAATCACCATATTAAGAATACCATACAGTATATAAAAAATAAAGATGCTGTGCATTGTGGATATGCATAGCATCTTTATAATTTTATCTTGCGTTGCGATAAGCTTTCTGCAATGCAATCTGAATATTTGTTGTGTCAATTGTTGCGGAAGCTTTCAGGTCTTCGTCCCAGTTTACAGTGCTGTTTGCGCTGTTGCCAGCGGAATCAGAATTACCGGAAGTGCTGTTTGTCATACCGTCTGAACCTGACATACCGTCTGATGATGCGCTGTCGGATGAAGTGCCGTTGGGGTGACTGTTTATTGCAGAGTTTCCAGTATTTGTGCCGTCATTTAAAGCACCGCTGATAACATTTTCTGCACCGCTTACAACATCACCTACAATACTTTCGGCTCCATTCATAAGGCCGTCAGCCATACTTTCTCCGCCGTTCATAATGCCGTCCACTCCGCCTGAAACACTGTCGGAATAGCTGTTGTTACCATACATATTGTCCATCATTGTGCCGTTGGCAATGTCATTGATGTTTTTGCCCACAAGCCAGCTTTCAATGCTGTTTACCTGTTCGTACCATTCCTTGCCTATGGAGGAAGCAGGTTTCATATTATACTCATCACCAAGTTCACGTTTGGAACGGATGTCTGTGTTGGTACCATTTGTCACAAGCTGACCATTGCTGTCAAAATAAATTTTGCTTTCCACTTCGTCGATATACGCCTTGCGGATAATATTATTCTGGTCAAATACAACCGTAACATAGGTTGTACTTGCAACACCGCGACCGTTTTCGCCTTCAAGGGATGAGGCGGAATTCTCGGTGACGGTATAGCTGCCGATGCCTATTTTGTAATCGGCAGAGTCAATGCTGTCTGTATTGGAATTATTGTCAGGGTTGCTGCTGCAGGCGACAAGTGACAAGGACAATGCAGCGGCAACTGCAATCGCAGTTAATTTTTTCATTCAAAAAGCTCCTTTTATTGATATTTACAATCGGATTATTTGTTCCCTTGACAATAATATTATCCTTTTTTTCTGTTTTATACCCGCAGCGGAATTTTTATATAATATTATTCCTGCCTGCAGCATATATTTAATCTGAAACCAAAAGGATTGTGTCAACTATAATTATATGGCACAATCCTTTTTATTTAAGGAGGAACGGTATGAACAAGGAGAGAAAATCTGCAGGGATATGGAAATCGTACAGATTTCCAATAATTTTACTGATCGGAATAGCTGTAGGAAGTATAATAGGTCTTTTGAGCCCGGAGTTCGGCAGAAAACTTAAACCATTGGGAGATATTTTTTTGAATCTTGTGTTCTCCGTTGTTGTGCCGGTGGTGTTTTTCTCTATTTCAAGTGCTGTGGCATCAATGGCGAATATGAAAAGACTTGGGAAAATCCTGGGTTATATGCTGATTGTGTTTATAATTACAGGTGTTATTTCCTCTGTTATTATGATCGGTGCGGTAAATATCATAAAACCGGCCGAAAACACACAGTTTCCCATTGAAGAAAACGCAGAGGTGCAGCAGGCACAGCCTTTGGCACAACAGGCAGTTGCGGCGGTTACAGTGGACGATTTTACAGGACTTCTGTCCCGAAAAAATATGCTGCCGCTGATATTGATGTCCATATTCTTCGGCTTTGTGGTTACATCTTTCGGAACAAAAACTGCAGGGCTTGCAAAAGGCCTTGCGTTACTGTCGGACATTTTTATGAGGATGATAAATTACATAATGTATTATGCCCCTGTAGGTCTTGGTGCATATTTTGCTTACCTCATTGCAGATATGGGTCCTCAGTTGCTTGGGGTTTATGCACGCACAATGCTTGGGCTTTATTATCCTTTGTGTGTTGTTTATTTTGTTGTGGGATTTTTCATCTATGCATGGTTTGCAGCAGGTATGCAGGGCGTAAAAATCTTTTTCCGCAATGCACTGTCTCCGGCGGCAACAAGCCTTGCAACACAGAGTTCCATTGCCACATTGCCTGTGAATCTTGAAGCATGCAGAAAAATGGGGGTGCCCAAGGATATCCGTGAAATTGTGCTGCCAATTGGCGCAACAATGCATATGGACGGTTCCTGCTTTGCGGCAATTTTAAAAATTTCAATCCTTTACGGCATCTTTGGCAGGGAATTCACAGGTTTGGGTGTGTGGATTCCGGCAATGATTATTGCCATTATGTCGGGGATAGTTATGTCGGGCATACCGGGCGGTGGTCTGATAGGGGAAATGCTTATAATGACAATCTATGGTTTCCCGATGGAAGCTTTCCCCATTATCGCAACTGTAGGATTCCTTGTTGATCCGCCTGCAACAATGATAAACGCAACAGGGGACAGCGTTGCCGCAATGATGGTTACACGTCTTGTGGAAGGAAAAGACTGGCTTAAAAAACAGCTTGATGTAAAAACAGACTGTAATGATAATATATAAAATAAAAAAGCCTTGCGGATTTTATCCGTAAGGCTTTTTGCATTAAAACATATCTGTGGTGTCGATAACCAGGTCGCAGGTTTCTTTGATGCCGTATGTATCAAAATATTTGTTTTCCATAGGAATCCATTCATTTTTGAAACGTTCCAGTTTTTTCTCGTTGCTGCGGTTGAGAATTCTCTGGTGTTTTTTGTTTTCGTTTACATCAAGGAATACTTTGAAATCATAGTAATCACTGAGTTCAGGGTGCATTGAGTAAACACCTTCAACAATGTTGAGACGTTTGTGGAACACTTTTCCGCTTTCAAAAAAAGAAAGATTTTTGCAGTCATATACATTGAAATGGAAATCCTGATTTGAACGGATTTTTTTCAGTATTTCATCTTCAAAACGTTCATAATCCACATTTCCACCCGGCTGTGCAAGACGGTGTTCGGTTTTCTTTTCCGGTGGGAGAAAGAAATCGTCCATATGAAAAATATTGCATATAAAATTATCGTTGAGAAATTCAGAAAGACTGCTTTTTCCTGCGGCGCAAGGACCGTCAATGGCAACGGTAATCACATTTTTGTTGCTGTTGTCAAGCAGGTGGTTTATTTCTTTTAAAAGTGTACAGTACATTTTAACCCTCATTTAGTCACAAAGTGAATTTAAGTATACCACATAAAAACTTAAAAATCTATCTGCATAAAATACAAAAATGGTGGAATATTAACACCAAAGAAATATGCAAAAAGGAGTAAAATATGAAAAAAATTACCGAAAAAGAACTCGGCGCATACAATGAACTGCTGATTCAGGAAAAAGCAACAATGGACAAGTTCAACTATTATGCACAGAACTGCAAGGACCCGCAGCTTAAAAAGCTTTGCAAAGAAGCAGCGGCAAGACATCAGGAACATTACAATATTATTTTTGCACAGATTCAGTAGGAGATATGATATGAGCAGTTACGATGATAAAACAATGATGACGGATATGCTGGCAAGCCAGAAGTTTATTGCACAGAACTACAACAACTACGCTACAGAATGTGCAACAAAACAGTCCAAAAGCAAACTGATGAAAATTCTCGGAGAAGAACACGAAATCCAGTTTAAAATCTATGAGCACATGAATGCAAAAGGCTGGTATCCTGAAACACCTGCAGCACAGGATAAAATAAACGAAGCGGTGCAGCAGCATATTTCCGGGGCAACAAATATTACAAAAACAGCAGCAAAAGCAAAAAAATCCAACACAAGCCTGGAAAAAGCATCTGAAAAAACAAAAAAATCAACATCAAAAAAATCCAAATAAAATAACCTGACATCATTTGCGTGATGTCAGGTTTTAATTTTGTTTTATTACAGCAGAAGCGGCAGGAAAATTTTGGCGAGGCCAAGGAAAATCAAAAAGCCGCAGATATCTGTTGTTGCTGTAAGGAAAATTGATGAAGCAAGAGCAGGGTCAACATTAAAGGCTTTAAGTATAAGCGGAATAAAGAAACCGCATACCCCCGCAATAATAAGGTTCACCATCATAGCACCTACCATAATCAAACCAAGGTAGAGATTCTGGTATCGAAGTGCGAGAATTGAACCAGCAAGCAGACCGACTACAATACCGTTTATTGCTGCAAGCGCAATTTCTTTGAAAACAAGTTTCCAGTCTTCTTTAAGACTCAATTCACCAAGAGTGATGTTGCGGATAACAAGGGAAAGTGTCTGGTTGCCTGCGTTGCCGCCAAGGGCTGCAACGATAGGCATTGCGGCAGCAAGGGCGGTAACCTGTGCAATTGTACCTTCAAAAATACTGATAACAGTTGAGGATAAAAATGCTGTCAGCAGGTTTGTTGCAAGCCATGGAAGACGCATTTTTACAGATTTCATAACAGAGTTGTCAACATCTTCTTCTGAACCCACACCGGCCATCTTGAGGATATCTTCTGTCTGTTCTTCAAAGAGAACGTCGATGATATCGTCGACAGTGATGATACCAAGCAAACTGTTTTTTCGGTTGGTAACAGGCACAACTTTAAGGTCGTATTTGGAAACGATATGGGAAACTTCTTCCTGGTCCATATCTGCAGGAACACTGATTATGTTATCATACATAATTTCTTCCAGCTTGGTGCTGTTGTCTTCCACCAGAATGTCGCGCAGGTCGGCAGTACCGATAAGTTCCTTATGTCCGTTGATAACAAAAATTGTTTCAATTACCTCTGTTTTAGGGGCAATTTCCTTGATTTTTCTCAGTGCCTGTTCAACGGTCCATTTGGCATTGAGTGCAATGTATTCGGTGGTCATAAGACCGCCGGCAGTATCATCTTCATAAAGCAAAAGATTCTGGATTTCAACGGTATCTTTGCGTTTCATCATATTCAGAATCCGTTTGCGCATATTGATAGGCAGATCCCCGAGAATGTCCGCAATGTCGTCCTTCGACATGAACTGGAACATCTTGAGCATATTGTCAACGCCAAAAAGCTCTGCAATTCTGAACTGCAGGTCTTCGTCCATCTGTTCATAAATCTGTGCCATATGTTCGGCGTCGATTCTTTCTGCAAAGGAGATGATTTCTTCGTCTTCAAATTCTTCCAGGGCAATAGCGATATCGATTGCGTATGCAGATTCGATAACATCAATAAGTTCGTCCTGGTCACTTGTCAGCAAAGCTTCTTTGAGGTCGTATTCCTGTTCTTCAATTTCTTCCTCGTCAGCGGTGATAATGTCGATAAGTTCAATTTCTTCCTCATCGGCAGTATCTTCACCGGAAGTATTTTCGTCGTTATTTTCTTCGTCATCAAGTTCAGGCAGGGTATCTGCAAGAACAAAAACTTCTTTTTCAACAGCTTCTTCCACTGTTTCTGTTTCGTGAGAGTTGATTATATCTTGGGTTTTATTCAATTTTTCGTTATCCATTGCAATATCCCCCTCCAATAAATCTTAACAAATAAAAAACCTTCTTTTCAGCAAACGCCAAAAAGAAGGTGTAGTTTTCTGCTGCACCAAATTACAAGCGTTGCTGTGTATTCAAAATATAATTACTCCCACAAGGGTCGCTTGTCACCTGGTACCACCATCCTTAAAATAAATTGCGGAAATAAATACATATATATTATTATTCCACAACTTTTATTTTAGAATATTCAAGGTGTTTTTGTCAATGTTTTATTTGTTTTTAGGCCAAGGGGAAAGGTCAAAGTCCTTTACCATCCATGCTTTTTTGGAAATTTCAGCCAATGGAGAATCGGATAAGGAATCGGAGAAAAATTCATCAATTTCGCCATCAGGAAAAACTTCGTAAAATCTGCGCACTTTTTCTTTTCCGTGACAGTTTATACCATCGTATCTGCCTGTGTATTTATCAACATTGCTTGCCATAAGATGTTTTATGCCAAGTTCTTTGATTATAGGTTCAAGCAGAAAATAAGGGGAAGCCGAGATGATAACATCATCTTCTTTCCGGGTATCTGCATAAAAAGGCTTGATATTTTTTTTGTGAATTTTCCAGAATTCTTCAACGGTTCTGTCGATATCTTTTACACTTGTAAAAAACTTGTAGAAACGCTGCTTGAATGCTGTTTTTTCCATGATTTTAAGTGCGAAAGGAATTGCGCAAAGACCCTGATAAGGAAGCCATTTCCAGGTGGAAGGCTGTGTTCTGAGACAGTACAGATAAAAATGTGCGGTGCTGTCGCCGTGATATATAGTTTTGTCAAAATCGTAAACGTTCATATTGAAAATCCTTTTGTTCTATTCTTTGGCTGATGGAACAGCCTGTGCAATAAATCCGCCGCCCACAACAACATCATCAGTGTAAACAACAACCGACTGTCCTTTGGCAGCTGCTCTTACAGGCACAGGGAATTCCAGTTTTATACTGTTTTCATCGCTGTGCAAAACAACGGCAAGGTCGCCTTTTGATGCACTGCGAACCTTTACTGTAAACTGTGTTCCGACTTCAAAAGGTACACCGTTTGTATAAACAGGGTTTTCAAGGATTACCGCAGAGAAAAACTCTTCACCTGCATAGCCAAGCAGAATATCACCGTTTTTGCATATTTCTTTAACAAAAGCAGGTTTTCCCAACGCAATGTTGAGCCCTTTGCGCTGACCTATTGTGTAGTTGTGAATACCTTTGTGACGGGAAAGGCGTTTGCCTTCAGGAGAAATAAAAAATCCTGTTTTGATTTTATAGCCTTTTTCCTCGATGAACTTTCCGTGGTTTCCGTCAGGGATAAAACAGATTTCCTGACTGTCAGGTTTATCTGCGTTGAAAAGTTCCAGTTCGTGCGCCATCTGACGGATTTCAGGCTTTTCATACTGACCCAGAGGAAGCACAAGACGTTTAAGAATATCCTGTGGCAGACGGTGAAGCATATAGCTCTGGTCCTTTGCAATATTGCTTGCTTTCTTTACATAAAACACTCCGTCAGCTTCGCAAATCTGTGCGTAATGGCCTGTTGCAACGTAAAAAATTCCCATTTCGTCTGCTTTGTCGCAAAGTGATTTAAGCTTTACAAGGGGGTTGCACACAACACAAGGGTTTGGTGTTTTGCCGTCTACATAGTTCTGACAGAACGGCATTACAACATTTTTTTCAAAGCTTTCCCTTGCATCAATCACACAGATAGGAATATTCAGGTGTTCACATACTCTGTGAGCATCTGTGATAGCTGAATCTGAATGGTTGTTGAAGTTTATAACTGCACCGTATACATCAAAACCCTGTTTTTTAAGCAGGTCAACGCATACTGAGGAGTCAACGCCTCCCGATACACCTACAAGGATTTTTTTATTATCCAAAACTGTATCCTCCAAATTTTCTACCGCAGCTGAAAACTGCGGTTCTGTATTTTCTTATTTTATCAAAAATCAGCAGACGGTCAATGGTTTTATCTGACAGTCGCCGGGAAATATTTTACAGAAATTTTTCGCTTTCCTTTACGGCCTGTGCGTCACAGCGTTCGTTTTCAGGGTGTCCCGCATGACCTTTTATCCATACATACTCAATTTCGTGCTTTGCAATTTCAACAAGAAGCTGCTGCCACAGGTCAACGTTGAGGGCAGGTTTGCCGTCAGATTTTTTCCAGCCTTTTTTCTTCCAACCGTACACCCATCCTTTGCTTATGGAATCCAGCACATATTTTGAATCGCTCTGCAATGTGATATGACATGGTTCTTTCAGTGCTTTAAGGCCGAACAATACTGCCGAAAGTTCCATACGGTTGTTGGTGGTATCCTTTTCACCGCCGCTTATAACCTTTTCAACGCCGTTGTACCGTAAAATTGCACACCAGCCGCCAGGGCCGGGATTGCCTTTGCAGGCACCGTCGGTAAACATTTCAATTCTTTTCATAAACTGTTCCTTGTTTGTTGTTTTATTCAATATATTATAGTATACTGTACATAATAAAATAAATTATATTGTATTATATAATGAGCATTTGGGTTTTGTAAAGTTTATAAATTCTGACATATCCCGCATAAGCTTGAGTTTGTTGACAATAGCAGCACAAATATTATAAAATATAATATTATATTGATCGTTTATATTATCCGATTACGGATAATAATTTTATTAAAAGTGTTCGTTAACAGAATAGATATACCCACCGCCTGACATGGAATTTGCCGGGTGGTATCATTGTTGCAGAAAAAAGGAGGATATATGGAAAAAAACAGACATAATGCAAGTAAAAACAACCATAAGAACGAACTTCCTGAAGTAAAAGAAAAAATCAGAATCATCCCTCTTGGCGGCCTTGGCGAAATCGGCAAAAATATGACCGTTTTTGAATGCAGGGAAGATAAATTCATCATAGACTGTGGCCTTTCATTCCCGGACAGCGAAATGTTTGGTGTTGACCTTGTTATTCCTGATTTCAGCTATGTTCTGGAAAACAAGGACTCAATCAAAGGCATGGTTATAACCCACGGCCATGAAGACCATATAGGCTCATTGCCATACCTTGTGAGAGATGTTGTTTTTCCAATCTATGCAACACCTCTTACAAAAGGTCTCATAGAAAACAAACTTGCAGAACATTCCCTTGAATCATCTGTTCAGATAAACGAAATGAAACCGGGGGACAGAATACAGTTTGGCTGTATGACAGTTGTTCCTATTCACGTAAACCATTCAATCCCTGATGCAGTAGGTTTTGCAATTGAATCACCTGCAGGTACAGTTATCACAACAGGTGACTTTAAAATTGACTACACACCGCCTCAGGGCGAAACAACTGACCTTGCAACATTTGCGGAATATGGCAAAAAAGGTGTTCTTGCTTTTATGGCAGACTCCACCAATGCCGAACGTCTTGGATTTTCCGCAAGTGAAAAAACAGTTGCAAAAAGCCTTCAGCCATTGTTTGAAAAAGCAAAGGCAAAACGAATTGTTATTGCAACATTTGCTTCAAACATCTACCGCCTGCAGACTATTCTTGACCTTGCAGTACAGTACAAACGCAAGGTTGCCGTGTCCGGCAGAAGCATGGTTAAAAACATCCAGATGGCGCTGGAACTGGGATATCTCAAGGTGCCGGAAGGTGTTATCATAGAAGCTGATATGGTAAACAAATATCAGCCGGAACAGATTGTTCTCATCACAACAGGCAGCCAGGGGGAACCATTGTCTGCACTCAGCCGAATGTCCGGTGGTACACACCGTCAGTTCTCAGTAGGCAAAGGTGACTTTATCATCATTTCTGCCACACCTATTCCGGGCAATGAAAAGATGGTGACAAAGGTTATCAACGGTCTTATGAAACTTGGTGCAGAGGTTATTTATGAATCTATGTACGATGTGCATGTTTCAGGCCATGCTGCTCAGGAAGAACTCAAACTTATGCAGACCCTTGTGCAGCCAAAATATTTTATTCCTATCCATGGTGAATACAAACATCTCAAAAAACACGCAATGCTGGCAGAGGCCTGCGGTGTGGATGAAAAAAATATTGTTATTGCAGAACTCGGCGGCGTTATCACAGTCAGTGAAGACGGAATCACTGTTGACCAGTCAGTAACAGCAGGGCAGGTATTTGTTGACGGTCTCGGCGTAGGGGATGTCGGCAGTGTTGTACTGCGTGACCGCAGACATCTTTCTCAGGACGGTCTTGTGGTTGTGGTGTTTACAGTTGACCGGGTAAGCGGTGAACTGTTAAGTGGTCCGGATATTGTTTCCCGCGGTTTTGTATATGTTAAGGAAAGCGAACAGCTTATTGGCGAAGCGAGACAAAAAGCAAGAGCTGTACTTGATAAATACAAGGATTATGACTACAAAGACTGGACAGTAATAAAAGCAAAAATCAGAGAACAGGTTTCACATGTTCTGTATCAGAGAACAAAACGAAGCCCTATGGTTCTGCCTATTGTAATGGAAATCTGATTTCCATACAGACAGAAAAGTAAGGTGAAGATATATGAAAATTAAATTTATAAGCACCGATTTATTGATATTTATGCTTGCCATTGCAGCAATAGCTTTCGGCGTTGCTGCAGCGGTGCAGAATCCTGTTGTGGCTGCGGTTGTGGCTGTGGTGCTTGTGTTGCTGCTGATTATCATTGCAACAAATGCCCACACAACAAGAAAAATAGTAAAAAGCATATTCTACGGCGCAGGAAAACATTCAAATCTTCAGCAGTTAAGCTTTGAGAAACTGAATGTCCCTGTTGCTATTATCAGCAAAGATACAATAGTATGGTATAACGACAGCTTCCGCAAGGCACTTCTCGGCGGCAAGGATTCCTATCTTATTCAGCTTGAAAAAGTTCTTCCTGATTTTGACGTGGAAAAAAGCTGTGAGGAAAACGGATACAACATTGTGGTAAATGGCAGGGAATTTACAGCCCATTCCTCAATACCTACAGAGGAAACAAAACTGTGGGTAACATATTTTGTGGACGACACGGAATATAAAATGACACAGAGAGAATATAAGCTTTCCCGCCCTGTAATTATGCAGATTGCTGTTGACACATACGACGACGTCCTCAAAGACCTCAAGGAAAGCACACGTGCGCAGATTATGGCAAAGCTTGACCAGATGATTGAAGATATGGTTACCAAAGGCAACGGTCTTGTAAACAAATACGGTACATCAAGATATACAGTTGTTCTGGAAGAAAGAAGCTTTGAAGATGTAGTAAAAAATCAGTTCGAACTTCTCACAGAAGCCAAAAAAATAGGTGGCGAATACAGTGTTACACTTTCAATAGGCGTGGGCAAAGGCGGTGTTGACTTTGCGGAAAACGACTATATGTCCCGTCAGGCATTGGATATGGCACTTGGACGCGGCGGTGACCAGGCTGTTATCAAAAATACAGACGGTTACGAATTTTTCGGCGGCAACAGCCGCAGTGTTGAAAAACGAAGCAAGGTTCGAAGCCGAATTGTTGCAAATGCCCTCAAAGACGTTATCCTTCAGAGTGACAACGTTCTTATTATGGGGCACAAAATGAGCGACCTTGACAGCGTTGGTTCTGCTGTTGGTATGGCAGCCATAGTAAACTGTTTTGAAAGACGTGCAAACATTGTTATCGAAGAAAACCGAAGTCTTGCCAATAACCTTATCGACTGGGTAAAACAGGACGGCGGCGAAGGTTTGTTTATCACTCCGGAAAAAGCAGCAAATCTTGTGGAAAAAAACACATTGCTCATTATTGTTGATACACATACAGCAAAAATGGCGGAATCTACCAATCTTTGTGAACTGTGCAGCAAAAAGGTTATTGTTGACCACCACAGAAAAATGGTTGACTACATATCCGACACAGTGGTTTCCTATCACGAACCTTATGCATCAAGTGCGAGTGAACTTGTGACAGAACTCATTCAGTACATTCTGCCGGTAACAGCAAAACTTACACCTGTGCAGGCTGGGGCACTTCTCAGCGGCATTATGCTTGATACACGCAACTTCTCAGAAAAAGCAGGTGTTAGAACCTTTGAAGCTGCAGCATATCTGCGCCGTCAGTCGGTGGATATGTCCAGTATTATGAAACTGTTTGCTGTGCCTAAAGAAATTTACGAAGCAAAAGCCTGTCTTGTAAACAAGGCGGAAAATTACAGAGGTGTTGCTATCTCAATGTCCGATCAGTTCACGAATGAGGTTCAGGTGGCGGTACCGCAGGCAGCAAATGATCTGCTTATGCTTGAAGGTGTTGAGGCAAGTGTTGTTGCACTTCTTGTGGATGACACAGTGCGTATCTCTGCACGCAGTCTGGGCAATATGAACGTTCAGGTGCTTATGGAATATCTTGGCGGCGGCGGTCATCTCAGCATGGCAGGCGCACAGCTCAGAGAGGTAACACTGGAACAGGCAAGAGAAAAAATTTGCGAAAGCATTGACAATTATATGGAAAACTATAAAAGGTAAAAGTTAAAAGGAGATAAACTAAAAATGAAAGTAGTACTTTTGCAGGATGTAAAATCCATCGGTAAAAAAGATCAGGTTGTAAACGTTTCTGACGGTTACGCAAGAAACTTCCTTTTCCCACGCAAACTTGCAAAGGAAGCGACAGCAGGTGCACTTAACGACGTTAAAACAAAAGAAAGTGCAAAAGAACACCATAAACAGGAAGAAATTGCTGCTGCAAACGATGTGAAAAACAAAATCAACGATAAAATCATCACTCTTAAAGCAAAAGCAGGCAAGGAAGGCAAACTTTTTGGTGCTGTTACATCAAAGGATGTTGCAGGAGAAATCGAAAAACAGTTTGGTGTTAAAATTGACAAGAAAAAAATTGTTATGGACGACATCAAAGTTTTTGGCAGCTACATCTGCAATGTAAAGGTATATCCTGAAATCACAGCAAAAATAACAGTAAAAGTTGAGGAATAAATTTAAATGGACAAACAGTTGGACATGGCACTGGGCAGTCTGGGAATAAATGAGCCTTACAGCATGGAGGCGGAACAGGCAATTTTAGGTGCAGCGATTATCAGCCCTGAAACAGTATCATTGATTATCGAACAGGTAAAGGCGGAATATTTTTATGCCAGACAGAATCAGAAGATTTTTCTGGAAATACATAAACTTTTCAATGCCAACATCCCGTCCGATTTTATCACTGTGCTTAACAGCGTTATCGAAGCAGGCATATTCTCCGATGAAGCTGAAGCCAAAGTGTATCTTACACAGCTGGCTGAAACTGTGCCAAGTCTGTCCAATATATCCTCATATGCCAAAATTATAAGAGATAAATACACTGTGCGCATGCTTATGGGCACTGCTACAGATATTCTCAAGCAGTCCCAGAGTTCAGAGGATTCCGATGTTCTTATGGAATATGCGGAACAGCGCATCTATGAGCTCCGTCAGGGCAAGGATACATCCGCTTTAAGCCACATCGGTCTTTCTGCGGCAGAAAGCTTTGACCGACTTAGAAAACTTTCAGGCAAGGACAGAGAAAAATATCTCGGTATCCCTACAGGATTTTCCTATCTTGACAAAATGCTGACAGGTCTTGGCCGAAGCGACCTTATAATCCTTGCTGCACGTCCTGGTATGGGTAAAACTTCCTTCGTTCTCAATATTGCAACCAATGTGGCACAGCGTGCAAACCTGCCTGTTGCAATATTCTCTCTTGAAATGACAAAGGAACAGCTTACAAGCCGTATGATTTCTGCTGTTGCACATATCGACAGCCAGATTATGCGTTCAGGCAATATCCAGATGGATGAATGGGATAATATTTCCCGTGCAGTAGGCGAAATTTCCGACCTTCCAATCTATCTTGACGATACATCAAACGTTACGGTTTCCGACATCAAGGCTAAAATCCGTCGTCTCAATCAGGACCCTAACAGAGAACCTGTGGGTCTGGTTATCATCGACTATCTCCAGCTTATGAGCTCAGGCAAAAGAAACGAATCACGTGTACAGGAAATCAGTGAAATCACCCGTAACCTTAAAATTATGGCCAAGGAACTCAATGTTCCGCTCATCTGCCTTTCACAGCTTTCCCGTAGTGCCGAAAAAGGTCAGGGCAAAGATGCACGTCCGGCCCTCAGTGACCTGCGAGACTCCGGTTCTATCGAACAGGATGCTGACGTAGTACTGTTCCTCTACCGTGATGCTTATTACAATCAGGAAGAAGACCAGACAAAGGCAGAATGTATCGTTGCAAAAAACCGTCACGGTGAGGTAGGCAAGGTTTACCTTGGCTGGGACGGTGCACATACAAGATTCTACAATATCGACTTTGTACACGAAGATGAATAATTCAGTTTTAAAAACAATCGAACAGTACAATATGCTTAATAAAGGTGATGCGGTTGCGGTGTGTTTGTCCGGCGGGGCAGACAGCATGGCACTGCTTCACCTTATGTGCCGTTATAAAGAACTTTTTGAACTTGAGGTTTCTGCAGTTCATATCCATCACGGACTGCGCACCGAAAGTGATAGGGAAGAAATCTTTGTAAAAGAATACTGTGACAGACTTGGGGTAGAATGTATTGTGCATCATCTTGATATGAACACAAAGCAGAAACCACAGGGACTTTCGGTGGAAACCTGGGCAAGGCAGCTCCGATATGAATTTTTTGACAGTATTGCAAAACAAAAAGGTGCAAAGCTTGCAACAGCACACACATTGAGCGATAAATGCGAAACGGTTATCTTCAATATGTGCCGCGGTTCAAGCCTCAAAGGTGTGTGCGGTATTCCTGCAGTAAGAGGTAATATTATCCGTCCGCTTATAGACTGCACCAGAAATGATATAGAAGAATACTGTGCAAAAAACAGCATTCCTTTTGTGACAGACCAATCCAATTTTTCAGAGGAATATTCCCGCAACAAAATTCGCCTCAGAGTTGTACCTGTTTTAAAACAGATTAACAGCAGAAGTGAGCATCAGATTGGTGAATTTACAAAGGAAATGGAGCAGATATACACATTTTTAACCCAATTAAGTGATACCCTGTATAGAAATTCTGTATCTCTTAACGGTTTTGATGTGAATACTATACTTAAACAGGATGATGTTGTGGTTAAGTTTTTCATCAGAAACCTGCTGGAAAAACACAACTGCCTTTCCAAAGAAAATGTAAACGCCATTCTTGAAGGTCTCAAGGAAGGCGAATTCTCAAGACAGCTTACACAGAATATAACCTGCAGAGTGAAAGACGGATATCTCGTCTTTTACACTCCAAAACAGTCATCAGGTCAAAAATGCACCGAAACAGTGCAGATTACCCCTGACCAAAAGACGGTTTTTAGGGAACAACAATATATTCTGCGGTGTGTGGCAGGAGAAGAACTGGAAAAATTCAAAAAAAATCATAAAAACTATTTAAATAACTGTATCAGTTATGATACAATAAAAAATAAGCTATTTATTAGAACAAGACGCACGGGTGATACATTTACTCTCCCGAAACGCAAGGTGACCAAAACGGTGAAAAAGCTGTTTATGGAGGATAAGATGCCTCAGTCAATGCGTGAGGCAACCGCAATGCTTGCAGATGAGGAAGGAAATGTAATCTGGATTGACGGCTATGGTGTGAATGCAAAATTTGCAGCAGATGCCGCAAGCACAAGCGTTTTTGTTATGGAAAAATTGTAAAGGCAGGAATTTGAAATATGTTGAACGACATCAAAGAAGTTTTGCTTTCTGAAGAACAGATTGCAAAAATCACAAAAGAACTGGGTAAAAAAATTACAGAAGATTATGCAGGCAAGGAAGTTCTGCTTGTGTCCATTCTCAAAGGTGCTGTTGTGTTTATGGCAGACATTATGCGAGAAATTGACCTTAAATGTGAAATTGACTTTATGGTTGTTTCCTCTTATGGCAAAGGCGCAAGAACATCAGGCAATGTAAAAATTATCAAAGATGTGGATATTCCGCTTACAGGCAAGGATGTTATCATCATTGAAGATATTCTTGATTCCGGCCTCACACTCAACTATATAATCAATATGCTTAAGGAAAGAAATCCAAACAGCATTGAAATCTGTACACTTCTGGATAAACCATCCGGCAGACAGGCTGATGTGTATGCAAAATACATAGGTATAGAAGTACCTGAAGCTTTTGTTGTAGGCTATGGTCTTGACTATGCAGAAAGATACAGAAATCTGCCTTTTATTGGTATTCTCAAACCTGAAGTATACACAAAATAAATTTTATTTAAAGGAGATATCTCTTGGTTAAAAAGAAAAATAACGGTGCATTTCCGTTTATTGCAATGTTGTTTCTTATGTTGCTTATGGCAGTTCTTATAAATCGCCCAAGCAATCTTACAGAAATGAAAATGAGCGAAGCTATCGACCTGTTCAGAGAAAACAAGGTGGAAGAGTTTGTGCTCAATCTTGGCAACGGCAATCTTGAAATTGATGTAAAAGGCGAGGAAGACAATCTTGTTTACCGCGTTCCGAGCGTAAACTATTTTGTGGAAAAAATAGACCCTTATGTGGAACAGTATGACATACCTCATGACTTTGTTGCTCCTACATCAATTCCTGCATGGGTATCTGTAATACCTTATGTTCTTATGATTGTTTTCCTGGGCTTTATGTTCTTCAATATGACTCAGGCAAACGGCGGCGGCAAAGGTATGAACGTTGGCCGTGCAAAAACAAAAGATGCAGGCGATTTGTCTCAGCGCAAATATTTTAAAGATGTTGCGGGTGCAGACGAAGAAAAAGAAGAACTTGTTGAAATTGTTGAATTTCTCAAAGATCCGGGCAAATTCAATGCCCTTGGTGCAAGAATCCCAAAAGGCGTACTGCTTGTAGGCCCTCCAGGTACAGGTAAAACTCTTCTTGCAAAAGCAACAGCAGGTGAAGCAGGTGTTCCTTTCTTCTCCATTTCCGGTTCCGACTTTGTGGAAATGTATGTTGGTGTTGGTGCTTCCCGTGTAAGAGACCTGTTTGACAAGGCAAAAAAAGCAGCACCTTCCATTATATTTATCGACGAAATCGACGCAGTAGGTCGTCAGCGTGGTGCCGGTCTTGGCGG
>JAZOTI010000032.1:0-14289 GCA_045657565.1 Oscillospiraceae bacterium | reverse complement strand
TGCTTTCAAGGAGTGGTAGTTCCAGCGTTTGATAACGCCTGCGTAACCTTTACCTTTGCTGATGCCGCATACATCAACTTTGTCGCCTTCTGCGAAAGCGTCTGCTTTGATGATGTCGCCTACGTTGATTGTGTCAATGTTTTCAAAGCGGAATTCTCTCAAAGTTTTCTTTGGAGCAACGCCAGCTTTTTCAAAGTGACCTTTAGCTGGTTTGTTAAGGCGGGAAAGTTTAACTTCGCCAAAACCGAGCTGAACAGCCTGATAGCCATCGCTTTCAACTGTTTTTTTCTGTACTACAACACATGGACCTGCTTCGATGATTGTTACTGGCACGATCATGCCTTTTTCGTCGAAGAGCTGTGTCATACCGATTTTTTTACCGATAATACCTTTGTTCATTTTTAATCTTTCTCCTGTTAGGTTATTGGTTGACATTGTCTGCCAACATGACTCCAACTGAATGGATTGCTTTTTGCACTCTATATATAATGTATATATTAGAGTTTGATTTCGATTTCTACGCCAGCTGGCAACTGCAAGCTTGTAAGAGCTTCAACAGTTTTGTTGCTTGGTTTCAAAATGTCGATAAGTCTTTTGTGTGTACGATATTCAAACTGTTCACGGGAGTCTTTGTACTTGTGAACTGCTCTGAGGATTGTTACAACTTCTTTGTCTGTTGGAAGTGGAATAGGACCGGAAACTCTGGAACCTGTTCTTTTAGCTGTTTCAACAATTTTTTCTGCTGCTGCATCAATCAACTGATGATCGTAACTCTTAAGTCTTACTCTGATTTTTTCTTTGACTGCCATTTTTTAACGCCTCCTGTTAAATTTGTGTTTGTTTTTTAAGCGGCGGTAAACAATTTATTGAACATCGCGCCGGGTGTTTCGCATCTTTTCATGATAAAAACCGGTAAACCGCCAAGCAGTTTTTCCCGGATATAGCCCTGAAGCTTTTATCACAAAGTTACGGCCAGTGGACCTCTCACAAGGTCATACACCCTTTGCATTCAATATTTTGTCGCCCGGTTCAAAGATCGGACATACTCGGCGGAAAAACCCACAGTATCTGTGGCAACCTCCCGCGTCAACGCATAATCTTTGCAGTCGCTTAATTATGATACACTACATTTACTTATATTACAAGCATTTTTGTAACATTTTGTAAACTTTGTACATCATAATAAATCATGTAGAACTTTCGGTTTTCTTTTTGTGCAATTTGTACACAAGATGGGTTTTCATTTTCCACACAATAAGTCGCTTATTCGCAACCTTATATATAATATCAGAAAACTTCAAGTTTGTCAATACCTATAAATAAAAAAATTTTATTTGTTTATTTTGCCCAATAAAAAAACAATGGCGTTGTCGAATAACACCATTGTTTTAACTGTTTTTTGTTATTTAAGTCTTTCCAGACTGTTGATTACATCCATATCAGGTGTAATCACTGCACTTTCATAAGTATCATAGATAACCATACCCGGTTTAAGGTCGTTGGTCTTTTTGATGTTTTTAACAAAAGTGTAGTCTATTTCAACCCTTGCTGAATCCTTGAGACTGGAATGATGTACCGCAAGCATTGCAGCTTCGTTCTGTGTACGCAGAGGAATATCTGCACCTTCGCTGATTACAACAACATGGCTGCCCGGTGCCTTTTTGGTGTGGAACCACATGTCCTTGCCTCGGGCGGTTTTCATTGTCAGCTTGTCATTCTGCAGATTGTTTCGTCCGACACAGATAAGGAACCCATCGGAAGAAACATATTTTATAAAATCCTGTGGTTTCTGCTTTTTATCTTTCTGCTTGTAATACTTGATATATCCTGTACCGTGCAGCTCACTTCTTATTGCCATAAGTTCCGCTTCATTCTGTGCTTCCTGAACAGCATAATTTATACTTTTCAGATACTCAAGCTCAATTTCTCCCTGACGGATAAGGTCAGTGAGCATTTTAACAGCAGTCTGTTTCTTTTTATATTCCTTATAATATTTCTGTGCGTTCTGATTGCCGTTGAGTTTTGAATCCAGCGGAATTGTAACTTCCTCATTTGTGTAATAGTTTAAAACTTTTACACTTTTCATACCTTTTTCAAGTTGCCACAGATTTGCTGTGAGGAGTTCACCGTAAATTTTATATTTTTCGCTGTCACGGCTTTCAAGAAGTTCTTCCTGACGTGCAACCTGTTTTCGCTGTGTTCTTTCGGTAAGTGTCTGGGTAAGGCGGTACAAATCCTTGCCTTTCTGTCTCAGACGTTCCGCACGGTCCTTCTGTGCATAATATTCATCCAGCAGCACATTGAGGCTTTCATAGTTTTTGCTTTCCAGACCATTATACTGCATAAGAGGCATAAAGCTGAACTCGCTTGGCTTTCCGCTTTCATCATACACAGTTGTATACTGCGGATTGTTGTAGTATGCCACAACATCGCTGACAGCATTTTTTACACTCTGCTTCTGCTCTTCATTGAGATATGCCGCATAAACATCTCTGTCTCCCAAAGCACGGTGTGCAATTTCCCTTGCAATAACTGGACCTATACCCTGAGTGTTTTTCATGAATGCTGTGTTAAGAGGTGCGTCAAAGCTGAACACTTTTTCCAGTACCTGCTGTGTTTCCTCAACAAGATTAGGATTTTCCCTGTTAGGCGGCAGTTTGTAGGTAAGCCCCGGCAGCAGCTGGCGCACACTTGATGCATCTGCATCTACACGCTTCATCGCGTCAATAACTTTTCCATCCTGATTGATTGCCACAATATTTGCATAACGGCCCATAAGTTCAATTGCAAGATCAAGCTGAACAGTATCACCCATCTCACTTGTCGCACTGAAAGCCAGTATTATAATTCTTTCACCTTTTATGCTGTTTGCCGCCACAAATTTTGCGCCTGCAAAATATTTACGCATAAGCATGCAAAAGCTTGGTGGCACCTGAGGGTTTTCAAAGTTTTCCTTTGTAACACAAACTCTTGCAGAACCGCTTCGCGCTGATATAAGCAATTTTATGTTGCCGTCTCTTTTGCGCATATGCATTACAATTTCATCTTTTGACGGCTGATGTATTTTATCTATTCTTGCACCCTGAAGTTCGCTGTCAAGTTCTTTTGCCAGCAGTGACAGGGTAATCGCATCCAATGCCATTTATAATTCCTCCGTTGCAGACTTTTGTCAGATATATTTCACAAGACTGTCTGCAATATAACATACAGTTTCAACATCACTGAAATTCCCTTTTATAATATCCGCCAATGTTTCCACCGAAATCTTTTCACTTTCATCATGACCAAGACACACTGTGCTTACGCCAATCTGTGAGAGGTCAAGCATATCATGATAACTGCTTTCACCTGTAACAACACAGTCACAGCCCGCAGCAACAATTTCATCCGTCATACTTTTACCGCTTCCTGCCACAACAAAAATCTTTGAGACAGTGTCAGAAGCTTTTACATACTGAATCGGGATTTTCACATTTTCTTTTATATTCGAAACAAAACTGTCAAAGCACAACTTTTCATCAGGCTTTACAGTAACTGCAAAATCCGCAGCCTCCATATCACCGCAAAGTCCGCAGAATTCTGCAAGACGGCAGCTTGTACCAAAAGCATATCTGTCAAAGTTTGTATGTGCTGACACAACGCTGATATCATTTTTTATAAGCTTAAAAAGAATATGTTCACTGTCAATCTTTTTTATTCCTGAAAAAATCACAGGATGGTGGGAAACAATTATGCCACAGTTTTCTTCCACAGCTTTATCAACACTTTCCTTTGTAACATCAAGGCAGCACAAAATCTTGTCTGTTGCCCTGTCACTGTTTACAAGCAGTCCGCTATTATCCCATTTTTCCTGAGTTTCAAAAGGCATAATATCATTCAACAAGTTATATATATCTTTTGCTTTAACCATTTTATTCCCTTTCAGCTTTATTACAATTATATATCTAATATATTAAACCATAAAAATACATTTGGGGCAATACTTTCATGTTTTATCCCCACACATCACTGCATCATTAACATTCTATTTATATACATATATATTTATGCAAACAAAAACAGGTCCGGAGAAACCGGACCTGAATTTATCATTTTATAATGTGTCAGACAATTATCTGCAGTTTGGAACAGCGATTGCGCCAACTGGGCAAGCTTCTGCACACTGCATACAACCGATACAGAGATCTGCATCGATGTTTGCAAGGTTGCCGTCAACTTCAACAGCTTTTGTTTTTGCTGTTTCGATTGGGCAAGCTTTTACACATCTGTTACAGCCGATACAGCCAACTTTACATGCCTGTCTTGTAAGTTTACCATTGTCCTTGTTGTTACAGAGAACCATTGGTTTAACATCGTCTTCAACGATTTCGATAACAAATTTTGGACAAATTTTTGCACAAGCACCGCAACCTGTACATTTTTCGTTGATTACTCTTGCTACGCCGTCAACAACCTGGATTGCACCAAATGGACAAACGCTTGCACAGTCACCAAGACCGAGACAGCCGTATGCACAGTCGCCAGGACCGCCAAACATTTTAGCTGCTGCGGAACAAGTTGTAACACCCTGGTAATCAAATTTTGTACCTGTGTTGCATGTGTGACCCTGACATTTTACTACAGCTTTTTTAGCTGCACCTGCGGAAGCAGCAACACCCATAACTTTTGCGATAGCTGCAACACAGTCTGCACCACCTGGTGCACATTTTGTAAGGTCAGCGCCTTTTTCAACGATTGCTTTTGCATAGTCAGAACAACCTGCGTAGCCGCAACCACCACAGTTTGCGCCTGGGAGGCAAGCTGCAACGAGACCGATTCTTTCGTCTTCGTAAACATACATTACTTTAGCAGCAACTACCAGCATAACGGATGCGATAATACCGATAACAGTAACAATAATAACAGTTGTTAAAATATCCATAATTACCCCTCCTTAGAAACTACCGAAAATGCTTTCGATGATGCCGCCGAAACCTGTGAAGGAAAGAGCAACCAAAGCTGCTGCTGCCAAAGTGATTGGCAAGCCTTCCCAGGATTTAGGTGGTTTAGCCTGTTCAACTCTGCTTCTAACGCCTGTAAAGATAACCATAGCAAGCATAAAGCCGAGACCTGCACCAAGGGAACCTACCATACTTTCAACAAAGTTGTAGCCAGATTCAACGTTGAGCAATGTTACACCGAGAATAGCACAGTTTGTTGTGATAAGTGGGAGATAAACACCAAGGGAGTTGTAAAGACCAGGAATATATTTTTTGAGAATGATTTCAACCAACTGTACCAAAGCAGCAATAACGAGAATAAACACGATTGTTCTGAGGTAAGTAAGGTCGTTTGCCTGAAGAATAAATTTGTCAATTGGCCATGTAACTGCTGTTGCCATCAACATAACGAAGATAACAGCACCGGACATACCAACAGAAGAGTCAAGTTTCTTGGAAACGCCAAGGAATGGACAGATACCCAAGAATTTAACAAGCACGTAGTTGTTAACCAACACCATGCTGAAGAATATAGCACCTAATTTCATTACGTCCATTATGCGTTACCTCCTTCTTCTGGTTTTGCAGAAGCACAAGCCATTTTACAGCCGATGCAGCCGCCGCCGCAGGAACCGTCTTTTGGCATTGTAGCAATCTGAAGTTTAACAGCAAGAGCCATAAAGAGACCGAATGTAAAGAAGCCACCTGCTGCAGATGTAAAGAAGCCGATTGGCTGCCAGAGATTTTTTGTTACGATAAAGCCAAATACTGTACCAGCACCAAGAAGTTCTCTGAAGATACCCATCAATGTAAGTGTAACAGTAAAGCCAAGGCCCATACCTACACCGTCAAGAGCGGAGTCGATAACTGTATTTTTGTTAGCAAATGCTTCAGCACGGCCAAGGATGATACAGTTAACAACGATAAGTGGAAGGAACACGCCAAGAGCTGTGTCCAATGCTGGCAAAAATGCTTTAACAAGCATCTGTACAACAGTAACGAAACCTGCGATAACTGTGATGTATGCAGGGATACGAACTTTATCAGGAATGATTTTTCTGAGAGCAGAAATAACAACGTTTGAACAGATAAGAACAAATGTTGCTGCAACACCCATACCAAAGCCGTTAAATGCAGAAGATGTAACTGCAAGTGTTGGACATGTACCCAAAACAAGTTTGAGAACAGGGTTTTCTTTAAGGAAACCATTGGTTATGAGAGAAAGTTTATTGTTTTTCTTTTCCATTTATAATTCCTCCTTAACCATTGATTGCTGCAAATGCTGCAGCTGCTTTGCTTACAGCGTTTTTAACTGCTTTGGAAGAAACTGTTACGTTAGCAATTGTATCAACGCCTTCGCCATCTGCTGCGCCGATAAACTGTGATGTGTAAGCTTCTTCTGCTGCCTGTGTACCAAGGCCTTCTGTTTCGCTGGATGCGTCAACCATAAGACCGGAGATTGCACCTGTTTCGTCGAAGGAAACATATACCATCATTGGAAGACCGGAAGCATGGTCACCTTTAACACCGTAACCTTTGCCTTCTACAACAAGAAGTGTACCTTTGTCGCATGTATATGCTTCAACTACATCTTCGTGTGCAACTTCCATTGCTGTCATATTGCCGAAGTATTCAGCAACTTTTTCTTCGAATGTAAGTTCAACAATTACAACACCAAGAGCTTTTTCGCTGAATGCTTTGTATGCAGCATTAACAGCATTAAGAGCAGCACCGGAAGAAATTGTTGTACCGGAAATTGTATCAACGTTTGTGCCTTTAACAGCTTCGCCATTGAGACCGATAAACTGTTCCATAAACCATGCTTCGTTAACGATTTTATCACCGATACCTGGTGTTTCTGCTGCACAGTCGATAACTTTGATGTTTGTGATATTGCCATCGTTGTCATAAGCAATCATAAGTTTAACAGAGCCGTTACCGCCGTAACCGTTGCCCTGTGCAGCGATAACATAACCAGCATCGTTTGTAGCTTTGTGCATAGATGTTACGCCGTCAACTGCAACTTCAATTTCTTCAAAGCCGTCAGCTTCCGGAAGAAGTTCATATCTTGCTGCGTCAGCTGCTTTTGCTGCTGCTTCAGCAATGATTGGAGCTGTAACACCGTTTACTGCTGCAAGTGCTGCAGAAACAACGATACAGATTACTGTAAGAACAACAACCGGTTTAAGGAGGTCATTCCATGTTGAATTCTTTTTCATGATTATTTAGCCTCCTTTACTTTTTTAGGAGCACCGAGAGGTTTCTGTCTTGTAAGCTGGTTGATGTATGGTACAAAGAGGTTCATGAGAAGAATTGCGTAGGAAACGCCTTCTGTCATTGTACCAAATACACGAATCATCATTGTGATAACACCAAGACCGATACCAAATACGATTTTACCTTTAAGTGTGTAAGGGCTTGTTACGTAGTCAGTAGCCATAAAGATAGCACCGAGGAGCAAACCGCCGCCAAGAACGTGAACAAGAACATCCTGACCAAACACTACAGCGAGAACTGCAACTGTTGCTACATATGTAACAGGGATTGCAGGGCTGATAACTTTTTTGATGAGAAGGTATGCAAAACCAATAAGAAGTGCAAGAGCACTTGTTTCACCAAGAACACCGCCATGGATACCAAGGAACATTGTCATGTATGGTGCGCCTTCAGCAAATGCGCCTGCTGCGTTAGCTGCAAGTGGTGTTGCTGCTGCGATAGCATCAATAGACTGTGTTGGGTGAACAAAGCTTGTCATGGAACCTGCAAAGGAAGTTGCAAGAATGATACGAGCTGTGATAGCTGGGTTAGCAAAGTTGTAACCGATACCACCGAAGAGCTGTTTAACCATGATGATTGCAAATGCTGCACCAACAATTGCCATCCAGAATGGCATTGTGGAAGGCATGTTGAATGCCAGGAGAATACCTGTAACTACAGCGGACAAGTCGCCGATTGTCTGTTCTTTTTTGAGCGCTTTATTCCAGAGGAATTCAAAAACAACACAAGCAGCAGCTGTTACAGCTGTAAGGAGCACTGCTCTGAGACCGAAGATAACGCCGGAAGCGATAATTGCTGGAATCATAGCAATGATAACATCAAGCATAATAGAGCGGCTTGAATCTTTACTTGTAATATGAGGTGCGGATGATACTAACAATTTCATATTATTTTGCCGCCTTTCTTACAAAATCTTTTGCTTCAGCCATTGTCTGTGCAACTGGGCGTTTTGCTGGACATACAAATGAGCAGCTGCCGCAAGCCATACAAAGGTCAACGGAGAGAGCTTTAATTTCTTCAGCATCTTTGCTGTTGAGTGCCAATGCAATTTCAACTGGGGAAAGACCCATTGGGCAAGCTTCAACACATCTGCCGCAGCGGATACATGCGCTTGCTTTAGGAAGTTTTGCAGCTTCTTTGCCGAATACGAGAATTGCATTGTTCTGTTTCATAACAGGGAGTTCATCATTCATAACAGCAGCACCCATCATTGGACCGCCGGAGATGATTTTACCTGGTTCTGTTTTGTAACCGCCGCAGAATTCGATAACTTCTTTTGTAGGAGTACCGATAACTACTTCAACGTTTTTAGGTTCTGCCACTGCATCACCGTCAACTGTGAGACGTTTTGTTACGAGAGGCATACCTGTTTTGATGTATCTTGCAACGAAACCTACGGATGCAACGTTCATAACAATGCAGCCTACAGCACTTGGAAGAGCACCCTGTGGTACTTCAAGACCTGTTGCAGATTCGATCAATGTTTTTTCTGCACCCTGTGGGTAAACGCTTGGAAGTTCACATACTGTGAAGCCTTCAAGACCTTTGCAGAGTTCTTTCATTTTTGCAATTGCAGCTGGTTTGTTCTTTTCAATACCGATGATTACTTTGGAAAGATCAAGGTATTTTTTAACAAGCTGTGCACCTTCAACAACATCTTCGCCGCATTCCATCATTTCGCGGTAGTCTGCTGTGATAAATGGTTCACATTCTGCTGCATTGATGCAGAGTGTGTTAACTTCGCTGAGGTTCTGTGGGTCAAGTTTAACACCTGTTGGGAAACCTGCACCACCAAGACCTACAAGACCGGAAGCTTTGATTGCTGCTACGAAGCTAGCATGGTCTGTAACTTCTGGAGCTTTTACGCAATCACAAACTGTCTGTTCACCGTCTGTTTCGATAACAACAGTCTGTACTTTTTGTCCGTTAGAGAACAATGTTTCTTCAACTGCAACAACTTTACCGGAAACTGAAGAGTGAATTGGTGCGGAAATAAAGCCGCCTGCTTCACCAACAACTGTACCTACTTTAACTGCATCGCCTTTTTTTACAACAACTTTAGCAGGAGCGCCAATGTGCTGACTCATAGGGATGTAAACTTTAGCAGGAACCGGCATTTTTACAGTTTCTAAGTTCTCAGTGTTTTTGTTGTGTGGAACATGTGCGCCACAAGCACTGCGAACCAGTTTTTTAAATACTGCCACTATAGAATCCTCCATTCAAAGCTTTTATAATTTCAATTTAAAATTAAAGCCTATTATTTCAATTTCCAATTGTAACATTTCTGTTAAGAAAATTCAATACTCTATACCCCTTTTTGTCATTTTTGCACTTATAATATACTTCCTTTATAACCTTTTTTTGCCATATTTGATAATATGCCACAAAAATGCACTTAAAGCTGTTAAAAATTTGTTAAAAATAAATTTTCTCTATGGTTTTTAAAAATTATGTGGTATACTATATATAAGAATTTATCTCATTATTCAGCACGAGATATGCGGAGGCAAAAAATTGCAGAAAATCATCTATTCTTCTGACAAAAAAATCGAATGGGACGCACAAAGTGCCTTTAAAATAACAAACTATTACACCGATAAAGAAAACTGTATGGTTTTCTGTTATCTCAAACAGTATGTGCACGGTGGTAAACTTAAACTCTGCACCTACTGCTTTGACAAGGAAGCCTCAGGCACACAGGACCTTCAGTTATGCTTCAATCTTAACCCTGAACAAACAACGGATTATATCCATATTCAGTTCGGCATCGACGGCATAGACAATGTGTTTGCCGTAAAAGATAAAGCTGCAGAACCCGTCTGCAGGGAAGGCATCGAGTTCCGCTCATTTACATCCAATGACCAGCAGGGTTTTTACTGGTGCGGCGAAATCACCTTGTCAGAAAATTTTATAAACCGATATTTCAGCACCTTCCTCAAGGAAAAAAGTATTATTCTTATGAATTTCTACAAAATTTTCCCTGAAAAAGAAGACCACGGCAGCCTTTTTCCTGACCCTGTCAACATCATCACCGAAAAAGCTGATTGTATGGAGCAATTCGTAGTGCTGAATTACTGATTTGAAACGGAGGCAAAAAAAATGAAATTTATTGGCTTTTTAGTAAAAGTTGCTGTGGCTTTTCTGGCATTTGGTGCCATTGCAAGCCTTTATCTTTCCGAAAAAAAGGAAGAATATATAGCTTTTGACCTGAAAGACAATGCACACTAACATATCACCACGGAGGTTATAATGGCTATCAGACGCTTTGAAAGCAACGGACGATATTCCAATGTTGTGGAGCACAACGGTGTTTTATATCTCACCGGGCAGCTTTGCTCCAACCCTGCTGCTGATGTAAAACAGCAGACAAAAGAAATACTGGAAAAAACAGAAGCAATTCTTGAAAGATATGGCAGCGACAAACATCATATCCTTTCCGCACAGATTTATCTCAAGGATATAAATCTGTTCAAGGATATGAACAGTGTATGGGACGCCTGGGTTAGCCAGGACAACGAGCCTGCACGTCTTTGCGTGGAAGCAGAACTTGCAAACCCTGCTTTTCTGGTTGAAATCAGCATTACCGCTGCTGTTATCCGTTAAATATATTACATATATGTTAAAGGCACAAACTCATTTTGAAGTTTGTGCCTTTTATTATGCATTGTATTTGATTTAATACATCCATTATGATAAAATTAAATTTAACCTAAAATCAGGAGGGATTGTCTTGTCATCCTCAAAATTAAGATACAACTGGCTTGATGTTTTCAAAGCTTTTTCAATATTTTATATTCTCTACTCCCATATAGGCAACCACAGGCTTTCGTCCTTTTTCTTTACCTTTATGGTACATGCATTCTTTTTTGCTTCAGGGGTAACCGCTGCACGCAGTGCGGACAAACCTATGGGAGAATATATCAAAAAACGTTTTGCAAGACTTATGGTTCCATATTTTTCCTTTGGTGCCTTTGCAATACTTGTGATTTTCCTTATGGATACACATACCGGTTTTTCCATCACTGATATGGCAAAACAACTTCTGTATGCTTATCGTCTCAACACCTTCGCCATAACTCTGTGGTTCCTGCCCTGTCTGTTTGTTATGGGCATATACTATCAGGCTATAATGAAGTTTGTGAAAAACAAATGGGCACGTCTTGCCATTGCCGCTGTTATCTCCTTTGTTTTCAGATGTTTCAGCGAAGGCAACATTCTCCCTTGGGGAATTGACAATGCCGTAAGATTTTTGTTCTACTATGCTGCAGGCGATGCTTTTGGGGATTTCTTCAACAGTCTTTCCACAAAACCTTCACTTATCGTTAAAAAGAAATGGCCCGCATTGCTTTTTGCTCTCTGTCTTGTGCTTGTTTATTTCCAGTATCATTACGGCAATGCATATCTTATTGAACGCATAGGCATAAACTCAGGCTATATGGTTCAGGTAGTTATCGGTGCAGTTTATGCACTTGTAAACATTTATCTTCTCAGCATATCATCTGTAATTCTTCAGAATATAAAACTGCTGCAGAATGTGGGCAGAAACAGCCTTGCAATCTGTTGTCTGGAACTTCCTGTAAACCGCTTCGTATGTACCTCAGCAAGCATGCTTGGTCTTGAAATCACCGTAACCTATCCGGGACAGTGTCTTATGTTTGTTGCTGTCTGCATCTTCTGCAGTATGAAAGCAGCAAAATACATCTCGGCAAACTATCCTGTTATTCTTGGAATACCAAAAGCAAAATAACAGTTTATAATCCTATTTTTCACAGGAGGTTTTTGTTTTGGCAGTTCAAAACGAAAGATACAACTGGCTTGATGTTTTCAAAGCCTTTTCCATATATTTTATACTGTTTGCACATCTGAACAGTTCCAGCAGATTTGCAACCTATGTCTTTTCATTTATGGTTCACGCCTTCTTTTTTGCAGCAGGCGTAACAGCTTCCCGCAACAAAGACAAATCTTTAAAAGATTATGCCGTTGTTCGTTTCAAGAGACTTATGGTGCCTTATTTTATATTTGGTGTTATTGCAATGGTGGTAAAACTCCTTGTGGACAGCAGCGAAATCGGCGATCTTGGCAACCTTGCCTTTCAGCTTGTTTACGGATACAGACTTAAACATTTTGCAATCACCCTCTGGTTCCTGCCTTGTCTTTATATGGTGGGACTTTACTATCAGGTGCTTCTCCGTTTTATCAAAAACAAATGGCTGAGAATGGCAATCTGTGTTTTGGCATCGTTTGTTTTCCGTATATTCAGCGAAGGCAATGTTCTTCCTTGGGGCATCGACAACGCTGTAAAATATCTTATCTACTACGGCGCAGGCGACTTTTTTGCTGATATGCTCAATGGTTTTTCCAAAAATCCAAAGCTTATCTTCAAAAAAATATGGCCGTCAGGTTTGTTTGTAATCTGCGCAGGACTTTCCTATATCCTGCATCAGAAAGGCTACACCTTTTTCACCGATCTCGTGGGCATTCCAAGTGTATACATTGTTATGGTGCTTCTTGGCTGTTTCTACGCTTTTGTGGGAATATATCTGTTCTCCATTATCTCCATATTCCTGCAGGACAACAAAGCCTTGCAGGCTGTGGGCAAGGCCAGCCTTATAATCTGCTGTATGCAGCTACCTATTGACCGCCTTGTTTACAACACCGCACATGTTCTTGGACTTAGTCTTTCCACCGAAACCCAGGGTCAGTGCCTTATAATTACCATCATCTTTGTATGGCTTGGCGTAAAAGCACACAAATATATCAGCGAACATTTCCCTGTTCTTATGGGTATGTTCCCTGCGAAAAAATAACACAAAGCAAAAACGGATGCATTTTCTTTTGCATCCGTTTTTTATTTTTACATTCTAATTTTCACAGCATCTCTGGCCAATATTTCCACCACGATGAGATACCTTTCGGTTTCTTGTGACTTTATGATACAGCAGTTTATTCCGTATCCGAACAATCTGTCGGTTCAGTTTTTTGTTCTGGTCAACCACAGTTTAAAAATTCACTCAACCATAAGGTGTTTTATAATTATATTTCTTTAGTCATCTGTTTCCAATATACAGCATTCCTTATTCTTTTCAATTGACACAAAACCACCATAACAATATAATTATGGTATCGATATATTTTATTTTTTTATCAAGAACGGAGTTATGTATGAATAATTTTTCTTTCTATTCACCAACCTACTTTGCATTCGGCAAAGATACAGAAAATGATGCAGGCAACCTCGTAAAACGTTTCGGCGGTTCAAAGGTTCTTATCCACTACGGCGGCGGCAGCGTTGTGCGTTCAGGTCTCCTTGACAGAGTAAAAACTTCCCTTGAAAAAGAAGGCATTGAATATGTACTTCTCGGTGGTGCACAGCCAAACCCAAGAAGCGGCCTTGTATACGAAGGCATTGACCTGTGCAAAAAAGAAAACGTTGACTTTGTGCTTGCTGTTGGTGGCGGCAGTGCAATTGACTCTGCAAAAGCAATTGCAGCAGGCGCTGTTTATGACGGCGATTTCTGGGATTTTTACTGTGGCAAATGGATCGAAGAAGCACTTCCTGTAGGCACAGTGCTTACAATTTCTGCAGCAGGCAGTGAAGGCAGCTGTTCTTCTGTTATCACAAACGAAAACGGTATGCTCAAACGCGGTGCTGACGGCGACGCAATCCGTCCAAAATTCAGTATCCTTAACCCTGCACTCACACAGACTCTTTCACCTTATCAGACAGCCTGTGGTATCACAGATATTATGGCTCATCTGTACGAACGCTACCTCACAACTACAAAAGAAGTTGAAGTTACAGACAGAGTTATCGAAGCACTTTTGCTCACAATGGTACATGAAGGCCCACGCGTTATCGCAGCCCCAAATAACTACGAAGCAAGAGCAAACATCCGGGAGCGGAAGGGCATCACGAAGCTCTTTACCAAGGTGCCGGCGGTGGATCTGAACATCGGCGCCCCCATTTATCCGGATCAGACCCTCTCGCCCGTGGAGGCCGCCCGGAAGATGCAGGCGGAAGCGTACCACGCGG
>JAZOTI010000031.1:0-2515 GCA_045657565.1 Oscillospiraceae bacterium | reverse complement strand
CAGCCAAACTCCAACGTTCAGATTTCCCGCAAAAACCCACAGAAATTCTTGAAACGTGCTTGTGAAATTGCTCGTCAGGGTTGGGGTCAGCCAGCATTCTACAACACAGAAGCTATCATCCAGGAATTGCTCAACGCTGGTAAATCCATCGAAGACGCTCGTAACGGCGGTTGCTCCGGTTGTGTTGAAACAGGTGCTTTCGGTACAGAATCCTACACACTTCAGGGTTACTTCAACCTTCCAAAAATCTTCGAACTCACACTCTTCAACGGTGTTGATATGAGAACTGGCAAACAGCTTGGTCTCCAGACAGGTAACGCAGAAGACTTCGAAACATTTGAAGAACTCTGGGATGCTTATGCAAAACAGGTTAAACATTTTGCTGACATCAAAGTTAAAGGTTCCAACACAATTCTTCAGATCTTTGCTAAATACATGCCAGCTCCATTCCTTTCTGTTGTTACAGACGACTGTATCGCAAAAGGTAAAGACTACAACGCAGGTGGTGCACGTTACAATACAACATACATCCAGGGTGTTGGTATCGGTACAATCTCCGACTGTCTTGCTGCTGTTAAATACAACGTATATGACCACAAAAAATTCACAATGGCTGAACTTCTCCAGGCATTGAAAGACAACTTTGTTGGCCACGAAGACATCCATAACCTCGTTACAAACCATACACCAAAATATGGTAACGACGACGACTATGCTGATGACCTCATGAAAAAAGCATTCTACCTCTATCAGGAAGAAATTACAGACAGACCAAACCCTAACGGCGGTACATACCGTGTTGACATGCTTCCAACAACATGTCACGTTTACTTCGGTGATGTTATGATCGCTTCTGCAAACGGCCGTCTTGCACACAAACCAGTTTCTGAAGGTATCTCCCCAGAAAAAGGCGCTGACGTTAACGGCCCAACAGCAGTTATCAAATCCTGTGCTAAGATGGACCACCTCAAAACTGGCGGTACATTGCTCAACCAGAAATTCCTCCCAGAAACAGTTGCTGGTGAAGAAGGTCTCGATCAGCTTGCTAACTACATCAGAACATACTTCAACATGGACGGTCACCATGTACAGTTCAACGTTGTTAACAAAGAACTTCTTATCGATGCACAGCAGCATCCAGAAGAATACAAAGACCTTATCGTTCGTGTTGCTGGTTACTCTGACTACTTCAGAAACCTTGACAGACCACTTCAGGATGAAATCATCAACAGAACAGAACAGGAATTTTAATTAAGTAATTAGTCACACAACTTCTAATTTACATAATAATCCTTTTAAAAGGGAAAGCCGCTCATATGAGCGGCTTTTCTTTTTTTATAAATACATATATACCAAAAACAAAAATGGCCTTGTATTTACAAGACCATTTTTTATTCTTTTCATAAAATTTCCTTTATTCCATTAAGATAGAACTTCATCATTCTGCAGCCGTAATCCCTGAGAGAATATTCACCATTGCATACGCACCAGTCATAGATAAGCCCTCGTTCTGCAATTGTATATGCCTTAATGATTTCCGCAGGTGACAGGTCATCGCGGATATGTCCCCTTTGCTGTCCCTCAGTAATAACATTTCGCAAAAGCTTATAGTAGATACGGTTTTTATCCAGCAGATGTTTTGAATTTTTTGATGACAGATGTGAGGAATACATTCTTGCTACCAAATCCAGCGAATAGTCGTTTTCAATGGTGGAAAAACACTCATCACACAGTACTATAAGTTTGTCAAAGCTGTTCATATCCACATCCAGCTTTTTGGAAAGTTCCTCGTAACGTTCATCAAATATGTAGGAAAACAGGCTGAGAAGGTCATCTTTGCTTTTAAAGTAATGATAGAAAGTACCTTTGGAAGTCTGTGTTGCTTCAATAATTTCATCTACTGTTGTTTCTTCATAACCTTTTTCCGCAAACAATTTCCATGCAGCATTGAGAATTTTAACTCTGTTGTTTGTTTTATTTTCCATAATTCACCAATATAAATGGTATGACACACCGGAAAGCGTTTTTCTTTCCGATGTGTCGTTTTATTACCTGTATCAATTAGTCAAGGAAATCCTTGAGTTTTTTGTTTCTGCTTGGATGACGGAGTTTGCGCAAAGCTTTTGCTTCAATCTGTCTGATACGTTCTCTTGTAACATTGAATTCTTTACCAACTTCTTCCAATGTTCTTGGACGACCGTCTTCGATACCGAAACGGAGAGAAAGAACTTTTGCTTCTCTTGGTGTAAGAGTTGCAAGAACTTCGCCAAGCTGTTCTTTAAGAAGTGCGTGTGTTGCTGCTTCTTCCGGAATTGGTGCATCGCTGTCTGGAATAAAGTCGCCAAGGTGGCTGTCTTCTTCTTCACCGATTGGGCTTTCAAGGCTGATTGGTTCCTGTGCAACTTTGAGAATTTCGCGAACTTTTTCCTGTGGCATGTCAAGTTCTTCAGCCAAATCTTCTACGGAAGGTTCCTGACCGTTTTTATGTAAAAGCTGGCTCTGAACTTTTTTAACT
>JAZOTI010000030.1:0-3486 GCA_045657565.1 Oscillospiraceae bacterium | reverse complement strand
GAAAAGGTTTCTTTAAGAAAATCAAGGATATGTTCGATTAAAAGTATGCGATAAAATCACAGCGGAAAACTTTCTGCTGTGATTTTTGTTTGCGCAAAATTCCTGTAAATTATAAAAAAGGATAAATTGGCAGATGGAATTGAATCAAAATATGTATAATCCTGTAAAAATAAGCAGAACAGTTTCCTTTTTGTGATAAAAGATGTTATAATAAAACAAATGAAATAAATTTGAAATTAATCAGGAGATGGTACAATGTATAAAATTTTGGAACTGAACCCTCAGCTTGCAGATTTTGCAGGTGATATTGACCTGCGTATGCATCTTTATCACGATACAAAATGGCGACTTGTGGGCGATAAAATGACACTTGACGAATTTGCCAATGCTCACGATTATTTTGGTATACATCACACAGACGGCGGCTGGGTTTACCGCGAATGGGCGCCAAATGCATATCAGCTTTATCTGACAGGCGAGTTCAACAACTGGAACTGGACAGAATATCCTATGACAAGACTTGAAAACGGTGTATGGGAACTCTGGCTGGGTGAAGATAAACTGTGGGACGGCTGTAAGGTTAAAACTATCGTTGATGCAAATATGACCCGCACAGAACATATTCCGCTTTATGCAAGAAGAGTTGTGCAGGACCCACAGACTATTGTTTGGACTGCGGAAGTGGTTGATGACAGAAAAGTTTTTGAGTGGACTGATGCAGGTTTTGAAGGGGAAGATTCTCTTTACATATACGAAGCACACATTGGTATGTCTCAGGAAGAAGGCAAGGTTGGCTCCTACCGTGAATTTGCAGACAATGTTCTGCCTTGGGTTAAGGAATGCGGCTACAACACCATTCAGCTTATGGCTATTATGGAACACCCATACTATGGCAGTTTTGGTTATCAGGTATCCAGCTTCTATGCTGCATCCAGCTGGTTCGGCAGACCTGAAGATCTGAAATATCTGGTAAACAAAGCACATGAAATGGGTATCCGTGTGTTGCTTGATGTTGTGCATTCCCACGCTGTTAAAAACACAGCGGAAGGCATCAATATGTTTGATGGCACAGAATGGCAGTTCTTCCACTCAGGGGACAAGGGCAACCATCCTGCTTGGGGCACAAAATGCTTTAACTACGGCAAGGACGAAGTAATTCATTTCCTGCTTTCCAACCTTAAATTCTGGATGACAGAATATCACTTTGACGGTTTCCGTTTTGACGGCGTAACATCAATGCTCTACCACGACCATGGTCTTGGAACAGCATTTGACAATAACAGCAAATACTTCTCACTGAATACACACGTGGAGGCTGTTACATATCTTCAGCTTGCTACAGAATTGATTCATCAGATAAATCCAAAAGCTATCTGCATTGCAGAAGATATGTCCGGTATGCCTGGCATGTGTCTGCCAATTGAAGATGGCGGCATCGGTTTTGACTACCGTCTTGCTATGGGTCTGCCTGATATGTGGGTGCGTACAGTAAAAGAAAAACAGGACGAACACTGGCATATCGGCGGTATGTGGGGCGATATGTGTCTGAGACGTCCGGGTGAAGGCACAGTGGCTTATGTTGAAAGTCACGACCAGGCACTTGTTGGCGACCAGACAATGATTTTCCGACTTGCAGGCGCAAATATGTATACAGATATGAACAAGGATTGTCATAACCCTGTTATCGACCGCGCAATTGCACTGCACAAAATGATTCGTTTGTTCACACTTGCAGGTGGTGGCGAAGCATATCTCAACTTTATGGGTAACGAGTTCGGTCATCCTGAATGGATTGACTTCCCACGTGAAGGCAACGGCTGGAGCTTCCATTACTGCCGTCGTCAGTGGAGTCTGTACCACAATGATATGCTTAAATACTCCTGGCTTGGGGACTTTGACAAGGATATGATTAAGCTGACCAAAGAAAAACGCATCTTTGACCAGAGAATGGCACATCTTTGCCTCAGCAAAGACCCTGAACAGACAATCGTGTTCTACCGCAATGGTCTGTTGTTTGCGTTCAACTTCAATCATTCACAGTCACTGACAAATGTGCTTGTGCCTGTACCAAACAAAGCTGATTACACAGTTGCACTCTGCAGTGATGATGAAAAATACGGCGGCAACAATCTCGTTGAACATATTACATATCCTGTAAAAGAATTTGACGGTCAGTATTATGTTGAACTTTATATCCCTGCACGTACAGCTATTGTTTTAAAGGAAGAAGCACCTGCAAAAAAGAAGACAACAAGAAAAACAGCGGCAAAGAAAACTGCAGCTGAAACTGCTGAAAAACCAAAAAGAACAAGAAAAAAAGCTGAAACTGCTGAGGTAGCTGAAGAAGCAGCACCAAAGAAAAGAACAACAAGAAAGAAAGCTGTGACCGAAGAAGCTGCAACAGAAACAGTTGTGGCAGAAAAGCCAAAAAGAACAAGAAAAAAGGCTGAAACTGCAGAAGTAACTGAAGAAGCAGCGCCAAAGAAAAGAACAACAAGAAAGAAAGCTGTGACTGAAGAAGCTGCAGCAGAAACAGTTGTGACAGAAAAACCAAAAAGAACAAGAAAAAAGGCAGTTGCTGAAGAAGTTAAAGAATAATAACAAAATAAAAACAGCAGAACATATAATGTGTTCTGCTGTTTTGTCGTATAGAGATAAGCTTGAACTGAAAAAGGAATAATGATAATATAATTACAACAAAAACAAAGATGGTGATTTTATGTTTGGGAAAATGTCGGCTTTTTTTATGGCTTTTATGTTTGCGGTGTCATTGACTGCCTGTGGCGCAGCTGCCACGGAAAGTGAAGGGGATTCCGCCGGACTTGGTGTTGTAAACCCTATGCAGGCGTACACATTGCAGGAAATTGCGGATGATGCAGGTGTAAACATCACCTTGCCAACAGAAATTTTCGCAGAACTTTCGGTGTTCAGATACAATTTTGAAGCCCCTCTTTATCAGATTGGTTTTAAATATACTGATGGCAACAATTATATTTTCCGTATGCAGAAAGCGGAAGAACTGACCGATATTTCCGGAATGTATTACAGCTGGACACAGCAGACGGAAGGCACTGATATACTTTGCAGAATAAGCACAAATGATGACGGACAGGGCATCTGCCTGTGGTTTGACGGGGAGTACACATACTGCATTTCAATGGATGAAAATGCTTCGGCAGACATTCTGGGAAATATGTGCAATGTCATCTGCTCTGCAATGGAAAAATAAAATAATTTCCGATGAAAAATTTTTAATTGTATATAATTTTAAATGGTGATTTTATGGTTAATTTAGGCAACGACTGGGATGAAGTTTTGAAAGGCGAATTTGACAAGCCTTATTATCTTGCAATCCGTGAATTCCTCAAAAAGGAATATTCCACACAGATTGTTTATCCCAACATGTACGATATATTCAATGCTCTCAAGGCAACAAGCTTTAAAAACACAAAGGTGGTAATTTTGGGTCAGGACCCTTACCACAAC
>JAZOTI010000029.1:0-14490 GCA_045657565.1 Oscillospiraceae bacterium | reverse complement strand
CTATATAATGGAGAACAAAATGACATCAGGTTTATATATACATATCCCGTTCTGTGTAAAAAAATGCAACTACTGCGATTTTTATTCAATAGGCGGGGGAGATACAGTAAGCGATAAATATGTGGATGCTGTAATAAAAGAGATAAAAAAGTACCCGGATGTACAGTGGAAAACTGTTTATTTTGGTGGCGGAACTCCTAGTCTGCTTGCACCATATCAGGTGGAAAATATTCTGAATTGTATTGAGATAATCCCGGATGCCGAAATAACCATTGAAGCCAATCCGGAAACAGTTACACTTGAAAAATTGCAGGGATACCGAAATGCAGGGGTAAATCGTCTTTCCTTTGGTGTACAGACCGCAAATCAGCAAAGCCTTGAAACTTTAGGCCGCATACATTCCAATCAAAAGGTAAAAGAAGCTTTTGAAAACGCAAAAAAAGCGGGGTTTGCCAACATCAGCGGTGATGTTATGATTGGCCTGCCGGAGTATACAGAAAAGGAACTTGACGATACAGTGGAACTGCTTTCACAGCTTGGTGCAACACATATTTCTGCATATATGCTTAAAATCGAACAGGGAACACCTTTTGCAAAAAATACACCGCAAAATCTGCCGGATGAAGACAAGATGAGCGATTTTTATCTCTACGCATGCAAAAAAATCGAAAGTATGGGTTATAAGCAGTATGAAATTTCCAATTTTGCCAAGGATGGTTGTCAGTCTCGGCATAACAATATCTACTGGAAACTTGAAAATTATATCGGCATTGGTCCGTCTGCCCACAGCTGTTTTGAAGGTGAACGGTTTTATTACCCAAGAGATATAAAAGCATTTATGGAAAATCCGCAGACAATAGCAGACGGAGAAGTAGATGTGGATGAATATATTATGCTTTCCCTTCGACTTAAAAGTGGATTGAATCTTGCGGAACTGAAAGAAAAATGGGAAAAGGAACTTTCTTCTTTACAGCTCAGAAAGCTGGAAATGCTCCAAAAACAAGGGTACATAACCTTTGACAACAATACGGTTTCACTGACACCAAAAGGCTTTCTTATGGAAAACGCCATAGCATGCGAAATTATGATGTGACAAGAGGAAATATGGTAAAGTTTATAACAGACCAGGAATTGAAATCAGAAATAGCAGCAGAAATTCTTTATAATCTGCCTGAATGGTTCGGACTGCCAGACAGTACAAGGATGTATATTGAAAACTCGGCCAATAAACCTTTTTGGGTGTTTTATAACGACAATAAAGCGGTCGGTTTTATTGTTCTGAACGAAACATCAAACTCAACTGCCGAAATTTATGTTATGGGTGTTCTTAAAGAGTATCACAGGCAGGGAATAGGAAAATCTTTGTGGAATGCTTTTGAAGAATATGCAAAGGTTAACGGATATGAGTTTGCACAGGTTAAAACCGTTCAGAAAGGCAGGTATGAAAACTATGATATCACCAACAGTTTCTATGAAACATTGGGATTCAGAGAATTTGAGTGTTTCCCGTCTTTGTGGGACGAATGGAACCCTTGTCAGATTTATATAAAATATATAGGTTAAAAAAAATAACCCGTCAGAAAATTCTGACGGGTTATTTTTTATTGTGTTTGAAATTTAATTGTTGGATTTTATAAATTTACCACTTGGTTTTTGTTTCAACAACCTTACCTGCAATATAAACATTGTTCAGGTCTTCGCCGCTGATAATTTTAGGTTCATAATCAGGATTGAAAGGGGAGAGAATGATTGTGTTGCCACGACGGCTGAATTTTTTCAAAGTTCCTTCATTGTCTCCGTAGACAATAACACCCAGATCACCATCATTGAGTGTAGGCTGTTTGTGAACAAGTGCAAGGTCGCCGTCCTTGATGCGAGGTTCCATACTGTCGCCTTTAACGATAAGATAAAAATATTCATCAGGATTTCTCACATTTGCATATTCATATCCATAATCATCGTTGTATGCCAAAGAGTTGTAACCTGCACGTACTGTGCCTATAACAGGAATACCATAACCTTCTTCTTCGTATTCTACCTGGAAAGGGAAGATATCTGCAATGGAAGGAGTCTCTCTGCCTAAAAGGAAATCAACACTTGTCTTGAAAATTTCTGCAAGTTTTGAAAGTGTATCGGTATCAGGCGTGCTTTTGCCTGTTTCCCACTTACCGATAGCCTGCTGAGTAACCTTTAACTGCTTTGCAAGTTCTGCCTGACTCATCTTATTTTCTTTTCTAAGTTTTTTAATTTGCTGGCCGAACATACATTCACCACCTATAGTTGTTATTTGTTATATATTATACAACATAAATTTATATTTGTAAACAACTAAAAGTAGTAAAATTTAAAAAAATACAACCAAAAGTATTGACAACAACTGGTGGTTGTGATATTATTTAGACAAAGGAACAACCGATAGTTGTAATGGTTGTTGGGGTGATTGTTATGAAAAGACAGAATAAAATAACATTGGTAAACAGTTTGACAATATTGGCAGCATTCTTTACATTTATGTGCCTTTTTGCTATAGATGGTATCTCAATTCAGACAGTGGTTGCACTTGCAGCAGCATACGGTTGTGCATATCTCACAATGTGCTTTTTCAAGGTTGAAACTCTGCTCAGAAAACAGCAGGCTATGGCAAAACGCAAAGCAATGCAGAATGCAAAAAGACGTACTCTTTCTGTTGTGCGCGGTAACTGTGCAGAGGCAGCATAAAATCTGCATAATAACAGCTTTTAACCTTTAGGCTGATTGTATATAATTTGTTTTATATCATAGAATCCATTTTTATAAAATATATATTAAAAAACAGGGCATTACAGTTGTAATGCCCTGTTCGTCATTATATACAAAAATATACGGTCGTATATGTTAAATTTGTCAAAAAATGTCCTTGAATTATAATTGTTTTAAGAGTATACTTTATCACTGGAAAACTTAGAATACAACTTGCTTTAATCCAATTTAATATAAAAAAATAATATATATATCATCTAGGAGATTATTATGAGCAGCATTTTGTTAAATGTATCAATCGCTTTACTTGCTGGCCTCCTTATGACCAGAGCATTTTCTAAACTTAAACTTCCTGACGTAACAGCATACCTCATTGCAGGTGTACTCATCGGTCCATACTGCCTTGGTGCACTTGGTATTCAGGGTCTTGGCTTCACAACAATGCACGAAGTTGAAACACTTAACCTTATTTCACAGGTTGCACTCGGCTTTATTGCATTTTCAATCGGTAACGAATTCCGTGTTGAAGACCTTAAAAAAATTGGTAAACAGGCTTTTGCTATCGGTATTTTTCAGGCTTTGGCAGCTACACTCTGTGTTGACCTTGCGTTGCTTGCACTTCATTTTATGATGCCTGACAAACTCACACTCCCACAGCTTATCGTACTTGGTGCTATCGCAACAGCTACAGCTCCTGCAGCTACATTGATGGTTGTAAAACAGTATAAAGCTAAAGGTCCTCTTACAGACCTTCTTCTTCCAATCGTAGCATTGGATGATGCTGTTGGTCTTATTGTATTTGCAGTATGTTTTGGTATTGCAAAAACACTTGTAAGCGGTACAGTTGATTTCATTTCCATTATTGTAAATCCAATGGTAGAAATTATTCTTTCACTGCTCCTTGGTGCTGTTATGGGCTGGATCCTTACACAGATTGAAAAACTGTTCCATTCCAACACAAACCGTCTCAATATGACAATTGCATTTGTGTTCCTTACAGTATCACTTTCTATGATTAAATTCAATGTAGGTCCTGTACATGTAGGTTTCTCATCTCTTCTTGTATGTATGATGCTTGGTACAGTGTTCTGTAACACATGTGACCTTTCTGAAGACCTCATGGCAGCAGCAGACAAATGGACAAGCCCATTGTTCGCTTTGTTCTTTGTAATCAGTGGTGCTGAACTTGAACTCAGCGTATTTACAGACTGGGCTATTGTTGTAATCGGTCTCGTATACATCGTATTCCGTTGCATCGGTAAATACTCCGGTACATTTGTAAGCGCAAAAGCAACAAAATGTGCACCACAGATCTGCAAATATCTTGGTATCACATTGTTCCCACAGGCTGGTGTTGCACTTGGTATGTGTTCAACAGCTATGCAGCTTGGTGAACAGGGCAGCCTTATCCGTAACATCACACTTTTCGCAGTTCTTATCTACGAAATTGTTGGTCCTCTCATGACAAGAGAAGCTCTTACAGCAGCAGGTGATATCAAACCAAAATCTGCAGATGTTATTAATCGTCGTGCAAACAAACTTGCAGCGGTTGGTTCTGATGAAGCAGCACAGGCAGCAGCACAGGCAGCTGAAACAATGGCTGAAGAAGCAAAAGAATGGGCTGAAATTGAAGCAAGAAAACAGAAGAGAAACAATGCTTAATACAGCAGACTGAATACAATATAAAATAATTACAGCCGCCGGCATTTAATGTGCCGACGGCTGTTTTGTTTTATCTGGAATATTTTGATGGTATATAAAAATACAGTCTGCATAGCAATTGCAGACTGTATAAAAGTGTTTATTATTTTGTTTCGCTGTTTTCTTTTTTTCTCAGATGGCAGATTTCAAGCCATTTTACAAGTCGTTCTCTTGGAAGGAAATAGTTTACAAGAAGTGCGATTATAACGCCAACGCCTGTGTCAAAAATACGGTTGAGGGAGTAGGAAACATATGTTTCAACAGGAGTGTTGAAGAATATAATGCTCAGAACAACGCTGCCTGGCTGCACAGCACCTGGCCAGAGGTTCTGGCTTACAAGAATGAGTACAACAACACCGACAAAAAACAGAGGCAACATATATATGGTAGTTCTTCCGTCAGGGAAGAATGTGATATATATGCGGAACAGTGCCATTGCAATAAAACCGCCAAAGGCAGTGCCGAACAGACGGTTGCCGCCGTGAAGTTTGCTGTTGTCCATATCGTAACCCATTCCGAATACTGCACCAATGCAGGCAAATGTAGGGTTGCGGTCAAAAGGCAGATATAATAAAGCACAAAGGGTTGCGGTCAAAGCAGTTTTGATATTGCGCATACCAATGTGCAGATTTGGATGTGTTAAAGTTTCTTTGAGTTTTTCCATATTGCATAGTCCTTATTAATTTATTGCAGATAATATAATAGCACTTATCGAATTTTATAACAATGCAATTTTTAAACAAAAATTTTAAGTTTTAAAAAGGATATTTTATAGAAATAGGGGAAAGCTGTTCAACCCTGACTTTCAGAAAAATATATACAGCAATAAAGAATTTCTATACAATACATTATTGAAATAATTGATTTGAAATATTATAATAATTAACGGAATTTAACATTACAGCAAGAGGTTTATATGAATACAAAAGATATTATAAAAGAGTTTTTTATTATAACAATAGCTACAGTAATTGTGGGCATCGCGGTGTTTTTCTTTCTCGTGCCAAGTAAGTTGTCAATTGGCAGCATTTCAGGTCTTGCCATTGTATTAAGCAATCTTGTGCCACTTACTGTTTCGCAGCTGACAATGATAATGAACGTTGCATTGCTTGTTATCAGCTTCCTGCTTGTAGGCAAAGATTTTGGTATAAAAACAGTTTATACATCCATCTTGCTGCCAATTGTTATTGGTGTGTTTGAAAAGGTATTTCCAAACAATCAGTCACTTACAGGGGATCAGGCAATTGACGGTATTGGCTACTGTCTGGTTGTAAGTATCGGCCTCTCAATGCTTTTTACAAGAAACGCATCATCAGGTGGTCTTGATATTATTGCAAAGCTTATGAACAAATTTCTCCGTATGGATCTTGGCAAAGCAATGGCTATGTCAGGAATGGCAGTTGCACTTTCTTCAGGATTGGTTTCTGATTCTAAAACAGTAGTGCTCAGTGTAATGGGTACATATTTCAGCGGCAAAGTGCTGGATAACTTTATTTTTGGTACAACAATCAAAAAACGCGTATGCATAATTTCCCAAAAACACGATGAAATTTTGAACTATATCCTGTACGAACTTCACAGCGGTGCTACACAGTATCACGCTTACGGCACATATACCGACACAATGCGTATGGAAATCAATGCCATTGTTGACAAAACAGAATATATGAAACTTATAAACTTTGTCACAAAAGAAGATCCTGATGCATTTGTAACAGTTTATGATGTTAAAGAAATGATGTACAAACCAAAACCAAAGTCATCAAAATAAACAAACAAAGTAACTGCACGTATAATATGTGCAGTTACTGTTTTTTTACAAAAAATTTATCAATTGACTTTGGCTGAATATAAATTATAATATACAAAAGAGTATTGTGTATCAGAGGTCTATAATATGAAAACAAAAGAAGCACTAAAAGAGTTTATCATTATTACATTTGCAACTATAGCTGCAGCTGCATCGGTATTCTTTTTCCTTGTACCAAGCAATGTTTCGGTTGGCAGTGTTTCAGGGCTTGCGATTATAATTGCAAATTTTATTCCACTTTCTGTTGCAACCCTGACAATGATAATGAATGTTGTTCTGCTGATTATCGGTTTTATTCTAATTGGCAGAGAATTTGGTGCAAAAACGGTTTATACATCTCTGCTTGTTCCTGCAGCAATGTTGGCTTTTGAGCGAATTTTCCCAAATTTTACATCCATAACAGGTGACCAGACTCTTGATGTGATCGGTTTCTGCGTGCTTTCAGGTGTAAGCCTTGCAGTTCTGTTTGTGCACAATGCTTCTTCAGGTGGTCTTGATATAGTTGCAAAAATTCTCAACAAATATCTCCGTATGGATTTCGGCAAAGCTGTTGGTATGATTGGTATGGCAGTTGCACTTTCTTCCGCATTTGTTTATGATACAAAAACAGTATTTTTAAGTGTTATCGGCACATATTTCAGCGGTATAGTGCTGGACCACTTTATCTTTGGTTCCACACTTAAAAAGAAAGTGTGCATTATTTCCAAAAAACATCAGGAAATTCTGGATTTTGTTCTTCACGAAATGCACAGTGGCGCCACAGTTTATGATGCCCAAGGGGCATATACAAACGAAACTCACAAAGAAGTACTGGTAATTGTTTATAAAAACGAATATCTCCAGCTTATCAACTTTGTAACCAAAATTGACCCGGATGCATTTATTACAGTTTATTCTATAAACGAAGTTATCTTTAAACCGAAAAATATTGCAAAATAAAATATTTAAAAAATTAACGCACTCCGTTTTTACGGGGTGCGTTTTATAAATATATTAAATAATCATTTGAATATATAACATTAAAAAGAAAAGAGATGGCACAAAACCATCTCTTTTTCCATATTCAGGTTAATTCCAGAAATCTGTTTTATCTGTAATGCCGATATCAGCAGCTTTGAAAACAGGGTTTTTGCCTTCTTTTCTCTGTTTGATATAGTCATTGAGACAGTTAAGGGCAGGTTTTGAAAGAATAACGATAACAGGCAGGTTGATAATTGCCATAATACCCATAAGTACGTCAGCAAGATTCCATACAAAACCAAATTCAAGCATTGCGCCAACAAAAACAACAAGACATGCGGCAATACGGAAAATACTCATTCCTGTTTTGCCAACCTGACGTTTTGCAATGTAGTTCATACAGCCTTCGCAGTAGTAAAGGTTGCCGATAAGTGTTGTGAAAGCGAACAGAAGCAGGGAAACTGTGATAAATACAGGACCGAATGCGCCAAATTTTGTTGCAAGAGCAGTCTGAACAAATGGAGCACCGCTGAGTTCAGGGGATGGCACAATACCGCTGGAAAGACACATCATAGCTGTAGCTGTACAGATAAGGATTGTAACGATAAATACGCTGAGCATCTGTACAAGGCCCTGTTTTACAGGGTGGGAAACATCTGCAGCTGCAGCTGCGTTTGGTGCAGAACCAACACCAGCTTCGTTGGAATAGAGACCGCGTTTGATACCCTGCATAACAGCAGAACCGGCAAAACCGCCAAAGATAGCTTTAAAGTCGAATGCTGCAACAAAGATGTTTTTGAAAACTTCAGGAAGCATACCTATGTTGAGAACCATTGTAACAACAGCCATAAGTATATATGCAACACCCATCACAGGGACCATAACACCTGTAACTTTAAGTATACGTTTACCACCGCCAAAGATACAGAAACCAACAAGAACAGCCAGGATAGCACCGCAAATCATTGGGATATTGCTGTTGTAGAAACTGTAACCGCTGAGGGAAGTAACAAGGTTGTAGGAACAAAGCATGTTGAAACCGCCGGCATATGTTGCGATAAGAGCAACTGCAAAAACAACACCAAGCCAACGGCTTTTAAGCGCAGCTTCAATGTAGTAAGCAGGACCGCCGTAGCTGCCGCCATCCTTGTCGCGCTTTTTGTAAATCTGTGCGAGTGTACTTTCAATAAATGCGGAAGCACCGCCAACGATTGCGATAATCCACATCCAGAAAACAGCACCATAACCGCCGATTGCAATTGCGTTTGCAACACCTACAATGTTACCTGTGCCAACACGGCTTGCGGTGGAAAACATCAAAGCCTGGAAAGAAGAAACGGAACCGTCATCCTTCTTTTCAGTAACTACACGGATGGATTCGCCAAGAAGCTTAAGCTGTACAAATTTAGTACGGAAGGTGAAATAGATACCAACAGCAAGCAGCATAATTATAAGCAGATAGCTGTACATAATGTTGCTTATGTCAGAAATCAGGGAATCAAGAAACTGATACATAATGTTTTCCTCTCTTTAAAATATTTTAAATAATAATACCATAAATAATTATGTATTTCTATAAAAATTTATTGATTACAGCAGATAAATAAAACAGGTGGCAAGCCCAAAAGCCTGCCACCTGTTATGGGAGATATTTTATAAAGGGAGATAATCAGGATTAGTCCAATACAAGACTTGGGGCTGAATAAATTCTTGCAGCATATTCCTGATCAAGCAGATAGAGCCCTTTAGGATCACTGCCAAACAGTTTATACTTGCTTATCATTTTATCAGCGTTGTCTTCTTCTTCCATCTGTTCGTCCACAAACCAGTCAAGGAACTTCATTGCTCGGTAATCCCTGTCAAGCTGTGCTTCGTGGTAGATATTGTTAATAAGGTCTGTTACATATCTTTCGTGTTCAGCTGCAATTTCCAGTGGAGCAAGCACACTGTCAAACACTTTGTCTGGCTTGTCAATAGCTTTAAGTGTTACCTTAAGGCCGTTAATCTGCATATATTTCATGAAAAGAAGAGCGTGGTCGCGTTCTTCCTGTGCCTGAATCATATAGTAGTTTGCATAACCGTCAAGATCAAGTTCGTCATAGTAGTTAGCTATATCAAGATAGAGATATGCACTGTACAGTTCTTTGTTTATCTGGTCATTAAGCAATTCAGCGATTTTATTGTTCATATGTAATCCTCCTTATAGATTTTGAGCAGAGGGCAGGGGATAAAGACTGCCACTCTCTCAATACATTTTTGAATAAAGGTCTGATTTACCCATTCTTTTATCAAGTAGTTTTAAGCAATTATTTGTTGCCGAAGTATCTGTTGAGAAGACCTTCAAATGCTTTGCCGTGTCTTGCTTCGTCACGAGCCATTTCATGCACTGTGTCATGAATAGCATCAAGGTTGAGTTCTTTTGCGCGTTTTGCAAGATCAAATTTACCTGCAGTTGCGCCGCATTCTGCTTCAACACGCATTTCAAGGTTTTTCTTTGTGCTGTCTGTTACAACTTCACCAAGAAGTTCTGCAAATTTGGAAGCATGTTCAGCTTCTTCCCAAGCAGCTTTTTCCCAGTAAAGACCAATTTCAGGATAGCCTTCACGATGTGCAACTCTTGCCATTGCAAGGTACATACCAACTTCTGTACATTCGCCTTCAAAGTTTGCTCTGAGGTCAGCAATGATATCTTCAGGAGCACCTGCAGCTACACCAACAACATGTTCTGCAGCCCACTGTCTCTGACCGGACTGTTCAATGAATTTTTCAGGACCAACTTTACATGTTGGGCAGAATTCTGGTGGGCAATCGCCTTCGTGAACATAACCGCATACGGAACAAACAAATTTCTTTTTCATAATAAATCCTCCAAAAGTTAATCTAAATGATTTTTAATAGTCGTTGTTTAAATTAATGCATTGAATTTTTGCATTTGTCACATATACCATAGAATGTAAGGTTGTGAGACTTTACAGCGAAACCGTGTTCAGAACTGATTTTTTTATATAAATCACGGTCTGTATCACTGGTTTCAATGTCAATTACATCACTGCAACATTCACAGATAAAATGTGTGTGTGGTTTTGTTGTGGCGTCATATCTTTTCTGACCTTCAACAGTAGCCACGGTAATAATATCTCCATTCTGTTCAAAAAGAGAAAGGTTGCGATATACAGTGCCAAGGCTGATATCAGGATATACAGGTTTTACCTGATTATAAATCCATTCGGCACTTGGGTGGCAGTCTGTTGAACGGATAACCTGCAAAATTGTATCACGCTTTTTGCTGTGCTTATGTACTGTATTCATTTCCATCTCCTTTCAAAACAATAATAAGAATTATTCTTGTTTTTAGTATAGCATAAAATTTTAATTTGTAAAGAGTTTTTTTGAAAAATTTAAAAAAATTATGAAAAAATTTTTAAAGGATAGATTCATTATAATAATATATATACATAATATCTTCGCAATGAACCCAGCAATGCTGTTCATTGATGCAGGTGCATTCGATGTTGCTCTTATCGTTGTAACATCTCTTGTGGGTCTCTACTCTGTAGCAGGTGGTCTTGAGGGTTACATGATGGACAATATGAATATTATCCAGAGACTTATGGCTATCTTCGGCGGTTTGTTTATGCTTATTCCAGGTGCAGTTACAGATATTATCGGTATTGCGGTTGTTGTACTTTGCTGTGCATGGCAGATTCTCAACAAAAAGAAAAAAGTTGCTAAAACAGTTTAAGTATCTATAAAATAATTAAATCCTGTGTGGAATACCACACAGGATTTTTTGTTTTGATTATCTGATTTCTTCCATTATATAGTTCATAGGTGCTATGGTATAGCGTTCGCCATTATAATCAAAGTTTACAGGAACAGTTCCTTTGTTTACACCTATAAGTATTTCCTGGTCAAGTTCACGGTCAAAACGTGTGAATACAACACAGTCAGCGGTTGCAAAAACAAAATGGATTCTGCCTTTTTCAAACACTTTATGATTGTTGCGGAATTTTGACATGGACTTGATGTTTTTAAGGATATATTCATCCATTGCCCACCAGGCGAAGTAACCACGGTTGAAAGGGTCACGATAACCCTGCATACCGATTTCATCGCCATAATATATACAAGGCAGACCTGGCATGCCGTAAAGAAGGGCATAACCGCAGACAATAAGTTTCTGTGCCTTCATATATTTGTCGGCAGTAAGATAGCGTTTTGACTGCCAGTATCTGTCAGTACCGTAAGGGTTTTCACCGCAGATAGCTGTCATAGCTCTTGGAGTATCGTGGGTTGACAGGTTATTGAGCGCAACATCCAGGGCCTCTTTCGGATAGTTTTCACAGATTGTAAAAATTTCATCACAAAAATCATATCCTCTGCCGTCTCTGAGGAATTTGAGTATGGAGTCTCTGAAAGGATAGTTCATTGTTGTGTCAAGACCTGTGCCAAGAAGATATCTTCTTCTTTTACCATAGCTCCATTTGTTTGTGGCATCTTCCCATACTTCGCCTACAACAAGCTTGTCCTCGCCGTGTGCTTTTACAGCAACACGAATCTGGTCAATAAAACTGTCAGGAAGTTCATCCGCGACATCAAGACGGAAACCGTCGGCACCTTGTGAAAGCCAGTAGTCAATAACACCGCCTTTGCCACAGATGAATTTTATATAGGAAGGATCCTTTTCATTTACTTCAGGCAAAGTGTCAAATCCCCACCAGGAACGATATCCGCAGCGGAAACGAGGGGAGAATTCATACCATTTTCTGTAAGGGCTGTTAACGCTGTTAAAAGCGCCTACACTGTCATATCTGCCTTCTTTGTTAAAGTAGATACTGTCGCTGCCTGTATGGCTGAAAACGCCATCAAGGATAATTCTGATACCTTTGGCGTGGGCCGCTTCGCACAGCTTGTGGAAATCTTCAAGAGTGCCCAGTTCAGGGTCAATTTTCATATAGTCAGCTGTATTGTATCTGTGGTTTGAATGTGCTTCAAAAATTGGATTGAGATAGATATATCCAACACCAAGTTCTACAAGATAATCGAGCTTTTCACGGATGCCCTGAAGGTCACCGCCGTAGTAGTCCTTGTTAAGATATCCGTCAGGCAGTTCTGTAGGGTAGAAGAAAGGTTCGCCTTCTTTGTCAGGGCGGTAAACACGGTCAATAAAACTCAGTTTGCTTTTCTTTTTGCCTTCATAAAAACGGTCAGGAAAAATCTGATAGAATATTTTACCTTTGGCGCATTCAGGTGTGGTAAAGTCCTTGTCATATACAGTAAGCTGGAATGCTTCACCACTTTCTGCAATATATCCTTCGCCTTTACCCGCATTATAAATGCCGTGGATTTTGTCGCCTAAATCAAAGGAATAGAAATAAAGGCCGCGTTCAGCAGGTACAAAAGAAACGGTAAAAATAAATTTACCGTTTTCTTTTCCTGTCAAACTCATAGCCAGTTTTTGATTTTCAGCAGTTTCTTTCTGAATGGAAAGACAAGGTTTAAAAGTGTCTCTGTCGAGCGCAATTGAAAAGCTGATTTCAGTGTACTGTTTTACTGCGCCGAATGGCTTTTTAAAAAACTCGTCTCTACTGTTAAAAACCTTCATAAGTCACCTTTTATTTGATTCTTTCAAGATTCCAGATAGTTTTTGCGTAATCGTCGATGGAGCGGTCTGCAGAGAATTTACCTGCATTTGCGATGTTCATAAGACTCATCTGACCAAATTTAACTTTATCTTTGTAAAGTTCTCTAAGATAACGCTGTGTTTCATGATAGGAATCGAAGTCAGCCATAACCATATATGGGTCAACATTTGTAAGATTGTCTTCAATTTCATTGAAGTAATCTCCATTGATGCCGCTTCTGAGCAATGCCATAACCTTCTGGAGGACAGGGCTGTTTGCAATATATTTTTTAGGGCTATAGCCTGCAGCTTTGAGTGCGTTAACATCAGGTGTTTCCATACCAAACTGAATAAAGTTTTCAGCACCGCAGGACTGTTTAATTTCAACGTTAGCACCGTCGTATGTGCCGAAAGTGATAGCGCCGTTAATCATAAATTTCATATTACCTGTACCGGAAGCTTCTGTACCGGCGAGAGAAATCTGCTGGCTGATTTCACTTGCAGGCATAAGTCTTTCACTGAGGGATACAGAGTAGTTTTCAAGATAAACAACTTTGAGCTTATCTTTTGTAACAGGGTCATTTTCAACCAGTTTTTTGATTGCATGGATAAGACGGATAATCTGTTTAGCCATGTAGTAACCAGGAGCAGCTTTAGCACCGAAAATATATGTTTTTGGTGTAAAGTCCATATCTGGGTTTTCTTTGATTTCAATGTATTCAGCAAGAATATTCAAAGCATTGAGGTGCTGACGTTTGTATTCATGCAGACGTTTAACCTGAACGTCAAAGATGGAATCAGGGTTGATTTCTTCACCTGTAACATCTTTAAGATATTTTGCAAATGTTACTTTGTTCTGATGTTTGATGTCAATAAGCTCGAGAACAGCCTTTTCATCATTGTAGTATTTTTCCAGAGCTTTGAGGGAGAATGCGTCTCTCTTGTAATCTTCACCGATTTTTTCGTCAAGATATTTGCACAAAGCAGGGTTAGACTGAAGCAACCATCTTCTGTAAGCAATACCGTTTGTAACGTTTTTGAATTTCTTTGGTGAGAACAGGAAGTAGTCGTTGAAAACTGTATCTTTGATGATTTCGGAGTGAAGTTCAGAAACACCATTGATAGAGTGACAAACGTAGCAGCAGATGTTTGCTGTTCTTACTTCGTTGCCATGCACAAGGCTCATATAGTCAACTTTGCCCCAGTCACCAGGGAATTTGTGGAACAGATCCTGTCTTGCTCTTTTGTTGAGCTCTTCAAGGATATCGTAAATTCTTGGAAGAGTTTCTTTAAACAAACCAACATTCCATTTTTCGAGAGCTTCAGGAAGAACAGTGTGGTTTGTGTATGCAAATGTATTTTTAACAATGTCAAATGCTTTATCCCATTCAAAGCCACAGTCGTCAAGCAAAACTCTCATAAGTTCAAGGATTGCAAGGGTAGGGTGTGTGTCGTTGATATGGATAGCTACCTTGTCAGCAAGATTTTCAAGTGTACCGTACTGAGCAATATGATTTGTAACAATATCGTTGATACTTGCGCTGCAGAAGAAGTACTGCTGTTTAAGTCTCAGAATTTTACCTTCAATGTGGTTGTCGTTAGGGTAGAGAACTTTGGAGATAAGTTCAGCGTCGCTGCCTGCTTTGATTGCCTGCAG
>JAZOTI010000028.1:0-3945 GCA_045657565.1 Oscillospiraceae bacterium | reverse complement strand
GAAGTTGGCTCCATCGGCGGCGAAGAAGACGGCGTTGTTGGCAAAGGCGAAGTTGCAGACGCAAACGAATGCAAAATGATTGCTGACCTTGGCATCGACTTCCTTGCAGCAGGCATCGGCAACATCCACGGCAAATATCCTGCAAACTGGCAGGGCCTTGATTTTGAAGCTCTCGAAAAAATCAAAAACGCAACAGAAGGCATGCCACTTGTTCTCCACGGCGGCACAGGCATCCCAGCTGATATGATCAAAAAAGCAATCAGCCTTGGTGTTGCAAAAATCAACGTTAACACAGAATGTCAGCTTTCCTTTGCAGCTGCAACAAGAGAATACATCGAAGCAGGCAAAGACCTTGCAGGCAAAGGCTACGACCCAAGAAAACTTCTTGCACCAGGTTTTGAAGCTATCAAAGCTACAGTAAAAGAAAAAATGGAACTTTTCGGTTCTATAAACAAAGCTTAATAAGGACAGACAAAGGGGCGGACGTTAACCCCTTTATACGATAATACCTTTGCAGAAACGGCGCCGGGAGGCGCCGTTTCTGTTTTTTTTGTGGGATATAAGCCGCAAAGATCGTCTTGAAACCGTTGTGGCGGAGCCTCTCTCCGAAACCACCAAAAAACCGCCTTATATTTCGACATCTTACCGCCTCTGTTTTTATTGCCTTTGGTTTTTCCGTGGGTTAAAATTAAACCATAGACAAACAGCGAAAAAACAAAAACAGGAGGACTTTCCTATGATGTTCCAATGTTCAAAAGATTTCCCTCTGGCACAGACAAAACTGGGCACACTGCGGGGCTTTGTCCTTGACGGCGTCTACACTTTTCAGGGCATAAAATACGCCGATGCTGACCGCTGGCAGATGCCACAGCCACCACAGAAATGGGAGGGCATAAAAGCTGCCGACGGATATGGTTTTACCTGTCCTATAATGTACGACGACGCACCGGGCGGCGAACTGCGTTATCATCACCGCTACTGGCCAAGTGACGAAAACTGTCAGTACCTCAATGTGTGGTCGGGTGATATGTCTGCAAAAAAACCTGTTATGGTGTGGATTCACGGCGGCGGATATTCCTTTGGTTCCAGCCTTGAACTTGGTGCGGTAAACGGCCACAGCCTTTGCCGCCACGGCGATGTTGTGGTGGTTACCCTTAACCACCGTCTCAATATCCTGGGCTTTTTTGACCTTTCGGAATACGGCGAAAAATATAAATACTCTGCAAACCTCGGCATGGCGGACCTTGTTGCCGCTTTACAGTGGATAAAGGAAAACATTGCATCCTTTGGCGGCGACCCTGACAACGTGACAATCTTTGGTCAGTCGGGCGGCGGCGGCAAAATCCAGACACTTATGCAGATTCCTGCTGCAGCGGGTCTGTTCCACAAAGCTATCGTTCAAAGCGGTTTCTACCGCGTGCCAACTGCAGAAAACTGCAAAAAGGTTCTGCCAAAGGCTATTATGGAACACCTTGGGGTAAAAACTGTGGAACAACTGGAAAAAACACCTTTCCGCGACCTTGTAAAAGCCTATGATGCCGTTGCACCTGACCTTGAAAAAGCGGGTTACGATGTAGGCTGGCACCCTAATGTTGACAATGACTACTTTATCGGCGGAGGTGTTCAGGTTGGTTTTACCGATTTTGCAAAAACCGTGCCTACAATGAGCGGTGTCACATTCTCCGAATTCAGCTACGGTCATCTTCCACAGGATTCTGCTTCCCTTACAGAAGAACAGACAATGCAGCTGCTGACAAAACGCTACGGCGAATACGCACAGGAAATGGCGGCGGAATTCCGCGCAGCATTCCCTGAAAAACCGCTCTACGAGCTTGTTGCCTTTGACAGTTCATTCGGTCTGCCTAACATGCAGTTCCTTGACGCAAAGGCAGCACAGTCCACAGCACCTACATATTCCTATATGTTCAGCTACTCCTTCCCATACTTTGACGGCTCCCCTGCGTGGCACTGCAGTGAAATTCCTTATATCTATCACAGCACAAACGAAGTGCCGATCTGCGGTGAACCGGGCGTGAGGGAAACCCTTGAAGCACAGATGTGCACCGCCTTTACAAACTTTGCAAAATACGGCAATCCAAACTGCGATCTGCTGCCACAGTGGGATGAATACAAACCGGGCAAAGAAACCACAATGATTTTTGACCGTCAGTGCCGCACAGCGGTGGATTATAACCGCAAACTGCTGGAAATGCATTTCAGGGCAACAGCAGGGAAAAGATAAAAATATACTGTAAATATGTCGATTGTTGTGCAAACTGCTCAACAATCGACACTGTTTTTCTACAAATACTTGTCTAAAAAAACGAAAAATCTGTTTTAAAATTGATTTGTTTATAGTATAATCATTTTATGACAGTGCGCAGACAGGTTAAATGCGCCACAATCAAGTACAAAAGGGAGGTTCATTATATCATGGACTACAAACAGTTAAAAATTAAAAACGTTCTTGTTGCCGGTCACGCTGGCAGCGGTAAAACAAGCCTCGTAGAAGCTTTGCTCTACATGAACAAAGCATCTGACCGTCTTGGCAAAACAGACGATGGCAACACAGTAACAGACTTTGAAGCAGAAGAAATCAAAAGAAAATGCTCCCTTTCCAGCGCAGTTGCTCCTTTTGAATACAGAGATGCAAAATTCAATATGATCGACGTTCCTGGTCTTTTCGACTTTGAACTTGGCATTTACGAAGGCGTTAAAGCAGCTGAAGCAGTTCTTCTTACAGTTTCTGCAAAAGACGGCGTTGAAGTTGGCACACAGAAAGCTTACAAACTTGCTGAAAAGAACAAAAAAGGCACAATGATTTACGTTTCCAAAGTAGACGTTGAAAACGCAGACTTCTACAAAGTTTTCGAAGAACTCAAAGCTACATTTGGTCCAAAAATCTGTCCTACATCCGTTCCATTCGTAAAAGCTGACGGCTCCATCGTTTACATCGACCTTATCGAATTTAAAGCTTATACATACAAAAACGGCAAAGCTGAAGAAGTTATGATGCCTGCAACAGGTCACCGTCTTGACGGTCTTGTAACTTCCATGATGGAAGCTGTTGCTGAAACAGACGAAGAACTCTTTGAAAAATACTTCTCCGGCGAACAGTTCACAAAAGCTGAAATCATCAAAGGTATCAAAGCAGGTTTCAAAGCAGGTACAATCACACCTGTTATGTGCGGTTCCTCCACAGCAATGGAAGGCCTTGACCTCACACTTGAAACTCTCTATGCTCTTGTTCCTTCCCCAGAAGATACAGAAGGTACAGAACTTCTTATCGGCGATACAGAAGTTACACTTCCATTCAACGAAAACAGCCAGGTTGCAGCACTTGTTTTCAAAACAGTTGCAGACCCATTCGTTGGCAAAATGAGCTTTGTTAAAGTTCTCAGCGGTAACCTCAAAAACGACTCCAACGTTGTTAACACAACAACAGGCGAACCAGAAAGAATGGGTAAAGTTCTCTTTGTTCGCGGCAAAAAACAGCTTGATGCTGAATACATCAAAGCAGGCGACATCGGCGCTGTAACAAAACTTGCAAACGCAAAAACAGGCGACATCCTCTGTGACCCACAGAACGAATACAGATTCCCAGTATTTGAATTCCCTAACCCAACACTTGAAATGTGCATCAAGCCAAAGAAAAAAGGCGAAGAAGCAAAAATCTCCTCCTCTCTCCAGAGAATTATGGAAGAAGACTGCACAGTTGGTTACCGTCAGGACGTAGAAACAAGCCAGCAGCTTATCAAAGGTCTTGGCGAACAGCACCTTGACGTTGTTCTTGCAAAAATGAAAGGCAAATTCGGCGTTGAAGCAGAACTCAGCCAGGCTCGCGTTGCTTACCGCGAAACAATCCGCAAAAAAGTGGAACTTGTTGAAGGTAAACACAAAAAACAGTCCGGTGGTCATGGTCAGTACGGTCACGTTAAAATCACA
>JAZOTI010000027.1:0-6623 GCA_045657565.1 Oscillospiraceae bacterium | reverse complement strand
TCGCATTCAGCTGCAAAATATTGTTTGTATACATCTGTAACTTTCATAAAAATCTCCTGTTTATATATTCTGTCAAAGGCATTTGGGCATACACCGTTTTGTATATTTGAAAATCTTTTTATGTTATAAATATTATCACAGCAGATATTATAAAGCAATTGTTGTATTTTGGACATAAAAAATATATACTGTAAACTGAACAGATGGAGAAGGGTGGTCTTTTGAAAATGAGCATGAAAAGCGGAATAAACAGAGATACACTTAAACTTATTGCAGTGATATCTATGCTCGTTGACCACATCGGTGCAATACTTTTTCCACAGGTTATGATATTAAGGGTAATCGGCCGCTTTGCTTTTCCCATATTTGCATTTATGATTGCAGAAGGCTGTATCTATACTAAAAATAAATTTAAATATCTGAAGAATATATTACTGTTTGGGATTATCGCACAGATGGTAAAAATATATTTCAATGATAATTTAAAGCTGAATATAATGTTTACATTCACGCTTTCGGTTATTATGATTTATATTTTACAGTATGGGATTGACAGTTTCACGGAAAATAAATCACAAAGCAGAAAAATATATTCCGCCTTGCTGTTTGTTCTGTCTGTTGCGGTAGTGTATGTCCTCAATATTACAATAGATATCGACTATGGCTTTGCCGGGTGTACAGCACCGCTTATAGTTTTTGCAGGCAGTTATATAAAAATGACAGTATAAATGCCAACAGGGTAAAAACAGTTTTTCTGGCCCTTGCGTTATCACTTGTGTATATGAGAACAGGCGGTGTCCAGATTTATTCATTTGCAGCCCTTGCCCCCTTATGGTTTTATAATGGACAGAAAGGTACAGTTCTGCAAAAATATTTTTTCTATGTTTTTTATCCCGCACATCTTGCGGTTTTATATGCAATTAAAATGTTTATATAAAGAAAGGAAAGCAACTTATGTCAACAATTTTTACAAGACGCAGTGTACGTCAGTATCAGGACAAAAAGGTTGAACAGGAAAAGGTGGAACGCATTCTCCGCGCAGCAATGCAGGCACCATCTGCATGTAACCAGCAGCCTTGGGAGTTTATTGTTATTGATGACAAGGAAACAATCGAAAAAACAGCACAGTTCAGCCCTTATGCAAAAATGCTCAACGAAGCACCTCTTGCGGTAATTATTCTGGAAAAAACAGCAAACCTTATTGCACCTGCATTTACACAACAGGACCTGGGTGCCTGCACAGAAAATCTCTTGCTTCAGGTGGCGGAAGAAGGCCTTGGCGCATGCTGGATGGGTGTAAGCACAGGTGACACAAGAGAAAAATTCCTCTGCGAAATGTTCGGTATTCCTGAAGGCTTAAAACCATTTGGCGTGATTTCCATCGGCTATCCTGTTGATGAAAATGCAAACAGATTTGTAGACAGATACGACGAAACAAGAATTCACTACAATAAATATTAATAAAAAGGCACTGTATCGGTTATGATACAGTGCCTTTTGGTTTTAAATATTCATTTCGTACCGGATTTTATATTGCCTTTCGGCATCGGCAAGATTTTTGTATCCATACTGTCTTACCATTGATTCCATAATCATAACAGCCATTGAATTACCTTCGTTGTATATCTTTTTGACCATATTGGCATACAGCTGCATAGTTATTTTGGAATATGTGTGCAGTTCTCCTCTTAAATATGTTTCAAAAGAAGTTTCATATATGCCATCTTCATAAGAATGCACAGGCCGGTTTCCCATTGCCATAAAAGGATACTGTTTTGAATACTCTGCCATCCAATTCACTTCTGTTTTTATAACTTCTTCCATAAGAAGTTCTGTCTGAGGGGAAGGCTCGGTCAAAAAATCTTTTATTTTTTCAAATTCAGCAGGGGAGGTCTGTTGCATCATCCAGGCATATTTTTCGCTCAAAAGATTGCGACCTGCGTTTTTGGCATTAACAAGGTCATTATACCAGCTGTCGATCAGTTCTTCATTCCAGCAGACAAACTGACTGCGTCGCATAATAAAAAATGTTTCAGGGTCATCCTGACAGGAAGCACGACCGCCTTTGTTGTGAACAGCGGTGAAATGTGACCATTCTTCTTTTATAAGGCGTTCTTTCTTTTCGGTTAAAGTCATAAAATCACTCCTAAAACTAACCTTCGGTAATGTGGCAGCGTCTCAGTTCGCTGTCTTTTATTGCGTTCATAATATTGTATGTATGAACTTCAAGAAAATCATCATTGTGGTCGGTGAGATTCTGCTTTTTCAGTTCCTGTGCAACAATGCCGCATATTTTTTCAATGATAACAACCTTTTTGTCATAAATGTTCACCACAGGGTTGAAGTCTGCAGGATGAGGAGCTTTCCATGCAGCAAGTTGATTTGGACACATAGCAAGCTCTTTCAGCAAATCAACTGCCTGTGGGCAGGCAAAGTTATCTTTTTCAGCTTTAAATTGTTCAAGACGGTGAAACTGCCATTTGTAATAAGGTGAGTACTCTCTGTTAAGCAAAAACAGCATGGAAAGAGTGTTTTTAACAAATTCAGATACTGCCATTTCAGCAGGGACAACATCACCTCGGCGCATACATCTTGCGTAGTTATACTGCCCCGACTGTGCCATTGCGGCAGCACGGGCAGCAATTTTTTTTATGCGTACATCTTCAGGGTAATAAGCGGAAAGAGCGTTTCGTATTTCTGTGAATTTTCCAAGATTATCTTCAAAAACTTCTCCGTTTACTGCGGTGGCAATTTTGTGTTCAGGCAGGTACAGCCATCTCATAAGCGAATCAGATGGCTGCTGTGTACCGATAAACTGACGGTAAAAATCTGAAATTTCAAACACACCCACACGGCCTGCACCTCTGCGGCTGGTGTTGCGTGCTTTGAATCCCATAAATTCCTTTGGCAGGTTTTCGTACACTTCCTGCATCTTTTCACCTATGGATTCAAAATCGTTTTTATCAAGCCAGATGCAGAAACCGGGACCAAAGTCGTGGTCACGGGAGATTTCATCATCATATCCAAAACATTCCGACCCATCTCCGACAAGCCCCACGGCAATGCGGGACATATACTGTGGAAATTCTTTTTCCAAAGCGGGACGTCCAACCTGTTCATAGTAAAGACGGGAAAGTGTAAGTCCTGTCATAGTTTTCCTTTCAGCAGAAATTTATTTGTTTTCCTGCATTTCTTTTTTTATCATTTCAAGATTTTGTCTTATAATACGGCAACCGTCATTTTCACCAAAGATATTCAGTGTGAATTCAAGTGCTTTTTCAAAGTGCAAAACAGCGTTTGAATAATCTTTTTTGTGCCAGAATAGTTCACCTGCGGCAGATAAAGCAGAACCTTTGTGTCCGTCATTTGCGGCAGCCTCACTGTTATAGTACGCCATAGCTTCATCTATATACTTTTCAGCTTTCTGGGTGTCATTCAATGCCATATAACTTAAAGCCATACCGATTTTAGTGGTTGCGATATCAGCATCACTGTCTTCTTCATGAGATACAAGACAGAGTGCCTGGTTCAGATAATTCAGTGCCTTTTCGTGATCACCCAAATGCTGATATATATGGCTTATATTGTTGTAAAGGCTTGCCATCTGATAACTTTTTGCAGAACCTGTGTTATTATATATATCGGCAGCCTGGTGGTACATACGCAATGCTTTCTGCATATTTCCCGCAACGCGGTTTGCTGTTGCACCGTTTTGCAAAGTAGTGGCATGGTGTATTGTGCCTGTGAGCCCCAGGTTTTCAATAAGTTCAAGAGCGTTATCAGATATTTCTGCAGCTTCCTGTGCTCTGCCTGTTGTGCGGTACAGGCCTTCCATTTCGTTAAAAAGCGTCAGCATTACACCCCAGCGGCGGTTTTCATAAGCTTCTTTCAACCATAAATCAAGGCATTTTTCCGCTTCGGCCAGATTTCCCTGAGAATATAAAACATCAAGTTCACAAAGAATTGTCTGTATGTCCATAAAAACACCTGCCTTTCTGTATAAAAGTATAACATACAAAAGGGTAATAGTTCCACAAAATTTTTACTTGTAATTACAGTGCACAGCAATTAAAATAAAAGGTAAAAGTATTGAGATGACAGGTGCGGGAGAAGAGTGTATGGATAACAGCAATAAAATAATTTATTGCCAGCGTGATATTCCAAAGGAAAAATTGCGTTATGGTTTCCGTTCAAGTGCCGCCACAGGCTGTGGATGGATTGCCACATACAATGCGTTGAAGCTTATGGGATACAAACCAAATGCCAAAGTTATAATAAAATACTACGAACGTCAGATACCTGTCATAAACGGCAATGCCGGTACATTTTTGCTTTCTCCTTTGATGTTTTTTAAGAAACAGGGATTTTCTGTGAAAAGTACCGCCAGCCGCAGACATTATGATGAACTTGCGAAGCAGTCGGATGTATGCATACTGTTTTTCTGGTGGAAAAAAGGTTTTAAAATCGGGGCCCATTTTGTTGCATTGCAGCATACACCAAAAGGTTTTGTGGGTTACAACACATACAGCAATTCCAAAGGCCCTGATTATTACGGCACAAGTATTGAAAAATATCTTGAAAAGAAAAAGTATTTTGGTACAGTACTGATGGGAATAAAGGATAAAAAATAAAAATTTTATTATAAGAGGAATTTTAACTAATGGAAACAAAACAGAAAAAAGCAATATTTTTTGCATTTCTTGCAGCGGTATTGTATGCAATAAATTCACCGATTTCAAAACTGCTGCTTGCAAATGTGCCGGCAAAAATGATGGCAGCTTTTCTTTACCTTGGCGCAGGTACAGGCCTTTTTATTGTAGGTATTGTACAGAAATTAACAGGTACAAAAACAGAAGAACAGCCTCTCAGCAGGGAAGAACTGCCGTATACAATAGGGATGGTTCTGCTGGATATAGCAGCACCGATCTTTCTGATGATCGGGCTTCTGTCTACAACAGCAGCAAACGCTTCTTTGCTTAACAACTTTGAAATCGTTGCAACCTCTGTCATAGCACTTGCGATATTCAAAGAAACCATTTCAAAACGTTTATGGCTTGCAATAGCTTTGGTAACACTATCAAGCATTATTCTTTCCTTTGAGGATATGAGCAGTCTGTCCTTCTCCTACGGTTCAATTTTTGTTCTTCTTGCCTGTGTATGCTGGGGACTTGAAAACAACTGTACAAGAATGATGTCATCCAAAAATCCACTTGAAATTGTTGTAATAAAGGGGTTTGGTTCAGGTATAGGTGCTTTTGTAATTGCATTGGTAACAGGTGAACAGATTCCACATATTGTGTATATCCTTATGGCCTTGTTGCTTGGTTTTGTTGCATACGGCCTCAGTATTTATTTTTATATTTACGCACAGCGTGACCTCGGAGCAGCCAAAACAAGCACATATTATGCAGTGGCACCGTTTGTAGGGGCTGGCCTGTCTCTTCTTATATTCTGGGAAAGACCGTCACTGACATTTATTATTGCGCTGCTTATCATGGCAATCGGAACATATTTTGCATCAACTGAAGGAAATTAAAATTATCAGACGGAGTCCGGAAAAAAGACTCCGTTTTTTGATGAGATATAAAAACGGCGGTAAGTTTAACTTACCGCCGTATATTTTTGTTAAGTTTTTATTAGAACAAACCGCTGATAACGCCTTTTTCGTCAACGTCGATTTTTTCTGCTGCAGGAACTTTTGGAAGACCTGGCATTGTCATAATTTCGCCTGTAAGAGCAACGATAAAGCCTGCGCCAGCAGAAACTTTAAGGTTTCTTACTGTAACTTCAAAGTCTGTTGGTGCGCCAAGTTTTGTCTGGTCGTCTGTAAGGCTGTACTGTGTTTTTGCAACACAGATTGGGAAATTGCCAAAGCCCTGTGCTTCAAGTTCTTTAGCCTGTTTCTGTGCCTGTGCTGTGAGAACTACACGGTTGCCGCCGTAGATTTTCTGAACAATCTGGTTGAGTTTATCTTCAATGCTGCCGCTGAGTTCGTATGAATATGTGAAGTCATCATTTGGAAGTTCAACAAGACGGAGAACTTCTTCAGCAAGAACTTTACCGCCTTCGCCGCCTTTTGCCCAAACTTCGCTCAAAGCAACATTTACGCCGAGCTCTTTACATTTTTCTTCAACAAGGTCCAGTTCAGCTTTTGTATCTGTTGGGAATGCGTTGATTGCAACAACACAAGGGAGTTTGTAAACATTTTTGATGTTGCTTACGTGTTTGAGAAGGTTTGGAAGACCTTTTTCAAGTGCTTCAAGGTTTTCTGTGCCAAGGTCAGCTTTTGCAACACCGCCGTTGTATTTGAGTGCTTTTACTGTTGCAACAATAACAACTGCATTTGGTTTGATACCTGCCATACGGCATTTGATATCAAGGAATTTTTCTGCACCAAGGTCAGCGCCGAAACCAGCTTCTGTGATTGTGTAGTCAGCAAGTTTCATAGCCATTTTTGTAGCTGTTACAGAGTTACAGCCGTGTGCGATGTTTGCAAATGGACCGCCGTGTACAATTGCAGGAACTTTTTCAAGTGTCTGTACAAGGTTTGGCTTAAGAGCGTCTTTAAGCAATGCTGCCATTGCACCATGTGCTTTAAGGTCGCCTGCTGTTACAGGTTTCTG
>JAZOTI010000026.1:0-7848 GCA_045657565.1 Oscillospiraceae bacterium | reverse complement strand
TCCGAAAAGGGAAAAGTCAATTAAAGACAAACCCGTATTTGTTATAAGCATATTGGATAATGACAAATCGCCGTGAACAACAGTAAAATCGTCGTTGTGTAATCTGAAAGCGGTTTTAATGTCATTACAAACATTTACAAGGATACTGTAATGCTCTTTTCTAAAATATTCTTTTATGTAAGCTTTATGTAACTGTGAAAGTAAAATATCACAAAAGCTGATATCATATTTTAAAATATGCTCTGAACTGAAGCTTGCTGATGCATTGTGCAAATCTGCCACCGTTTTGCCAAATTCTTTGCAGAATTCTTCTGTCAGGTCATGTTCACAAGCGGCTTTGCCTATAATCCATTCATATGCTGTAGCAATAGTACCGTCATCGAGACAGGTAACATATTCACCGTATTTGTTTGCAACAGGACGATGAACATTTAACCCCAGTTTTTTAAGAAAAAGCAAAAACTGTATTTCGCAGTTATAAATATCATTTCGTTCGATATTCCGGTACATAAAATCTGAGTTGAAACTGTCGGATGATTTATGTATTTTTAATAAAAATAAGTCAGCAACATTAAAGGTCATAGCTTCATTATGACCTGTTAATGCTGCTGTTTTGTTTTGCAGGTTATATTGTTCTAAAACACAGGATAAATAATTTTCCATATCTATTCCTTAGTCAATAAAATCACACATTCACAATGTTTGGTGCGTGGAAACATATCAAATGGCTGGATAAACTCAACTTTATATCCGTTTTCTGCAAGATATTTACAGTCACGTGCCGCAGTTGAAGGGTTACAGCTAATCATAGCAATACGGGAAGGTGCCATTTCCAGGACAGCATTCAGAGTATTTTCATCACAGCCTTTGCGTGCCGGGTCAAGCACTACTGCAGTAGGGCGGAAACCTTCTTTTACAAGAAGCTGTGCAGCTTTACCGGCATCAGAACAGATAAATCTTGCATTGGTTATACCGTTCTGTTTTGCATTTTCTTTTGCGTTTTCAATAGCTTCAGGGATAATTTCAACCCCTACAAGAGTTTTAACCTCGTCTGCCATTGAAAGGCCTATTGTACCCGCACCGCAATAAAGATCAAGCAAAATATCATTTTTAGTGAGTTTAAGTGCATCTTTGGCAATAGTATAAAGGTTTTCAGCACCTTCACGGTTAACCTGGTAGAAGGAATGAGGGCTTAAAGTTATTTTTACGCCACAAAGCACATCTTCGATTGTTTCGTTGCCGTAAAGCACAATGTTTTCTTCACCGAGGATAACATTTGTATTTTTATCGTTGATGTTAAGCACCACGGTTGCAATCATCGGATATTTTTCAACAAGGTCTTTTACAAGCACATCAATGTTCCATACTTTTCTTTTGGTAGAAACAAGGCATACCATAAGCTGGTTTGTAACTTCGCCGTAACGGAAATAAATGTGACGAATAAGGCCTGTAAGCTTTTCTTCATCATAAGCTTTTATGCCAAGCTGGTTTAAACGGCTTACGATATATTCTGCAATTTCGTTAAGAAGTTCCGGCTGAAGCAAACAGTCATTGCATGGAATAATTCTATGAGAGCGCTGTGCAAAAAATCCTGTAACAGCTGTGTTGTTTTCATCTTTGCGCACAGGAAACTGAGCCTTGTTGCGGTAACGATGCACTTTATCGCAGGATTTGCAATCATTTACAGGTACTGTAATTTTGCCGATCCTTTCAAAACATCCTTTTACAAAAGCAGTTTTTGCACGTTTTTCTGCTTCATAGCTGATATGCAGAAAATCACAACCGCCACATTTTGAAAAGTTAGGGCAGAGATTTTCAATACGGTCAGGGGATGGGGTGATAATTTCTTCAACTTTACCAAAGCAATAAGCTGAAAGAACCTTGAGAATTTTTACTTTACAAACATCACCGATAGCTGTCATTGGAACAAAAACAGCAATGTTGTTATATCGGCCTACACCGTTGCCATCAGAGGAAATATCTGTTATTTCCAGGGTAATAATATCATTTTTTTTAATCATTTTAATCCTAATTCACACAGGCAGGGATGTATACTGTACGGTTAATAAAGGGGAAAGTAACACTGTCAAGCGGAAACTTCTTCTGGTTGTAACCGTCAATTATTTCATCTGCTGCAAGTTTGTAGTTTTTATAGTCAATAAAACAGCTTATAACATATGGATAGTCTGATACATTGTTTTCAATTCCTTCCTGCAGGGATATCAGTTCTTTTCCTTCACCGGCAGGAGAGTACTGTTCATAATAAGGAATCAATTCGTCCGCAAGAACAATAAAAGCTTCGTTGTTGCTTCTAAGCGAAGATAAAACATCTTCGTTATCAAGGTCAGCTACAGTCAAAGTGTTGTTTATCTGCATCGGTATTCCATACAGTTCCATATTGTCAACAAGACAGTTATAGAAATGCTCATCTACTGCAGACTTTTCATTGTCATTGATAACAGAAAAACTGAAGATTTTATTTTCATCAATATCAATGATTGTATTGTTTTCCCACAGATTGTCCACTTTAAGAGCCAGTTCTTCAGCAGCATGGGAGTAGTTGGTAGAAATACAGAACGCCTTATCATATTCATGAAGAATTTCATCAGAAATATCGGTCATTGCAAAAGTAACAGATATTTCTTTGGTTTTTGCAAAATCAATAAACTGTTTTGCGGTTTCTTCGGAAATATTTTTACTGTACAAGGTTATACTGTTAAGTCCGTTGCTGCTTGTTTTTAAAGCTTTTATTATGATATCGAGATGTTCAGAGGAAAATTCGGTTTCCATAACTTCAAAGTTTTCATTTTCGAAACCATTAAGATATATGCACATCTCAGATATATCAGAATCGCATACCGCCAGATCATACTGCACAAAGTCTTCCTCTTTTGTACATCCGCACAAAAACAGACAGGTGGTTAAAATAACGAATATTAAACGTCTCATATTTCGTCCTGTGACTCCAGACTCTGCAGATATTTGCTTGGCGGAACATTTTTGATTTTCTTGAATACGCGGGAGAAATAAAACTGGTCAAAGAAACCTACAGAAACAGCAATTTCACTGATGGAAAGGTTTGTGTTTTTGATAAGATTGCAGGCTTCATTTATGCGGTATTCAGTAAGATAGTCAATAGGAGACTGATTGAGATTGGAGATGAATACTCTGTAAAGATGGCTTCGGCTGATGCCTACAGCACTTGCGATATCATCTACGCTGATATCTGAGGAGTAGTTGAACTGAATATACTTGATTGCATCAATAACATAGCTTGACTGGGTAGCAGCCTGAGGCTGTATATTGGTTGTATTTTCTTCAACAAGACGGGAGAGGAACAGATAGAGATAACCAATCATAGCTGTAGTGTGTTTGATTGTGTTACCGCTGTTTGTATAAATCTTATAAAGATAATTTTTGTATTCTTCAAATTCAACAGGAGTGTAAACTGGGTTGTTGTCCTTGAAAGGAAGGTGGGATACAAGTTTCTGTGCGTATGTGCCATTGAAACCAACCCAATAATATTCCCATGGATCTGCAGGGTCAGCAACATAATATACTACCTGAGAAGGCTTGATTAAAAACAAATCGCCGGCTTTAAGATGAAATGTTTTACCACCGCAGATATAGCTGCCTTTGCCGGAAATAACAAAATGAATGAGGAAATGGTCTCTGATACCAGGCCCCCATGAATGGTTTGGACTACAGCTCTGAAGTCCGCAGTTGAAAATGGCCAGACTGGCATTATCCAACAATTTCTGTTTGTAGGATTGTCTGTAAGGGTTAGTCATAATCTTTACCTCAATAAACGAATAATGCAGAATATATTTATGGACAGTTATTTTGTCTATACTTCATAATTTACCATTATATATAATAGATTATTTAAAATGAAAAATCAACAATAATCCATAATTTTACGCAAAAAAATGTTTATAGGAGAAATTTTATGTGTTACAATATATTAAATATACATATCTGAGAAAGGTTTTGTTGTTATGAAAGCTTCATTGATTAAAGAAAAATTGGCAGCAGGCGAATTTGCTGAAAGCTTAAAACAATTGTACGGCGGTGATTCCTGTCAGGCAGAACTGCAGGTTAAAAGATATATTAAAGCTGTGGAAGAATTTGAAAAATTCTATGGCGAAGATCGTGATATTTCAATTTATTCTGCATCTGGCAGAACAGAGATCTGCGGCAACCATACAGACCACAACTGCGGTCTCATTGTCGCAGCTGCCATTACACAGGATACATTGTGTATAGCATCAAAAAAGGATGAAAAATATGTTCATTTAGCATCAGAAGGTTACGGTCAGATTCCACCTGTAAACCTTGAAAAACTCCGTCCTCTTATTGAAGATGAGGGTACAACCAAAGGTCTTGTTAAAGGTGTATGTGCCGAAATGATTAAACGTGGCGGTGCCTGCGGTGGTCTGGATTTGTATGTTACAAGTGATGTTCTCAAAGGTTCGGGACTTTCTTCATCTGCGGCTTTTGAAGTTGTTGTGGCTACTGCAATTAACCACGAATACTGCAACTGTAAATTTACACCTGTTGAAATTGCACAGATAGGCCAGAAGGCTGAAAATGAATATTTCGGCAAACCTTGTGGTGTGATGGACCAGACTGTTTCTGCTGTTGGTGGCGGTATATGTCTCGACCTTGAAAATCTTGCAGACCCAAAAGTAACACAGCTTCCGCTTGATCTTGATAAATTCGGCCTTGCTCTCTGTACAGTTGATTGTGGTGCTAGTCATGATGATCTTACAGAAGAATATGCAAGCATGCCAAATGAGATGAAACAGATTGCATCTTTCTTTATGGCGGACAGCCTTAGAAGACTTGATTTGCCTACAATAGTAAATCACACATCTTTCCTCAGACCAATAGTAGGGGACAGAGCGATTTTAAGAGCTATTCATTTCTTTATGGAATGTAAACGAGTTGAAGATCTGTGCAGATATATTGAAGACGAAGACAAGGAAATGTTTTTGAAAACAATAATTGCCAGCGGACATTCTTCCTATGAATATCTTCAGAACGCATATGTTCCGGCACAACCCAAAAATCAGGCAATGGCAGTTGCACTTGCAACAGCACAAAGCTTTTTGGATGGCAAAGGCGGAGCATGGAGACTTCAGGGCGGTGGCTTTGCAGGCGCTATTCAATGTTTTGTACCAAAATCAGAACTTGATAAATTTATAAAATATATGGAAACAGTTTTCGGCGAAGGCTGCTGCCAGACACTCAGCATCCGTCAGTGTGGAGCAATAAAAGTAACAGGCTAAAAGGAGAAATTTATGAACGAATATCTTTCACAGGTAAATGCACCGTCATTTTACCTTATCGTTGCAGCAGTACTGTTGTTTATCACAGTAATGTGCTTTTATATTTTGATTAAATGCTATCGTGCCGGTATCAAAATCGGAATGGACAAAGCGGTTCTTAAAAAGACAATTACTTCAAGTGCAACTTTTACATTGCTGCCTTCAATCAGTATTTTGCTTGGTGTTGTAGCATTGAGTGGCACTTTGGGTGTACCTATGTCATGGTTGCGTCTTTCCGTTATAGGTTCATTGCAGTATGAACTCAATGTTGCAGAAATTGCAGCACAGAGTATCGGACTTTCAGGTCTCAGACTTGAAGAAATGAGTGTGCCTGCATTTGTTACCATTGCATTGGTTATGACAATCGGTATTCTCGGCGGCTTGTTCTTCACAATCTTTTTCCTTAAAAAATACCTCTCAAAACTTAACAACAAACCTAAAAAAGAAGCAGATGCAGAAAGTAAACCAGGATTTGGTGCACATGCGACAACAGCAATGTTTATTGGTCTTTGCGGCGCATATATTGGTGCATATATAGGTAAAGCTATTCCTCGTGAAGGATACGATATTATGCCTTTGCTTGTTGCTATAGTTGCAGGTCTGGCAATGGCTGTATTTGAATTTCTTATTCAGAAAAAGGGCAAGGTTGCTCTTGAAAACTTTTCACTTGCTGCAAGTATGTTGATAGCTATGGCTGCAGCAGTGGGATTTGGTTTTATTATTTAAGGAGGTGCAAAACTATGACAGAAAAAGAAAAATACATATTGGATTTTAATAATAGTTTGCACCGTCTTGGTCGAACACTTATGCTTGCAACAATCGCTTTGCTTGTTGCAGTGCCATTCGTTTTTGGTGCAATTTGCGGCGCTATGCCGGATATGGCAGGCTTTTTGGCTGGTTATGTAAAAGTAGCAGTAATTTATCTTCCTGTTTCTTTCGTGGAATTTTTGGTATATGCACCAATGCTTGGTGTTGGCGGCAGCTATATTTCCTTTATAACAGGCAATGTTACAAATATGAAAATTCCTTGTGCAATGAACGCTCAGGATATTGCCGGCACAAAACACGGCACACCTGAAAATGAAATTGTAACAACTATCAGTACAGCTACCAGTGCAATTGTTACAACTCTTGTTATTGTTGCAGGTGTATTGCTTATTGTTCCGCTTCAGCCTGTATTGCAGAGCGAAACACTCCTGCCTGCGTTCAATAATGTTGTTCCTGCATTGTTCGGTGCACTCGGACTCAAATATTTTGCGAAAGCACCTAAAATAGCTGTAATCCCTGTGCTCCTTATGACATTGTTGTGTATTTTTGTGCCTTCAATGATTAATCAGACAAGTATACTTATGATACCTTGCGGTGCTCTTGCACTTGCAATCGGTTTTATCCTTTTCAAAAAAGGTAAAATTTAAGAAAGGCGGAAAACTTATGCTTTGGATTATACCTGCCATAGTGATTGCTTTTGTTATAGTTGTAATTGTTCGTACAGTTTCTCTTAAACCTACAGAAGCAATGACAGCTACAGTAAAAATCGACAATGAAAGTGAACGTGCAAAGGAATATGGTTACAAACTTGCACAGATGATAAAAAAGGAAACCATTTCTTTCAGAGGTCAGGAAGACAGAACAAAATTCTATGATCTGCATAAAGAATTGGAAACCTTGTATCCTAATGTGCATAAAGTATGCGAAAAAAATGTTTTCAACGGTAGTCTTTTGTTCAGATGGAGCGGCAAAGGCAACACAATGCCTGTTCTGTTTATGAGTCATCATGATGTTGTTGAAGCAATGGGAACATGGGGACACGATGCGTTTTCCGGGGATATTGATGAAAACGGCAAGGTGTGGGGCAGAGGTACAGTTGATACAAAAGCAAGTCTCAGTTGTATGCTTCAGGCTGTTGAAGAACTTATTGCCGATGGTTTTGAACCTGAATGTGATGTATACATAGCTTCCAGCTGTACAGAAGAATGGAGCGGTGAAGGTGCACCTGCTACAGTTGAATACCTTAAAAGCAAAGGTGTTAAACTTGCTTACCTTATGGATGAAGGTGGTATGATACTGGAAGAACCTGTAGGCGGCGTAAAAGGCACATATGCTATGGTTGGTGTTGTAGAAAAAGGCTATGGTGACATTAAATTCATTGCAAAAAGCAATGGCGGTCATGCTTCAGCACCTACAAACAATACACCTCTTGTACGTCTTGGCAAATTTATGGCAGATGTAGAAAAAAACTATCCATTCCGCAGTGAAATGAGCCCTACAGTAAGAGAAATGTTTACACGTATGGCACCTAATATGTCATTTGCCATGAAACTGATCTTCTCAAATCTTTGGGTATTTGAAAAACTTCTGCTCAAATTGCTTCCTTCAATCAGTCCAGCTGCAGCAGCAATGACAAGAACAACACTTGCATTTACAACAGCAAAAGGTTCAGATGGTTACAATGTTCTCCCTCAGGAAGCTTATGTAACAGGCAATATGCGTTATATTCCGCATCAGGATGCAGACGAAA
>JAZOTI010000025.1:0-11072 GCA_045657565.1 Oscillospiraceae bacterium | reverse complement strand
ACAGCTGTGCCGTACGCAATAACTTCCGCAGCACCCTGCATAATAGCAGCGGATGCATATCGAATGTTTACAACAGCATCTGCACCCAGTGCTTCGGCCTCTGCAACCATTCTTTTTGTTGCAATTGCACGTGCTTCGTTCATCATTTCATTGTAGGATACAAGTTCGCCGCCTACAAGTGTTTTGAAACTTTGAGTAATGTCTTTGCCAACATGTTTTGTCTGGATTGTGCTGCCTTTTACAAGGCCGAGCATTTCAAGTTCTTTGCCGCTTATGTAATCAGTATTTACTAATATCATCTTCTTCACCTTTCTTTATTTCGTTTATTCGTTCTATGCATACTTTGACTGTCAGGGCGGCCAGTATCAGAGGTACAACACCCATAATGAGTTTTAAAACTCCGCTGACAGCCGCAGCAATCAGGCCAAAGTATAATAAATAATAAACTACAAGCAAAACTGTCACCACAACAGGTGCAATCATCTTCTTTTTGTGATTGTTCATGCAAATCACTCCATAAAATTTAATTTATATGTTATTCTATATCGAGTTCAGGTGGGACGTCAATCTGGTCCGAGACATATTTTCCGTTTTTCTTGCGCTGACGCACACACTCTGTCAGCAGATATTCAATCTGCCCGTTAATGCTGCGGAAATCGTCTTCAGCCCAGGCGGCGATTGCGTCATATAATTTTGCCGATACCCTCAGGGGTATCTGTTTTTTGTTGTCTGCCATAATATCTTAATACAAACTGCCTGTGTTTACTATTGGCTGTGCATCGTGGTTGCCGCAAAGCACGACTAACAGGTTGGAAACCATTGCAGCTTTTCTTTCTTCGTCAAGTTCTACTGTGTTGTTTTCGCTGAGGCGTTCAAGGGCCATTTCCACCATACCTACTGCGCCGTCAACAATCATTTTTCTTGCATCGATGATAGCACTTGCCTGCTGACGCTGAAGCATAACAGCGGCAATTTCAGGTGCGTATGCAAGGTGTGTAATTCTTGCTTCGATAACTTCAATGCCGGCTTCTTCAACACGTGCCTGAATTTCTTCCTTGATACGCTGTGCAACAACCTCGCTGGAACCGCGGAGGCTGCCTTCGTCGGCGTGACCGTCACCAGTTGTGTCAACATTTGGTGCAACGTCATAAGGATAAATTCTTACAATATTTCTCAAAGCGCTGTCACACTGCAGGGACAAAAATTCCTTGTAGTTATCAACATTGAAAACAGCTTTTGCTGTATCGGTGATACGCCATGTAACAGCAATGCCAATTTCCACAGGGTTACCCAGACAGTCGTTGATTTTCTGTTTTGCGTTGTTAAGTGTCATAACTTTAAGAGAAATCTTTTTGCTTGGAATTTCCACTTCGTTAGGGTTAAGACCTTTTGTTTTAACATCACCGCTCTGGTTGAGTTTGGTTTTTGCTGCAGGGTTGATGGAGGAACAGAATGGGTTTACAAAATAGAAACCTTCGTTTTTGAGTGTGCCTATATATTTGCCGAAAAGTGTCAGCACCAAAGCTTCCTGTGGTTTAAGTACGCGCAGACCGCAAAGTGCAATCCAGCCGAGTGCAAGATATACAATGGCAACAGCCATAATCACAATGCCGATGATACTGTCGGACATTGCCACACCCAAAACCACTGCAAGCACAGCAACAATGTACATTGCAATAGTGCCAAGCAGAACAAACATACCATTTTTCTTGCCTTTTAAAACTTTTTCTGTCATAAAATACAACTCCTTTTCATATTTAATAGTTGCTTTGAGATGTTGTTTGTCTCTTTGATATCAAAATGATATCATAAAAAATTACAAATTGCAATGGGGGGCTGCAAAATTTATTACAATTGATTTACAAAAGAAGAAAAACGATTGTTTGTTCATAATTTTTAAGTATTATAAAAATATAAACCAGAAAAGGAGGGTGCGGTATGAAAAAACGTATTACAGCAGCGTTGATGGCGGCAATTATGTCAGTTTCTGTTTTGAGCGGCTGCTCGGCACAGGTTAAAAGTACAAATCTCACCGATGGGATAAAAAGGGATGCAATTGCAGTGAAAGCGGATTTCGACTCTGAAGAAACTCAGGCGATAAGCGGTTTTGCGGCAAAACTGCTGCAGCAGTCTCACAACAGCGATACAAGTACCGTCATCTCTCCGATTTCGGTTTTGTATGCTCTTGCAATGACAGCCAATGGGGCAGACGGCGAAACCTTGTCCCAGATGGAACAGCTTTTCGGTATGGATATTTCTGCACTCAATGAATATCTCTACAGCACAGTAAGCGTTTTGCCAAGTGATGTGGGCTATGATATTGATTTTGCAAATTCCATATGGGTAACTGACAAGGAAGATAAGTTCAAAGTAAATGAAGACTTTCTGCAGCAGGTTAAAAACTATTACGATGCAGCGGTTTACACATCTGCCTTTGACGATGCAACTTTAAAGGATATAAACAACTGGGTGGCACAGAAGACCAACGGTCAGATACAGGATATTCTTGATAAAATTGACGCTGATGCAGTTATGTATCTTGTCAATGCCATAAACTTTGAAGCTGACTGGTTTAGTGAATATAATGAATACGATGTTCATGACGGCATATTCACAAAAGCTGATGGCCGGACACAGAAAACACAGTTTATGTACAGCGGTGAATACGGATATCTGGAAGATGAAACCACCACAGGTTTTATTAAATATTACAAAGACAAAGAATATGCTTTTGTGGCACTGTTGCCTGATGAAAATATCGGATTTAACGATTATGTAAATTCTCTCAGCGGTGAAAAACTGGCTGAACTTATGAAAAATATAAAACCTTTGCAGGTGAACGCCGCAATACCAAAGTTTGAAACCACATTTGATATCGAAATGTCGGAAGCTTTGCAGAACCTTGGCGTGACCGATGCATTTGATTATCGGGTTGCAGATTTTTCAAAAATGGGCACAGCACAGCAGCCGGGAGAAAACGTATGCATTAACCGTGTTATCCATAAGGCGTTTATCCGCGTTGCCGAAAAAGGCACACAGGCGGGGGCTGCCACAGTGGTGGAAATGGTCACAGAAGGTGCATGCGAAGTACAGCAGGAAATCAAGGATGTGTGCCTTGACAGACCTTTTGTGTATATGATTGTTGACACACAGAACAATCTGCCAATTTTTATCGGTACAGTATGCAATGTAGATTAGCAACACAGTATAAGCACTGTTAAAACACCTTAAAACAAAACAGAGAGACCTTGTGGTCTCTCTGTTTTGTTTATATGTTATTTTTTCAGCACAAATTCCTTGATAGCTTCGGTTATGCCGTATTCATCGTTGCTTTTAACAACCTTTGTGGCATATTTTTTGACATCGTCAGGGGCACCGGCCACCACAAAAACATTTTTGGCATTTTCCAGCATAGGAATATCGTTGTAAAAATCTCCGCAGACAAGGGTTTCTTCGTCCGTTACATCCAAAAGCTTCTGCAGGGCTTTTACGCCCACTCCTTTGTTGATGGATTTTTCCATACTGTCCATCCATATGCCGCCTGACGGATGAATGGAAAGTTCATTGCCGAACTTTTCCGCCATATAGTCATAGCTTCCGCTGGCAATAGGTCCGCCGTTGAAATCGCTATAGCTGATCTTGAACAGCTCGTCGTCAATTTCGCACATATCTTCCACAAAGGTTACAGGTGCATAATAGTTGTCCATAGTGTACTGCATATCAGCATTGCAGTGGGTGTAATAACTGCCTTTAAGTCCGCAGGCCAGTACATCAATTTTGCCGTATTCCTTTACCGCACGGAAAACACGGTGGCAAAGTTCTTTATTGATTGTCACGCAATGGCTCAGTTTATCGTGTTCCATAATAAAAGCACCGTTGTCGCAGATAAAGTACATATCCTGAATTTTATCGGTGAAATAATGGTCAATACCTTTGAAATTGCGGCCTGTTGCCACGGCAAAAGCCACGCCCTGTTTTTTAAGGTCGCTGAGGACCTGATCAAAATCAGGCGGCAGACGTTTATCGGTTGTAAAAAGTGTACCATCAAGGTCGGTAACAATAAGTTTGATGTTCTTCATAATGTATGTTTTCTGATTATAATGGCAAAGTTTATTTGCCTTTGGGATTAGTGTTTATATATAAGGGTGATATTATATCGCATTGCTGATTTTATAAATTGTTTTTTTACAGCACAAAACCTTCAAACAGTTTTGTCAGCCTTTCAGCAAGCAAAGGGTTTTCCTGCTGCCAGTTTGCTGTTTCCAGCATCATTCTGCAGGCGGTGCGGCTTTTTTCAAGAGTAGAAATATCTTCCGCCATATCCGCAATTTTAAGTTCAGGCAGGCCGTGCTGTCTTTTGCCAAAAAAGTCACCCGGTCCGCGGTGGTCAAGGTCGAACTGACTCACCTTAAAACCGTCCTGTGTGGAGCAAAGGAATTTAAGCCTTTCCGCAACATTTGCGCCCTTGTGGTCGCTTACAAGTATGCAGTAACTCTGGTCGCTGCCTCGTCCCACACGTCCTCGCAGCTGATGCAGTGCGGAAAGCCCATACCTTTCGGCATTTTCAATTATCATAAGCACCGCATTCGGTACGTCAACCCCAACTTCAATAACGGTGGTGGAACAAAGAATATCCACTTCGCCGTTTTTAAAGCGGGACATAATGTCGTCCTTCTGTGCCTGTTTCATCTTGCCGTGCAGAATTTCACAGCGGGCAGAAGGCAGAAGCTGTTTTACAACAGTTTCATAATATTCCGTCACGCTTTGCAGTTCAGTCATGTTTTCGTTGGGGTCAATGGCTGGCAGAACAATATAGCACTGTTTGCCCATTCTGATATGTTTTTCGATAAAACCGAACATTCTTGCACGCAGTTCTGTGGAGACAAAGTAGGTCAGCACAGGTTTTCTGCCTTTTGGCATCTGGTCGATTACCGAAATTTCCATATTTCCGTAGATAATCATTGCCAAAGTGCGGGGAATAGGGGTGGCACTCATAACAACAATATGAGGGTTGTGGCCTTTAAGCCCCATTTTTGTGCGCTGTGCAACACCAAAACGATGCTGTTCGTCGGTGATAACAAGACCAAGTTTTGAAAATCTGACCTCGTCGTTAAGCAGGGAATGGGTGCCGATAATAACATCAACTGCACCGATTTCCAGTCTGTTTAAAATTTCTCTGCGTTCCTTTGCCTTGGTTGAGGCTGTAAGCAGAGCAACATTTATATCAAATTTACTGAAAAAGTCTTCGAAAGATTTGAAATGCTGGTTTGCCAGAATTTCCGTAGGCACCATAATACAGCTCTGAAAACCGTTTTTTGCCATTGCAAAGCAGCTTGCTGCGGCGACAAGGGTTTTGCCGCAGCCAACATCACCCTGCACAAGGCGGTTTTGCGCGATATTGGTACGGAACCCTGACAGAATTTCGCTCATAACCCGGTTTTGTGCATCGGTAGGTGTAAAGCTGAGAGAGTTTATAAACGGTGTAATATCGGTGTCATCAAAACACACATCGGTGTATCTTTCCTTGTTTTCTCCCATAAGTGCCATGCCAAGCTGCAGGATAAAGAACTCATCAAAGATAAGTCTTTCCTTTGCAACGGCAATATCCTGTGCGGTTTTGCCGAAATGGACATTGTAAAGACTCTGGTAAAGGTCAGGCAGGGCAAAGGTTTCCTTTATGCTTTGCGGCATAAAGTCTGGGAAAGTTTCTCCTGATGCAAAAATTTCTCCCACAAGCTTGCTGATAAAATTGGAGTTTATCCCCTGAGTCAAAGGGTAAACAGGCTGTTGCTTTATATTACTGTTGGCAGGTATAAAAACAGGGCTAAGCATTTCCCTTGTCAGCATATTGCCTCCAACCTTGCCGTAAAACAGATAGTCTTCTCCGATTTCCAGCTTTTTCACAGTGTATTCCGAGTTGAAAAAGGTCAGGTTAAGCTTTGCGGTTTCATCACCGCAGACTACCTTGAACAAGGTTCTGCCACCTTTTATGCGCACACCTGGGTTTGTTTTAAGCACAGTGGCTTTCACAACACATGGGGTGTCAAAAGGTGCGGCGGCAATTTCGTAAGGGTTTTCAAAATCGGTATATTTTCTTGGGAAAAAATATAAAAGGTCGCAGACGGAATAAACACCCAGCCGGTTCAGCTGCTGTGCTCGTTTTTCGCCAACGCCCTTTAAAAAACGGACTTCTCTGTTCCAAAAATCCATAGCTTTTTCCTTACTGTTTCAAAGTTTATATATAATAATATTATTATACAGATATTTTAAATAAAAAACAATGGACTGTACCGTGAGATACAGTCCATATAATTTTAATGTTGGTTTCTGTAAAAGATATCCAAGCCGGAGAAGAATTATTCAACAGAAATAAGGTAGTAGTAAACAGGCTGGTCGCCTTTGATTGCGCTTACTTCAACATTTTTGCCTGCTTTTGCACGGATGCCTTCGCAAACAACTTCTGCTTCTGTTTCACTGATGCCTTCACCGAAGATTACAGTTACAAAGCTGGAATCTTTTTTGAGCATATTTCTTGCAAGTTTTACAGCTGCTTTTTCAATGCTTTTTTCTGTGAAGGAAAGTTTGCCGTTTTCAAGTGCAAGGATTTCGCCTTCTTTGATTTTGTGACCGTCAAAGTCGGAGTTTCTTGCAGCGAATGTTACAGAACCTGTCTGAACGTTCTGTGCAGCGATGTTCATGTTGATTGTGTTCTGTTTTGCATCCATATCAGGGTCAAAGTTAAGCATAGATGTAATGCCCTGTGGGATTGTTCTTGTTGGCAGAACAACAACTTCTCTGTCTGCAAGTTCAGCAGCCTGTTCAGCAGCCATAATGATGTTTTTGTTGTTTGGAAGCACAAAAACTGTTTTTGCACCAACAGACTGTACAGCCTGAAGAATATCATCAGTTGAAGGGTTCATTGTCTGACCGCCTGTAACAACTGCGTTTGCACCAAGGTCTGCAAAAATGTTTTCAAGGCCTTCGCCTGCTGCAACAGCAACAAAGCCAAAAGGAACATCAGCGTCTACTGCTGTGTATTTGAATTTGGAATCGCTTTCTGCATCTGCCTGTTCTTTTTCAAAGCCTTTGCCTTTTTCTTCAATAGCTTCAACCTGCATATCCATGTTTTCGATTTTCAGGTTTGTCATTGCACCGTGGCGAACAGCTTCGCTGAGTGCACGGCCAGGGTCTTCTGTGTGAACATGACATTTGATGATTTCTTCGTCTTCTACAACAACAACGCTGTTGCCGATTGCTTCAAGGTAAGCACGGAGTTTTTCTGCGGAAGCATTTTTGTTTTTGTAAACGATAAATTCTGTGCAGTAGCCGTGTTCGTCTTCACCGTCATTTTCAGAAAGGTCTTTGGAGTAGATGCCTTTTGGTGCGTATGTCTGGCTGCTTGATTTTGCAGGTACAGCATCGCCTTCCACCATTACACCATCTTTGATTACGCTGAGCATACCGCGGAAGATGTAAACAACACCCTGACCGCCTGCGTCAACAACGCCTGCTTTTTTGAGAACAGGAAGCTGTTCAGGTGTATAGTCAAGTGCTGCCTGTGCTGCGTCAACAACTTCTGACCAGAGAGCAGCTGCATCGTTTTCTTCTGTGAGTGTTTCTGCTTTTTCACATGCAACACGTGCAACTGTAAGCATTGTGCCTTCTGTTGGTTTCATAACAGCTTTGTAAGCTGCGTCAACACCGCTGCGGAGAGCTTTTACAAGGTCCTGTGCGGAAGCTTCAGTTTTGCCAGCCAGTGCTTTTGCAAAGCCACGGAACAAAAGGGAAGAGATAACGCCGCTGTTGCCTCTTGCGCCGCGAAGCATGCTGGAAGCTGTAACAGAAGCTACTTTTTCTACTGTGCAGTCATCAGGGAGGTTTGCAAGGTCTCTTTTTGCAGCGCCGATTGTCATGGACATATTTGTGCCTGTATCTCCGTCAGGAACAGGGAAAACGTTGAGTTCATCTACGCTGCTTTTTTTATTGATAATTAAGTTTGCGCCTGAGATAATGCTGTCTCTGAGTATTTTACCAGTTATCATTTCTAAAATTCCTTCTCAAAATAGTTGATTATTCTGCAACGATATCGTCAACAGAAACATTGATTTTGTAAACTTTAAGGTTTGTTGCTTCTTCCACAACATAACGCACTTTGTTTGTTATGCTCTGAACGATAGCAGCAACATTGATGCCAAAAATAACTTTGATATGCAAATCAATGATAAGCTCGCCGTTATACTCGCTTACAACAACACCTTTTTCAGGAATATTGCTGCCAAAGATAAGTGTTTTAACGCTGTCAGCAGGGCCTGCGCAGTTCATGCCAGCCACACCATAACAGCTTGTTACAGCATTGCCCACAAGACCTGCAAAATAATCGTTTGTAAGGCTGACTTTGCCAAGGGGAGTATAGAATTTTATCATAGCGATTGCTCCTTTGATTTTAAATTGGACCACGGGTACAATAAATCGATATTAACCCATAATACATAGTTATTATACAACTTTTAATAAAATATGTATAGTGGCAAAGCTGTTTTTTTCTTAAAACCACAAATAATTTTGTAACCATTTTGTAATTATGTGCAAATTGCCCACATAAAAATAGCTGAAATGACATAAAAACAACATAAAAAGAGGGCGCCTGTATAAGACGCCCTCTTTTTATCTATTATCTGACTTCTACAATCAGTTTCATTGCGGTTTTGGTTTCGCCTTCAACTTCTACAGTGGAAAAAGAAGGTGTGCATACAAGGTCAATGCCACCTGGTGCAACATAGCCTCTGGCAACGGCAATGGATTTCATTGCCTGGTTTACTGCACCTGCGCCAATGCCCTGAACCTCCACAATCTGTTTTTCTCTGATGATGCCTGCAATTGCGCCTGCAACAGAAACAGGATTGGATTTGGATGAAACCTTTAATATATCCATACTGAAAATCTCCCTTTAACTGAAATATAGTGCTGTGTTATAGGATTGTAGTATTTTATATCCGGAGATATATCACAAAGCAATTATATTACATTAAAGTGATTTTCACAGGTAAGTCAGGTGAACATTGAGTGAATTTTGTCAATGGAAACAGCTTTTCGGGTTTTGCTGTCAATTTCAATGACAACGCCGTTTACAAAACCTGATCCTTTTGCAACTTCAAATTTTACAGGACAAAGGTATTTCTGTTTTGTTACACAAGCGGTTTTATCCATACCCAGTACACTGTCAAGGGCACATACGCAGCCTGCGTCGGAAATAAATGCTGTGCCTTTTGGCAGAATATGATCATCGTTGGTCTGTACATGGGTGTGGGTGCCCACAACAGCACTTACCCTGCCGTCAAGGTAATGTCCCAAAGCATATTTTTCACTGGTTGCTTCGGCGTGGAAATCCACAAAAACAGGCATGTCGCCATATTTTTTCAGTATTTTGTCCATTTCAAAGAAAGGTGAGCGGTTTGCATCAAGAAAAACTGTGCCGATAAGGCTTACAATGCAAAGCTGATGTCTGCCCATATCCACCACACATACACCGCAGCTGTCGTCGCTTGCCACATTGAAGTTGGCAGGGCAGAGGATAAATTCGTTTTCTTCATAAAAATCAACATTGCAGCGGCGCAGGGAATGGTTGCCCCCAGTAATAACATCGGCACCGCATCCAAAAAGAAATCTTGCGTCATTTTCAGTGAGGCCTGTGCCGCTTTTGTGGCTGTTTTCGCCGTTTACAATTGTAATGTCAGGTTTGTGCCTGGATTTAAGTTCAGGCAAAGCCTTTGCCAGCAGGTCCTGACCGTTTTCGCCCACAACATCGCCGATAAAAAGAATTTTCATAAATGCCCCCAAAATATTGTGATTATATATAGTGGCGAACTGTGTCCGCCCGTAATGGTGTCGTTGGTTATTGCAGATAAACACTTATCGTTTACCTGTAAATAATCTATATGAATAATATACCACATATTTACACAAACAAAAAGGGCAGTCTGTAAAAGACTGCCCATAATTTGCGTTTTTTGAATTATTTAGCAAAATCAATTGCTCTGTTTTCTCTGATAACGTTAACTTTAATCTGACCTGGGTAATCAAGTTCGTTTTCGATTTTTGTAACGATATCTCTTGCCAGGATTGTAAGCTGGTCGTCATCAACAACTTCAGGTTTAACCATAATGCGAACTTCGCGGCCTGCCTGAATTGCGAAACTCTTTTCAACGCCGTTGAAGCTGTTGGAGATTTCTTCAAGTTTTTCAAGACGTTTGATGTAGTTTTCAAGGTTCTCTCTTCTTGCGCCTGGACGTGCAGCGCTGATTGCGTCAGCAGCCATAACGATAAATGCAAGAGGAGTTTTTGCTTCAACGTCGCCGTGGTGTGCCTGAATTGCGTGGATAACAGCTGCGCTTTCGCGGTATTTCTTTGCAATTTCAACACCGATGGAAACGTGTGTGCCTTCGTATTCGTGGTCAAGACCTTTACCGATGTCATGGAGAAGACCTGCACGTTTTGCAAGTGTAACATCCATGCCAAGTTCGCCTGCAATAAGGCCGGAAAGGAAGCTAACTTCCAGTGAGTGTTTCAGCACGTTCTGACCGTAGGATGTACGGTATTTAAGACGGCCGATAAGTTTAACAAGTTCAGGGTGCAAGCCGTGAACGCCTGCGTCCATAATTGCTTTTTCGCCTTCTTTTTTGATTGTAAGCTCAACATCTCTGCGTGCTTTTTCAACCATTTCTTCGATTCTTGCAGGGTGAATACGTCCGTCGGCGATAAGTTTTTCAAGTGTCTGTCTTGCAACTTCTCTTCTCACAGGGTCAAAGCTGGAGAGAGTAATTGCTTCCGGTGTATCGTCAATGATAACGTCAACACCTGTTGCTGTTTCAAGGGCGCGGATGTTGCGACCTTCACGACCGATGATACGGCCTTTCATTTCGTCACTTGGAAGCGGTACAACACTTACAACAGCTTCCTGTGCGTGGTCTGCAGCGCATCTTGCAATTGTCTGAGTGAGCAAGTCTCTTGCAAGTTCTTCGCAGTTGTCTTTCAACTCATTTTCGTAATGGTTGATTTTCAAAGCTTTTTCGTGT
>JAZOTI010000024.1:0-2875 GCA_045657565.1 Oscillospiraceae bacterium | reverse complement strand
ATCAACAATGGACAAAGATTTCACAAGCTATGGCGGTAACATAGAAGCAGCTAAAGCAGTAGGTAATGCTGTAGCAAAAGCTGCACTCGCAAAAGGCATTACAACAGTAGTGTTCGACCGTGGCGGTTACATCTACCACGGACGTGTAAAAGCTTTAGCAGAAGGCGCCCGTGAAGGCGGCTTGGTGCTGTAGGAGGTTACAATGGAAAGAATTGACGCAAGCGTACTCGACCTTCAGGAAAAGGTTGTTGCAATTAACAGAGTATCCAAAACCGTTAAAGGCGGTCGTGTAATGAAATTCTCTGCTCTCATCGTTGTTGGTAACGGTGACGGTATCGTAGGTTACGGTATCGGTAAAGCAGCTGAAGTTCCAGAAGCAATCCGCAAAGGTATTGAAGATGCTAAGAAAAATCTCGTAAAAATCTCTATGAAAGGTACAACAATTCCACACGAAACAGTTGGTGCTTTCGGCGCAGCAAGAATTCTTATGCGTCCAGCTGCACCTGGTACTGGTGTTATCGCTGGTGGCGCTGTTCGTGCAGTTTTGGAAGCAGCTGGTATCAAAGATATCAGAACTAAATCTCTCAGATCCAGAACACCAGCTAACGTAGTAGCTGCAACAGTTGCTGGCCTTTCATCTCTCAGAACAGCTGAAGAAGTTGCAAAACTTCGCGGCGTGGAAATTAAATAATTAGGAGGTACTTTAAAATGACAGAAGAAATGAATGTAGTAGTAGAAGCACCTGCTAAAAAAACAAGAAAAACAACAAAAAAAGCAGCTGAAGTTGCAAAAGTAACAATCACATTGAAAAAAAGCCTTAACGGCAGACTTCAGAATCAGAAAGATTGTGCAGCAGCTCTCGGTCTCAAAAAAGTTGGCGATGTAAAGGTTCATCCTGAAAACGCTGCTACAATGGGCAAAGTTGCTAAAATCTCTCACCTCGTTGAGATTACTAAGTAATAGGAGGTGCACACAATTATGATGCTTCATGAATTAAAACCAGCAGCTGGTTCTTCTAAAGCTGCTAAAAGAAAAGGCCGTGGTCACGGTTCCGGTAACGGTAAAACAGCAGGTTACGGTCACAAAGGTCAGAAAGCTCGTTCCGGTGCTACAAGACCAGGTTTTGAAGGCGGTCAGTTGCCACTTCAGAGAAGACTTCCAAAAGTTGGCTTCAACAACAGCGTATTCGCAACAGAATACTCCACAATCAAAATTTCTGATTTGAAAAGATGCTTTGAAGCAAACGCAGTAGTAGACGAAGCAGCAGTTGTTGCTGCAGGTCTTGTTAAAAAGACAAACGACGGTATCAAAGTTCTTGGCAATGGTGAATTGACAAAACCTTTGACTGTTGAACTCAAAGCTTTTACTGCATCTGCTAAAGAAAAAATTGAAAAAGCAGGCGGGAAAGCTGAGGTGAAATAAGAGTGTTACAGACATTCAAAAATGCATGGAAAATTGAAGAACTTCGTAAAAAAATAATCTTTACAGCAATTATCCTCGTGATATTCCGTTTAGGTTGTGCAATCGCAGTTCCTTTCGTAAAACCTGAAGCATTGCAGGGCATGCTCTCTGCTGGTGACGGCAATATGCTTGGTTACCTCAATATGCTCACAGGTGGTGCATTCGCAAGTGCAACAGTATTTGCACTTGGTGTAACTCCTTACATCAACTCATCTATCATCATCACTCTCTTGACAGTTGCTATTCCATACTTGGAACAGCTGTCAAAAGAAGGTGAAGAAGGCAGAAAGAAAATTGGCAAAATCACAAGATATGTTGCAACAGGTTTTGCAGCTCTCTTGTCCGTAGCTTACTACTTCCTCCTTCGCAGACAGAACGCTCTCATGTACACAGAAGGTCTTTCCGGTTTCTTCGCAGCAGTAGTAATCATTGCTACATTCGTTGCAGGTACACTGCTTCTCATGTGGCTTGGTGAACAGATTGATAAAAAAGGTATCGGCAACGGTATCTCCCTGCTTATCTTTGCAGGTATCATCTCCGGTGCTTCCAGCATGGTAACAATCTTTGTAAACATGCTCAAAGACGCTGTAGTAAACCAGAAAACACAGAACTTCTTCCTTGTTCCGCTCTTCATCGCATTTGGTATTGCAGTAATTGCTTTCGCAGTTGTTCTCTCCAAAGGTGAAAGAAGAATTCCGGTTCAGTATGCAAAAAGAGTTGTAGGCAATAAAATGATGGGTGGTCAGAACACACATCTGCCAATCAAAGTTAACATGTCAGGCGTTATGCCAATCATTTTTGCAAGTGCATTGGTATCTATCCCAGGCACAATCGCAAGTTTTGTAAATGTAAAAAGTCCATTCTGGATTGGTTTCTTCGGCATTTTCAACTATAACAGCCTTCTTTACGCTGTTATCTACCTGTTGTTGATTATCGTATTTAACTACTTCTACGTATCAATCTCTTACAACCCAGTTGAAATTGCAAACAACTTGCGTAAAAACAATGGTGTTATCCCAGGCTTCCGTCCTGGCAAAAACACACAGGACTTCATTCAGAGAGTCCTCAACAAAGTTACATTTATTGGCGCCCTCTTCCTGAGTGTTGTTGCTATTCTTCCAATTCTTGTTGGTAATATCACACACACAGGTATCCAGATGGGTGGTACATCCCTCCTGATCGTTGTTGGTGTTGCACTTGATACAGCACAGCAGCTTGAATCTCAGATGGTTATGCGCCACCACAAGGGCTTCCTCAAATAATTAGGAGAAAATAATATGAACATTATATTATTAGGTGCTCCTGGTGCTGGTAAAGGCACACAGGCAGAAATCATTTGCGAAAAACTTTCTATCCCAACAATCTCTACAGGTGCTATCCTCCGTCAGGCTATGAAAGACGGCACAGAAATGGG
>JAZOTI010000023.1:0-6936 GCA_045657565.1 Oscillospiraceae bacterium | reverse complement strand
ATTAGGACAAGGTGTAGGTGCAAGACATTTTCTGTCAGGACACAAACCCTCTGTCACCTGTTTTTTGCAGCTTGGTATACGGAAATCTGCTGTAGGACCGCCTACATCGTGAATATAACCTTTAAAATCAGGTGAAGCAGCAATTTTTTCTGCCTCCGCAAGAACACTTTCGTGGCTGCGGCTTGTTACAAAACGGCCCTGGTGCATTGTGATTGCACAGAAGTTACATCCGCCGAAACAACCGCGGTTATGGATAATTGAGAAACTTACCTCCTGAATGGAGTTAAGTCCCCCTTCCTCGTCATAAATCTTTGGATATGTACGTGTAAAAGGCAGTGCAAAAAGCGCGTCCAGTTCCTTGCGGTACAAAGGTTTTGCAGGTTTGTTCTGTACAAGGTACAAATCATTTGTCTGTTTCTGAACCACTACCTTGCCGTTGATGTGATCCTGATTTTCCATCTGTACACGGGTAGCTTTGGAATAGCTTATCTTATCTTCACTTACCTTTTTAAAGCTTGCACATTCGGCATAACCTGCAGGAAGTTCCCACTGTGACCCAAGCCAGCAGGTACCTGGGATATCGTGCATTGTTTTTATATCTTCGCCTTTGGCAAGTCTCTGCACAATTTCTGCAGTCTGGCGTTCGCTCATACCAAAGCTGAGCAAATCTGCACCGCTGTCCAGCAGAACAGATGGCATAACGCTGTCAGACCAGTAGTCATAATGGGCAAAACGGCGCAGAGAAGCCTCGATACCGCCGATAATTACAGGCAGATCAGGATAAGCCTGCTTTGCAAGCTGTGAATAAACCGTAACAGCACGGTCAGGGCATTTGCCCTGTTTGCCACCTGCGGAATAGTCATCGGTGTCACGGCGTTTTTTTGCAACTGTATAGTGTGTAACCATACTGTCAACGTTGCCGCTGCCGATTAAGAAACCGTATTTTGGTTTGCCGAAGCGCTTGAAATCTTCGCAATTATTGAATTTTGGCTGTGGCAGAACACATACATTAAATCCCAAAGCATCCACAATACGGGCAATAACTGCTGTGCCAAAGCTTGGGTGGTCAACATAAGCGTCACCGCCTACAACCACGAAATCAGGCTGGTCAAAACCAGCCTTTATCATTTCGTCATAAGTGATAGGTAATAAATTTTTGTTCATATATTTTTACTGTTCGTTAGTATTGTTAATCATCATTTCAATCCACTGATTTTTTGTGATAAGCACCTGACGAGGTTTGGAACCTTCATATGGACCGATAATGCCCATTTCTTCCATTTCGTCCATAATGCGTGCCGCACGGGCATAGCCAAGCTTGAGCTTTCTCTGCAGCAAGCTTGTGGAAGCCTGTCCCGCATCAACCACAACCTCAATGGCTTTTGTTGTCATTTCATCACGCTGATCACCACCATCAGCAGACTGTGCACCACCGTTTTTATTGCCGGTTGCCGCAGCAATGTTTTCCATTGAGGAAATCATTTCCTGATTATAGTCAGCTGTGTAATCCTGTTTGATGTAATCGATAACTTTTCCGATTTCACTGTCTTTTACATATGTGCCCTGTACACGGATTGGTTTGGAAGCACCAAGAGGGAGATAAAGCATATCGCCCATACCAAGCAGTTTTTCCGCACCGCCGCCGTCAAGAATTGTACGGCTGTCAATCTGTGATGAAACCGCAAATGCAATTCTTGCAGGGATGTTTGCCTTGATAAGACCTGTGATAACATCAACAGAAGGACGCTGTGTTGCCACAATGAGGTGCATACCGGCTGCCCTTGCTTTCTGTGCAATACGGCAGATATAGTCTTCAACCTCTTTGCCTGCAACCATCATAAGGTCTGCAAGCTCGTCGATGATAATGGCAACATAAGGCAGTTTTTCAAGGTCATCCCTCGTTTCTGCCAGTTTGTTATAGCTTTTAATTTCTCTTACGCCTGTTTCAGCAAAGAGTTTATAACGTTTTTCCATCTCTGCAACAGCACTGCCAAGCGCACCTGCCGCTTTTTTAGGTTCGGTTACAACCGGCATAAGCAGATGTGGAATACCATTGTATTCCGCAAGTTCAACCACTTTAGGGTCGATAAGAATAAGTTTTACATCTTCCGGAGAAGATTTGTAAAGGAAACTTGTAATAATTGCATTTACACAAACGGATTTACCGCTGCCTGTGGAACCTGCGATAAGCAGATGAGGCATTCTTGTAAGGTCTGCCACCACCACATTGCCTGCAATGTCAACACCAAGTGCAATGGAAAGCGGACTTGCGCTGTCCTTGAATTCCTTTGTTTCAAAAATTGAACGGATATTTACAGAAGATGATGATTTGTTTGGTACTTCAATACCAACCGCAGCTTTGTTTGGAATTGGCGCTTCAATACGTACACCGCTTGCCGCAAGGTTAAGGGCAATGTCATCAGCAAGGTTTGTAATTTTGCTGATTTTTACACCTGCCAGAGGCTGAAGTTCATATCTTGTTACGGAAGGACCGCGGGAAATATCGATAATCTTTGTCTGTACACCAAAACTTGAAAGCGTGTCCACAAGCAGCTGTGCATTGGTTTTAAGTTCATTTTCAATGTCACCTTTAGCCTTGCTATTGCCGCGTTCAAACAGAGTAATCGGCGGTTTGCGGTAAACATAAGGTTTTTCCTCTGCCTGTTCTGCCCCGTCTTCTGCTTTTGGTGCTTCACCTTCTGTTGCAGGCTGATGAGGAATCTCTTCCTTTTCTTCCTCCTGTTCAGCTTTGCTGTTAAGGTTCAGCTTGCGCATAATTTCTTCAATTTTCTGCTGTTCAAGCTGTTTTTGTTCTTCCACCTTGTCATAGGTATCTTCAAAACCTTCAACATCGGTGATTTCTTCTTTGTCACTTGCCTGCAGCGCAATAGGGTCATCAATTTCAAAGTCTATTTTCTTTGGTTTCGCCTTTGCCTGTTCAAGTTTTTCCCTTTCAATGCGGGCTTTTTCCTTTTCAGCTTCTTTTGCCACACGCATGGCATTTCTTTCTGCCATGGATTTTTCCAGTTCGGCTTTCTGTTTTTCAGCTTCTTCCTTTGTGCGTCTGTAGATATCGTATGGTGTTGTGTCGGTAAGCATCATTGCAAACATTGCAGTCAGTACACCCACAATAATTGCCGCAGGAGCAATGCCCATAAGTTCAATAAGTGTAAGCCCCAGCAGGCCGGAAACCGCACCGCCTGTGAAGGTTGCAGGTTTTGCCTGTTCGTACAGACCTTTATATGTCATTACCCTTGAAGCTTCAGGTGTGAAAGCTGTGCCGATGATATGTATAAGTGCTGAAATCAGTATTACACACACAACTGACTGAAACATTTTCCATTTAACAGGCTTGTTCATTGCTGTAACAACCGCAAGATAGATGAGAATAACACCTATAATGTAGTTTGTTGCTCCAAAAACACTGAAACTCATGTTGCGTATCGTCTGCCACAGTGCTTCGCCTTTTACAAAGCATAATGCAAGCCACAGCACACCCACAGCAAACATAACAATACTCCAGGCGCGATGAATTTCGGCCTTTTTAACCTGCTGTTTGGATGGTCTGCCACGTTTTTTACTGCTTGCAGCAGTTGTTTTTGCTTTGGATTTTTTCTTTTTGTCAGCCATAGAAATCCTCCGTTTTTCAAAAATTTGTTTTTTACTTTAACCTTTATGTAATGGGCATACCTGCCCAATTTTAATTTTAGTTTACATAATATGATACCATATCTATATAAAAAAATAAACACATATTTTGTGATGTGCAGTTTACAGTTTATGGATTGGCGTTTTCCTGCTCTTCGCATACAGTCTGTCGGTTTTCTATGGTACTGTACAGAAACTCCAGCGCATCGCCAATGCTGCCTATACTGTCAATCAGCCCTTCCTTTACCGCCGTATGACCGTCCACCGCTGTGCCGAGGTCCATTATGAGGTTTCCGCTCTGCATCATAAGATGTTTAAAACGCTCTGCCGGTATATTGGAATGTTCCGTCACAAAATCCGTCACCCTCTGTTGAATAGCATCAAGGTAATTTTTTGTCTGGTTTGAAGCAAGCACCGTGCCGCTGTGTCGCACAGGGTGTACTGTCATTGTGGCTGTTGGAACAATAAAGGAACAGTCGGCACTTACCGCCAGCGGAATACCGATTGAATGCCCGCCTCCAAGAACAATGCTTGCTGTGGGTTTTGTCATTCCGCTTATAAGTTCCGCTATGGCAAGACCTGCCTCCACATCTCCCCCAACAGTGTTCAGTATAACAAGAAGTCCCTCGATTTCAGGATCCTCCTCTACCGAAACAAGCTGAGGAATAACGTGTTCATATTTTGTGGTTTTCATCTGGTTTCCTGATTCAAAATGTCCTTCTATCTGCCCGATTATAGTCAGACAGTGTATGGGATGTTTTCCCTTTGTTATATTCTCAAGACCTTTTTCATTTTTGTTTTCTGTACTATTCTCCATTTTTCATCCTTCCTTTCTTTGTTTATTATGGCCATAATATCCACATATTATTAAACAGCACAAACTTGTTCAAAAATTTGACAAAGTATTCCAATGAATATATAATAATAAGACAATCAATTGTTTCAAATCCAAAAAGGTGGTGTACTAATGTCCAATCCAAAAGCGTCCTTACCTGTTATCCGTCGTCTGCCAAGATATTTCAGATATATTTCAGAACTTAAATCTGCAGGCAAAACAAGGGTTTCATCCAGTCAGCTGGCAGCAATAATGGGGTCTACTCCAAGTCAGGTGCGTCAGGATTTCAACTGCTTTGGCGGTTTTGGTCAGCAGGGCATCGGTTACAGTGTGGAACTTCTCCACGATGAAATCCACAGTCTGCTTTTCCCTAATGCAAGCATAAACGCTGTGCTTGTGGGCGCCGGCAGCCTTGGTGCAACAATCGCAAACTTTGTACTCACCGACACAGAGGGTGTAAATCTCACCGCTATTTTTGATAACAATATAAATCTTGTAGGCAAAACACTCCACAATATCAGAATCCTCAATGCTGACGATATTGTAGAATACTGCCACAGCAACAAGGTGGACCTTATCATCGCCTGTATTCCAAAATCTGCTGCAGAAAAATTTGCACCTGTCCTTGTAGAAACAGGTGTAAAAGGTGTATGGAACTTTACTCATTACGATTTCAGCATCTACGACAAATCCCTTGTAGTAGAAAATGTACATCTGCGCGACAGCCTTATGGCACTCAGCTATCGCATCGGTCACATTGACGGCGATCAGGAATAACAAAACAAAAATCCCGATTTTACAATCGGGATTTTTTATTTTGCTGAATATTATGTTCTCTTTTTTGCCTTGTCTGCTTCGGCCGCATTTTTACGGGCTTCAGCTTTGTTTTTTTCCATTTCTTCCACAGTTTTCATTGTCAGGCGTTCACCTTTATAGTTTTTGTGTGGAATTGCAGGACCGTTTTTCTGTCTTTCTTTAGCTTTTTCAATTTCGGTAGCATACTGCGGAAGCCACTGTGCCTCGGCAATAAGCATTTCGTCCACCATCTGATAAATTTCGGCAGGGTTGCACACTGCACCTGTAAGCGGGTCCATAAGCATTGCCTGACGCAGAAGCTGTATATCTGCATTTACAGCAGCTTCCACGCTGAGTTTCTGCACCCATATACTCTGGGAACAGATTGCCGCACAGCCAAGTGGCAGGTCGCCCACTTTTGGTATGCTTATTCCGTTGCCGTCCACATAACCTGGAACTTCCACAACACATTCATAAGGAAGATTGGTGATACAGCCCTCGTTCATAACATTGAAATGTCCGCGGTATCTGCGGCCTGTTTCCAGCCCTTCGATTATCCAGGAAGCGTGTTCGGTGGAGCGTTTTGATGTGTCGTTGTAATCATTTGCCGGTTCTTTCATCCAGTTTGGAAAATCGTGTTCAAACCAGTTTCTGCCCTCACGGCACACACGGAGATATCCTCCTGTTTCACCGTTAATCCAGGAGGAATCAAGGTCAATCCAGTTTTTTACTTCATCTTCTCGTTTGCGGTACCATGCCACATACTCTGAAAGATGACCGTTGCTTTCGGTTGAATAGTAACCGAAATTTTTGAGTATATCAAGACGCACTTTTTCTGTTCTTGAAAGCTTTTCATCAGCAAGATATGCAGGCAGAAGTTTTGGAAGCATATCTTCCCCTTTGTATTTTGCCTGAATATACCATGTCTGATGGTTTATACCTGCACAGATGATGTCAAGTTCCTCCTGTGGAACTCCAAGTGCCTCTGCCATCTGTCTGTGGCCACCCTGTACACCATGGCAGAGACCGATGGTTTTTACACCGCCGTATTTGTTTGCCGCCCAGGTCATCATAGCGTTAGGGTTTGCATAATTGAGCATAATTGCATCCGGGTGTGCAACCTCACGGATATCCTTGCAGAAATCCAGAATTGCATTTACCCCTCGCTGACCATACATAATGCCACCGGCACATAGGGTATCACCTACACACTGGTCAACACCATAACGGAGAGGTATATCCACATCCATTTCAAAGGCTTCAAGCATACCGATACGCACACAGTTGATTATGTACTTTGCATCTTTAAAAGCTTCACGGCGGTCAAGCGTTGAGTGAATTTTTATAGGAATGCCATTTTCATCAAGGTCTCTCTGACAAAGCTGTGTTACCATATCCAGGTTGTGCTGATTTATGTCAGTAAAAGAAACCTCAATATTGCGGAATTCCGGCACCATCATCAAGTCGGTAAACAGTGTGCGTGTAAAACCCACGCTGCCTGCACCGATAACTGCAAGTTTAAAAGACATAGTTTATCCCCCTTTATATGTTTTATCATTCAACAAAGGATTTTTGCCAGTGAAGCTGTGATTTCTCCGCTGATAAGCAACGCATCCGGTTTTTGTTCAATAACTGTTTTCACAAAAGCTTCGGTTATC
>JAZOTI010000022.1:0-11206 GCA_045657565.1 Oscillospiraceae bacterium | reverse complement strand
ACTACTGTCCGCTTGTAAAAGCATGGCAGAAACAAGGCTGCAGTGATGAAGAAATTCAGATGCTTTGTGACCATGCAATGTGCGGTGACCGAGGAATTGCAGAAAGCTTTGGCTGCCATCTTGAACTTCCTTGCACAATTGCACACGGTGCGGATGTGTGCAAAATCCGTTTTGTAAGAGACAAAAAAGAATAATTGCCGTTAAAGATATATATTTACATAAAAAATCACCTGACAGATTTTATTTCTGTCAGGTGTTGTTTTTTATAATTCAGATATAATCTTTTTGAATATTTTCTTATCGCTTTCAGTTACTACCGAAATATTCGGCTGTTTTTTGTATTTTCCAAGTCTGTCCACTATTGTCCATCCTTTGTTGCTGTCACTATGGGTTTCCACCGCAACATAGTATTGCTTTATCTGTGCAACAGAATCATCCAGCATATATGCCATTGCAACAGCACTGTTGAATACCGTTCCGCCGATATCTGCTTTGGACTTGCAAATATCAACAAGTTTTTCTTCAAATTCGTTTGCAGCTTTGAACGCTTCAAACTCCTCTTTTGTCATATTACAGCCTTCAGCGCCGTCAAGCCCGCACATAACAACAGGTACACCACTGTCGAAAACCACCTGCAGCGCATAAGGGTCGCTGTAGGCGTTGTATTCACTGTATGGCAGGACATTGCCAACATAACCTGAGCCTGCCACACACACAATGCGTTTGATGAGAGGTTTAATCTGAGGATATCTGAGCAAAGTTACAGCAATATTGGTAAGCGGCCCCATTGTGATGATTTCCATTTCCCCTGCTGCTTTTTCGGTTTCTTCCTTTATGATATCCCATACATATTCTGTTGTCTGCGGTGTGTCACAGCAAGGCAAAAACTGTTCAAATTCCTCTTTGTATCCATACACATCTCTCTTGTCAAACTCACCGGCAAACAATGGTTTATCAGCTCCCTGCCCTGTCCTGCAGCCGAGATTATACAAATCACAAAGTTTATTTATATTTTTCATTACTGCAACGTTATCAGCTCCTGAAGGAGTAACTGCCTTGATGTCAAGAACATTGCTTTTTGACGCCATAACAAAAGCCACTGCGTCATCCATGGTAAGGTCTGTATCGATAATAACAGGTCTTTTTTCCATTATTCTGCCTCCTTGTAGCTTTCGCAGGCCTGCACAAGCAGGTCAACAAATTTTTCGCGGTCAATATCAAGACAAACAAAAGCATTATCCTTTGCTGCATCCCGGTCAGGACGGAAATCGCACACTGTTGCACCATAGCTGTGTGTGCCGCTGATATCCACCTTTACTCTGCCTTTTTTGCCGCTGATAAGTTCCGGGTGGATAAGGTAAGTCACTGCAACGGCATCATGTACCGCACAACCCGGCAGACGGCTGTTGTTTACATATCTGTTATAGTAAACACCGAATGCTTCGGCACAGAAATCCCCTGCTTTTGTGTTGGTTGCTTTAAGGCGCATAATATCGTCCCATGTTGTGTAGCTTTTCATTGTGATGTCAAGACCGCACATAACAATTGGCACACCGCTGTCAAAAACCACCTGTGCGGCTTCCGGGTCAATAAAGATATTAAACTCTTCAACAGCGTTCATATTGCCTTCGAAAGCACCGCCGCCCATCATTACAATCTTTTCAATTTTTTCCTTTACGTGAGGATAGCTGAGAAACAGGATTGCAAGGTTGGTCAAAGGGCCTACAGGAACAAGTGTGATTTTTTCCGCAGAATTTTCAAGAGTTTCCTTTAAAAAAGTTACTGCGTCGGATGGGTAAGGTTTAAGCTGTGGTACAGGCAGTACTGCAGTGCCAAGGCCTGATTCCCCGTGGGTTGCAGGATCAACATACTGTTCTCTGACAAGAGGTTTTTCTGCTCCACGGGCAACAGGAATATCCTTTTTGCCAAAATAGTCAACCACAGACAGTGTGTTGTAAAAAGTTTTGTCAAGTGTCTGGTTACCTGCCACAACAGTTACACCTTTTATATCAAGCTGCGGTGACTGCAATGCAAGAATAAGTGCAACAGCGTCATCAATGCCTGTATCCACATCCATAATAATCGGTATCTTTTTCATATATATTTTCCTTTCGGATTTCTGATATATTTATTTCTGATAAAATAAATTTACCATATTTCATCGCAAAAATAAACATATTTATTGACTAAGCAGCAATAAAATGTTACCATCATAACTGGTGCCTCGGCACCTTTTATTATGTTATTATTACGGAGTTAAATATGACTTTTTTCCTTGAAATTATCGGCACAATTGCCTTTGCTTTTGCAGGTGCACTTGTTGCCATCGACAACGACCTTGACCTTTTTGGTATCAACCTTATGGCAGTTATGACAGCCTGCGGCGGCGGTATGACACGTGACCTTATTCTTGGCAACACTCCACCTATGATGTTCCGCAACCCTGTGTATGTTTCTGTTGCTGTAGCAACTGCTTTTATAACCTTTTTTATCTACCGCAAATTTGAACATTCACGCTTTAAAGGCAAAATTCTTGATATAGTAAGTGTTCTCGATGCTATCGGTCTTGCCATTTTTACTACTGTTGCAATGGACCTTGCCATTCAGCTGGGGCACAAAAGCGGATTTTTAATCTGTGCTGTTGGTGTTATCACTGCTGTTGGCGGTGGTTTGCTGAGAGACACTATGTGCAATGTAAAACCTGCTGTACTCACCAAAGAAATTTATGCTATGGCATCAATGGCGGGAGCAATTGTATACTTTTTTATGCTCAAAACCCCTGTTCCTGCTGCTGTTGCAAACATAATTTCTCTTATTTTGATTTTCAGTCTCAGAATGTGGGCAATTATCAAAGATATCAATCTGCCTACAGTACATAAAGATTAAATCTCTGCAATACTTAAAAACAGAATCAGGCAATAAAAAAATCGGTAGATTTCACATCTACCGATTTTGTTTTTATTACTGTGCTTTGTATCTCAGCATATTCCAGGAATGCTTTTTAAGTGTTACTGTTTCGCTGTCTGTTACTGGCACATTTGCAGGTGCTACCCTTTCGGCATCCTTTTCATTTACAGCCTTGAGGTCTTCATTGTAAAGTTCAACATGTTCAACCAATTTATATCCTTCAAAACCTTCTGCCACAACGTTCAGTTCCACAGCATCTTCAAGAGAACGGTTTACTGCATAAACCACAAGTTCGCCTTCATTTTCGTTGTTTACAACAGAAGCTTCAATGTATGGAACATCCTTGTGTTTTTCTGTAGAGAATTTATCGCAGCTTACAATGGATTTAAGTGTTGTACCATTGCCGTAAGCAGAAGCATACATAAATGGCCAGAAAATTGTCTGAGCCCAGGCTTTGCCGCCGTTTTCTGTCATAATTGGTGCGATAACATTTACAAGCTGTGCAAGACAAGCCATTTTTACTCGGTCGCAGTTGTTCTGCAATGTGGTGAGAATACAACCGACAACAAGTGCATCTTCAAAATTGTAGATATCTTCCAGCTGAGGAGGTGCTATTGACCAAGGTTCAAATTTTGCACCATTGGAGTGGAACCATACATTCCATTCGTCAAATGAAAGGTTAACTGTTTTATCACTGCGTTTTTTTGCTTTTACAGCATCACATACAGCCGCAATTGTTTTAATAAAGTTGTCCATATCAACGCTGCAGCACAGGAAATCCTGAGAGTCATCTGCCGCATTGCCAAAATACTGATGCAGTGACAGATAGTCTATATATTCGTAAGTATGGTCAAGCACTTTATATTCCCAATCAACAAATGTTGGCATTTTGTTGTTGGATGAGCCACAGGCAACAAGCTCAATGGAAGGATCGGTCCATTTCATAAGCTTTGCCGTTTCAAAAGCAATGCGTCCATATTCGTCAGGTGTTTTGCCACCCATCTGCCAATCGCCGTCCATTTCGTTGCCAAGGCACCAGACTTTGATGCCGAAAGGCTGTTCAAAACCGTTTTTACGGCGGAGATTTGCCCAGTAGGTATCTGTTGTTGAGTTGCAGTATTCAAGACAGTTGCGGGCTTCTTCCGGACCTCGTGTGCCAAGATTTACAGCCATCATAACTTCTGTATCTGCACGTTTTGCCCATTCCTGAAATTCATCAATGCCAATCTGGTTTGTTTCGGTTGTGCCCCAGGCGAGTTCCATTCTCTGAGGACGTTTGCTGCGGTCGCCTATACCGTCTTCCCAGTTGTAACCTGAAACGAAGTTACCACCCGGATAGCGTACTATCGGTACATTGAGTTTTTTGATAAGATCAATAACATCCTGACGGAATCCCTGGTCGTCTGCTGTAGGGTGTCCTGGTTCGTAAATACCGTTGTAAACCGCTCTGCCGAGATGTTCTATAAATGAACCGTATATACGTCGGTCAATTTCGCCTACCTTAAAGTTTTTGTTGACAAGAATCTGTGCTTTCACAAAACCACCTCTTTTATCGAATTTATAATTATATATATTTTAGTATGTAAAGGTGGTTAATTCAATATGGATTTCCAACAATCAAATATCAAATAATTGGTAAAAATGTCTATACATAAGCTGAACAATCATTGCAAAATAAAAAGTCCCGACCGATTTGGTCGAGACCTTTTGGTGCCGCTGACCGGGGTCGAACCGGTACGCCTTATTAGGGCGAGGGATTTTAAGTCCCTTGTGTCTGCCTATTCCACCACAGCGGCTTGTGAATGTTAAATTCAGCCTAAATATAATACCACAGTTGTGATATATGTGTCAAGAAAAATGTAGGTAAATAAAAAACCAGAACAAATTTAGTATATGTTTAGTTTTATAAAACTGACAGATTATTCGCTGATACTCAAAATGACACATCATTCATACACCTTATATACAAACGAAAGGACCTCCCTGTTGGGAGGCCCTTTTAATGATAATTATTTAATTACCTTTGCGCGCTAATAGTTATTTAAACAATAACTACATTCTGAACTCAGATGCATACAGTCTGATAATTATTTGTTAGCTGCAATGTAGTTGGAGTTGATATCTTTCCAGAGTTCAACGTCAACGCCTTTGAAGCTGAGTTTATCAGGATCATAGTATGGGTCTTTGCCAGCTTTTTTCTGTGCTTCGTAGTCTTTGAGCATTTCTTTAACTGGTTTAGCAAGAAGAACAACAACAAGCATATTGAAGAATGTGATTGAACCAAGAGCCAAGTCAGCAAGGTCCCAAGCGAGGGAAGCGCCTACGATACCGTAGTAGAAAATAAGGATTGGCATACCGATTCTGAGGAACCATGTGCAAGCTTTACGTGTGCCAGCCTGTTCTGGTTTCTGGAAGTGTATGTAGATGCTGTTTCTGCTTCATAGTAGTAAGAGATGAGACATGTGAAGGAGAACAGGAAGAGCATGAATGCAATAAAGATGCTTGCAAAGTTGCCAAGAACGTGGCTTGCTGCGTACTGAACCATAACTGCAGAACCGCCTTCAAGAGCTGCAAGACCTGGGTGACCGGAACCTACGTAACCGAATGCTGTGTTGAAGCAGTCAGAGTAGAGAATCATAAGACCGGAAGCTGTACATACGATGTTTGTGTCAACCCAAACACCAGCCATGTTACCAAGACCTACACGAACTGGGTGTGGTGATTCAGCTGCTGCAGCTGTAGGTGTAGCTTCACCCATACCGGAAGCAGATGAGAATGTACCACGTTTAACGCCCTGACGGATAGCAATACCGATACCGCCGCCGAGAACAGCATCACCTGTGAATGCATATTTGAAGATATCGCCAAATACGCGGCCTGTTTCGCCGATGTTGAATACAACTACGAGAACGAAGCAGATGATGTAAACTGCAACCATGAAAGGAACGATTGCGGAAGCAGCATCAGAAATACGTTTGATACCACCAAGAACTGTAACGAACATTGCAACAGCGATGATAGCTGCGAAAACAACCTGTGGAACGCCTGTAGCTTCAGCAAATGCTACACAAACTGTGTTTGTAGCTGCAGAAGGCATGAACAAGCCGATACCAAGGAAGGAAATGATAGCAATAAATGTGCCGTAAGCTTTCCAGCCGAGACCACGTTCTGCTACGTAGAAAGGACCACCACGGTATTCGCCGTCAATTTTTGTTTTGTACATAGAACCCTGTGTACATTCAACAAAGTTAACGCAAGAGTTTGTAATACCGATGAGGAACATCCAGAAAAGTGCACCAGGGCCGCCTGCATAAACAGCAACAGCAACGCCTGCTACGTTACCTGTACCAACACGCATAGCCATTGTTGTACAGAAAGATGCGAATGGTGAAACACCACCAGTTTTTGTTGGGTCACCTTTGTCGAGGATGCGTTTCCAAGCATCGCCAAAGTGTTTGAACTGTGGGAAGCCAAGGTAAAGTGTGAGGAAGATACCGCCTACGCCGATAACTACGAGCATTGGAAGACCCCACAAGAAGCCATTAGCTGTACCAATTAATTTAGTCAACATAATTATTTTCCCCTTTTTAAGATTTTTTGTTTTTTACACCGCGCGCCTGGTGTAAAATTTGTCTTCTCCCACAGAGAAGACAGGTAAAGTAATCTAATACAATCTGTATGCAGATTCACATAATTTAAGTACGCAAACCCAAATATAGACTGTAGTTTAAATTCAAGCTAATTTTACCAATTTAGGCCATTAAAGTCAATATATTTGTTAAAAATATGTGAACTTTTTTAAAAATCATATTCTTTTTTGTGCATTTGTAACAAAAACAAATCTCTTTTTTCTACTCCCAACATAATTTCTGTTTAAATAAACTTTTTTCGTTTATTTTTCGCAAATTGTTTTATATTTTTAAAAAATCACACCACTATACTTTATTAAATAACAAAACTCATATTACAAATTTTCAATATCAACAAATCCGTATAACCTGTGTTTATACACGATATAATAAAAACTTTTTACCCCATTCATTTTTGTTAATAATTTGTTCACAACTATATGGACAAAAAAAAGACAGATGGAATCCATCTGTCTTTGAGTTATTATGCTTTGATTGTGGAAATAAGTCTCGGCATTGTTGCACGGGTGTATTCCCCCAATGAATAATTGCCATTACAGATACAGTAATCATATATAATTGCACGCTCTGCCAAAGTGTACAGATGCTGGATTTCATTAACTGACAAATCTGTTTTAATCTGACCGCGTTTCTGACCTTCGTCAATAAGCTGACGTACAATAAAATAATAGTATCTGTCCTGGTTCTGCAGGTGCTTGTCCCCTTTTGTTATAACCTGTGAAGAATAAAGAGAGGAAAGCAGACCAATCGGAATATCCCTTTCTATCATATCGTGAACAGTATAGCAGATATAAAGAAGCTTATCATAGCTGTTCATTTCAGGATCTATTGACTGCATAACTTCTTCATATTTTGCATCAAAAAGTTCTGACAATGAAGAAAGAAGTTCGTCCTTGCTGCTGTAATAATGATAAAAGCTGCCTTTTGATGTGCCGGATGCTGCAATTATATCATCAATAGTTGTCTCGCTGTAACCTTTTTCATGGAAAAGCTGCCACGCAACCTTTGTTATTTTCGCCTTTGTTTTATTAATACGCGCCATTCATAATACCTCATAAATAGTTTATATTTAACAGATATATATTAACATTTAATACCGGCAAAGTAAAGTGTTGTTAATAATTTAACCATCAACGCTTGCATGCTTTATTTTCTTGCACAGTTGCTTGTTGTGCCAAGAAGAATTTCCAGGCCGTGATGAACGTGTGGCAAAATATATTCGATGCATTCAGCAACAGCTTTAGGACTGCCCGGCATATTGATGATAAGTGTTTTTTCACGGATACCTGCTGCTGCACGTGTAAGCATTGCACGGCCTGTAATCTGCAGGCTGAACCAGCGCATAGCTTCCGGAATACCCGGTGCTTCACGGTGAATAATTTCCTTTGTGGCTTCCGGCATTACATCACGTGGAGAAAAACCTGTGCCACCTGTTGTGAGAATAAGGTCTGCTGTGCCTTCGTCACATATTTTTACCATTGCATTTTTGAGCATTTCCTTGTCATCAGGAAGAAGGATTTTTTCTGTAACTGTATATCCTGCTTCTGTTACAAATTTTTCAATAACAGGAGCACTTTTATCTTCTCTTTCTCCTGCATAACCTGTATCACTTGAAGTAATAATTGCTACTCTGAATGTTGTATCTGCCATATTAGCCTCCTATCTGTGACATATTTCTATGTTCACGCTGGTCAAATTCTTCTTTATTGTCAAACTGATGTGCTTTAGGTTTCCGGTTTATTGAATCAACGATAATATCCGCAAGCTGTGCATCGGTGCAGCCTTCTCTCATATAAGAAGTGAGGAAAACTCCTGCTTCAAACTGCAGACAGGTTTTGAGATAACCATCAGCAGTAAGACGCACACGATTGCATTTGTCGCAGAACTTGTGACTCATTGCACTTATAAACCCGATTTTGCCTGTAAACCCTTCCAGTGAATAATGCACTGACGGGCCATTGCCACGCACTTCGCTGCAGAATTCCAGTTTGCCGTATTTTTCTTCTATAATATTCTTTATATCTTCTTCCGTAAAGGAATCACAGTCAACACCTGCACCGATTGGCATAACCTCTATAAAACGCACATCTGTGTTACTGCTGCGGGCAAATTCCACAAGAGACAGAACATCTTCTTTTGTTATATTCATTGACACCGCATTAATTTTAAGTCTTACACGATTTTCACGCTGTGCATATTTTATGCTGTTGATAACCCGAGGGAACTCGTCACGTCGGGTAAGCTGTGCAAACTTTTTCCTATCTGTTGTGTCAAGACTGACTGTAATACTGTCAACACCCGCACCCACAAGATTGTAGTACTGTTCTGCCAGCAACACACCATTTGTGGTGATAGTAACATTTTCTATACCGTCAATATCCTTAATCTGTTTTATAAGGTTTGCAACCCCACGACGCACAAGAGGTTCTCCCCCTGTGATTTTAACCTTTTTAAGCCCCTTTGCCGCAAGAACACGACAGATACGGATAATTTCGTCAAAGGTGAGAATATCTCTGTGCATAACTGCTTCAACACCTTCTTCCGGCATACAGTATACACAGCGCAGGTTGCATCGGTCGGTAACCGAAATGCGTATATAATCTATATTTCTGCCAAAGCTGTCAATCATCTTATAAATTCTCCGCTTTTACCACCTGATTTGTAATCCAGATGAACATCCGAAATTTCCATGCGTTTATCAATCGCTTTGCACATATCATAAACAGTGAGAAGCGCAACAGAAACACCTGTGAGCGCTTCCATTTCCACACCTGTCTGCCCTTTGATTTTCACTGTACAGGAAGCTTTGATTGTGTTTTCTGCTTCGTTTACTTCAAAATCAATGCTGCATTTGGAAATAAGCAGAGGGTGACACATAGGAATAAGGTGTGGTGTCTGTTTTGCCGCCATAATACCTGCAACCCGTGCAACACCAAGCACATCGCCTTTCTGTACAGTTTTGTTCACAACTGCATCCATAACTGCATCATTCACTCTGATTATACCTGTGGCAGTTGCAGTACGTGTGGTTTCCGTTTTTCCGGAAACATCCACCATAATTGCATTGCCGTTATTGTCAAAATGAGATAATTTATTATCCATTGTTAATCTCCTTTACCACAAATGGTACATTTTGGATATTTTGGAATTTCCACCTCGTCAAAGGTCATATTCAGCATATCCACAAAAATCATTCTTCCTTTAAGTGTTGTTCCTGCTCCGATGATAAGTTTAAGCACTTCACAGGCCTGCAGAGAACCGATAACCCCCGGTATTGCCCCGAATACACCAACGTCCCGTGCTTCAATTATTTCGCCTTCTTTTGGTGGCTCCGGCTGCAGACAGCGCAGACAAGGGCCATCCTCTCCAAGCACTGCAACCTGACCGTAAAATTCATAAATTGCGCCATAAACGTCTGGTTTACCAAGTTTTACACATGTATCGCTTATAATATATCTTGCATTAAAATTGTCGGTTGCATCCACAATTATATCAAATTTTTCAAAAATTTCGGTAGCATTGCTTTCGTCAAGTCTGTCTTCAATTGCTATAACCTTAACATCGCTGTTAATCTGCTCAAGACGTGCCTTTGCTGTGCGCACTTTGGATTTGCCAACATCATTTTCAGTGTACAAAAGCTGACGCTGAAGGTTTGAAATATCCACCTTGTCAAAATCGATTATACCAATTGTGCCGACACCTGCACAGGCAAGTTCCATTGCTACAGGACTGCCAAGGCCGCCTGCTCCGACAATAAGAACTTTGCTGTTTTTGATTTTAACCTGACCTTCCTGGTCAACCTGTGGCAGCATGAGATGTCTTTTGTATCTCTGCTGTTCTTTCTGTGTCAATAACATATACAACACCCCTTTTGAAAAACAGTCAAACGAATAACACTGTATGTTCAGTTTTGATTATATCAGCAATACAGTCAAAGCTCAACACACAATGGTAATTATGATGAATATAACACATTACATATAAAGACAAGGCTATTGCCGTTAAAAGCAATAGCCTTGTTTTACTTTGAATATTAACCGCCGGCAAGCAAATGATGAATTTTCAAATCGTCATTTTCCTGCAGGATAACATTGCCGTAATCTTCAGGCCATACCAACTGACCGTTTACTTTTGTAACCAGTTTTGGCCATGTAAAGTTCATATGTTCAATTACGCCCTGAATTGTCAAGCCCTCATGCCAGTCAGGATAAGGACGATCGTTTAACATCATAATGCCTATACCTCGCAAATTTTAATTAAGGTTCAAGATTCTGGAGTGGTTCAACAATTTCGATAAGTTCTGGGAGATCCATACCGATTTTCTTGAGGTGTTCAATTTTTGGAACACCGTTCATTGTCCAGCCGCGTTTTGGATATACAGCGTCGATAAGTTTTTCGTATTCGCCTTCACGGTATTTTCTTGTTTCAGCCATTTTTTCCTTGAGGGACATAGCTTCAACCTGTTCTTTTGTGAAGCCAACTTTATCAACAAGCTGACCATCGTAACGTTCCTGACGGGAGAGATATTCTTCTTCTGTTACAGGACCTACTGAACGGTAAGGAATTGCGTCGTGTTTTCTGAGACCTTTACCAAGACGGATGTTGAAGATTCTCTGGAAGTTGTAAACTCTTTCAGACATAACGAGAAG
>JAZOTI010000021.1:0-4113 GCA_045657565.1 Oscillospiraceae bacterium | reverse complement strand
TGTTAAAAGAAAAGGAAGTGCTTTACAGCACACAGAAATGCATAACAGGAGAAGGATAATGGATACCAGATTATGGTTTGTGCCTGCAGCAATCGTGGCGGCAGTTATGATATATTCTTTTACAAAGGCAAAACATCCCGTATTTACTGCAATAAAAAGTGCCCTGTGCGGAATTTCTGCACTGATGCTTGTGAATATAACCGCAACAGCTACAGGATGTTACATAGCAGTAAATTATCTTACGGCATTTGTTGCAACTTTTTTGTCTCTGCCGGGAGTTATAGGTATGCTTATACTTAATATAATTTTCATATAATGATATCTTCAGCGGCAGGCAATGGCTATTGTACTTTTTTTCGCAATTTGTTAAAATGAATTATCAATATAATTTTTAAGGTGAAGTTATGAAAAAAGTACACTGGCCGGGCGCAACACTTATGATGCCTGTACCACCGGCACTTGTTTCCTGCGGTACAAAAGAAAACCCAAACTGCATTACCATTGCATGGACCGGCATTATCAACAGCCAGCCTCCAAAAACATATATCAGCATCCGTCCCGAACGCCATTCCTATGAAATAATCAAACAGTCAAAGGAATTTATTATCAATATGCCTACAGCAAAGCTGGTCAGGGAAATTGACTGGTGCGGCGTGAAGAGTGGTGCAAAGGAAGATAAATTCAAAGCTATGAACTTTACACCTTATGAGGTGGAAGGCTTTGAGTGCCCTGCAATTGCAGAGCTGCCAATTGCACTTACCTGCAAAGTGTTTGATATTGTGCCTCTTGGCTGCCACGATATGTTTATGGCAGATATAACAGGTGTTATTGTAAATGAAGACCTGTTGGATGAAAAAGGACGTCTTGAAATTGAAAAAGCAGGCCTTATGGCATATGCCCACGGCCAGTATTTTGAACTTGGCAACAAAATCGGCAGTTTTGGCTTCAGTGTTAAAAAGCCGGAAAAAAAGGCGAAAAAACAGACCGGAAATCATAAACCAAAACAGACAGCGGAAAAAACTCCTGTCAAGAAAAAAACAAATAGAAAATAAAGTTTGTAAATTAAGGACTACTTGTAGTCCTTAATTTTGTTTATAGTGCCAAAAATGCACAACTGAAAAATATTCCGTTGAAAAGCACAACATATTGTGTTAAACTTTAAAAGTAACTTTCAACATATAGTATGATTTATATAAATTACAACAACGGAAGGAGAGTATAATATGTATGTAGTAATTAAAAGAGACGGCAGACAGGTTCAGTACGACTCATCAAAAATAGAAATCGCAATTCTCAAAGCAATGCGCTATGGCAGCGGTATAGTAAACGAAGAACTTGCAAAGAAAATAGCAGATGATTTTCAGAGCGAAAAAATGATTGTAACAATCAAGGAAATCGAAGACTATGTTTACGCAGCCCTTATCGAAAGCGGCGATATGCTTACAGCAAAATGTTACGAAGCATATCGTGCTGTACGTGAATATCAGCGTCAGAGAAATACAATTGACAACAAGGTTCTCGGCCTTATCAACGGCGAAAACAAGGAAAGTCTGATGGAAAACTCCAACAAACAGGAAAATCTTATCTCCACTCAGCGTGACCTTGTTGCAGAGGAAGTTTCCAAGGACGTTGCAAAACGTATGATGCTGCCTCCTCACATTGCACAGGCACATGACAATGGTCTTATTCATATTCACGACCTTGGTCATTACCTCAACCCATCCTTCAACTGCTGCCTTATCAACCTTAAAGATATGCTGGAAAACGGCACAGTTATCAACGGCAAAATGATTGAAAGACCAAAAACTTTCCGCACAGCCTGCACCATTGCAACACAGATTATTGCACAGGTGGCTTCAGGCCAGTTTGGCGGTCAGACAATGTCTTTGGCTCATCTTTCTCCGTTTGTACGTATTTCTGAAGAAAAAATCCGCCGTGACCTTGTTATCGAATGGAACGAGAACGGTTTTATGTACAGTGAAGCACAGCTGGAAAAAATTGTTCAGCGCCGTCTTAAAGAGGAAGTTAAAGCAGGCATACAGACAATTCAGTATCAGATCAACACTCTGCAGACTTCCAACGGCCAGAGTCCGTTCCTCAGCGTGTTTATGTATATCAGTGAATATCCTGAATATGAAAAAGAAACTGTTATGCTTATCGAAGAAGTTCTCCGTCAGCGCATTCAGGGCATCAAAAACGAAGTTGGTGCCTGGATTACACCTGCTTTCCCGAAACTTCTCTATGTAACAGACGAAAACAATATTCACGAAGACAGCAAATATTATGCACTTACACAGCTTGCATCTGTTTGTGTTTCCAAACGTATGATGCCTGACTTTATCAGTGCAAAACATATGCGTGCAAACTACGAAGGCAATGTTTTTGGCTGCATGGGCTGCCGCGCATGGCTTTCACCATACAAAGGACCAATCAACAACGAAGAAGGTGCATACAAATGGTATGGCCGTTTCAATATGGGTCTTACATCCCTTAACCTTGCAGACGTTGGCCTTTCTGCACAGGGCGATATTGAAAAATTCTGGAAAATCCTTGAAGACCGTCTGGAACTCTGCCGTGAAAGTCTGATGCTCCGTTACGAAAAACTTAAAGATGTAACAAGCGACGTTTCTCCAATCCACTGGCAGCATGGTGCAATTGCACGTCTTAAACCACACCAGCCAATTTATCCGCTGCTTCAGGACGGTTATGCAACCATTACTCTCGGTTACATTGGCCTTTATGAATGTGTAATGGCACTTATCGGCAAAAGTCACACAACACCGGAAGGTGAAAAACTTGGTGTTGAAATCATGAAAAACCTCAAGGCACATATTGTGAAATGGAAGGAAGAAACAGGCCTTGGCTTTGCCCTCTACGGCACACCAAGTGAATCTCTCACAGAACGTTTTGCAAAATGTCTGCAGAGACGTTTTGGTGTGATTGAAGGTATTACCGACCGCAACTACCTTACAAACAGCTATCATGTATTTGTAGGGGAAGAAATCGATGCTTTTGAAAAACTTAAATTCGAAAGCCAGTTCCACCCAATTTCATCAGGTGGTGCAATCAGCTATGTGGAACTTCCAAACCTTGCACAGAACCCTGAAGTTATACTGACACTCATCAAATATATGTACGAAAACGTTCAGTATGCAGAAATGAACACAAAACTTGACTACTGCATGGAATGCGGTTATGAAGGTGAAATCCTTTGTGATGACAATCTTGAATGGTACTGCCCGAACTGCGGTAACCGAGATAAATCAAGAATGAACGTTGTACGCCGTACCTGTGGTTATCTTGGCGAAAACTACTGGAACGAAGGCAGAACTCAGGAAATCAAAGAAAGAGTAATGCATCTGTAATTTTTTAGGTGCAGGTGATTGTAATATGAACTACGCACAGATAAGAAGATACGATGTTGCAAACGGGGTGGGCATACGCACAACACTGTTTGTATCGGGATGTCACTTCAACTGTCCGGGTTGTTTCAACCGGGAATATCAGGACTTTAATTTCGGCAATGAATTCACAGATGAAGAGATGCAGAAGTTTATTGACCTTGGCAAAAGCGAAAACATAAACGGTTATTCCTTTTTGGGCGGTGAACCGCTGGACCAGCTGAACGATGACACCTTGCTGAGAACAGTCATAATGATAAAAGAACAGACAGACAAAACAATCTGGCTGTGGACAGGCTATGTGTTTGAAAATCTCAGTGAAAAGCAGATGGAAATAGTAAAACACATCGATGTTCTTGTGGACGGTCCGTTTATCGAAGCACAGAAAGATATGCGCCTTTTGTTCCGCGGAAGTGCAAATCAGCGTATAATAGATGTTCAGAAAACATTGAAAGAAAATAAAATTGTTTTATGGGAGAAAGAATAATGGCAAGAGGCTTTGAAATTGTATGTGAAGAAAAAAGAAAACACCCTGGTGTTGAAATTAAAATGCCGACACGCGGCAGCCGTTATGCAGTTGCATACGATATCTATTCACCTGTTGATATGGTCATCAAAGCAATGGAAAGAGGTTTTATCTGGACAGATGTAAAAGCATATTTCGGTCAGGACGAAGCACTTTTGATCAATGTGCGTTCTTCAATGGGCAAAC
>JAZOTI010000020.1:0-9318 GCA_045657565.1 Oscillospiraceae bacterium | reverse complement strand
GCAGGTGTTATGGGCGGTGAATATTCAGGCGTTTACGAAGACACAAATATGGTTGTGTTTGAATCTGCTTGTTTTGACGGTCCTAAAGTAAGATATGCTTCCCGTCAGCTTGGTCTCAGAACAGAAGCTTCCGGTAAATTTGAAAAAGGTCTTAACCCTGACAACTGTATGCCAGCTTTGGCAAAAGCAATGGAACTTGTTGTTGAACTTGATGCAGGTGATGTAATCGGCGGTGTAATCGACGTTTACCCATCTCCAAGAAGCGAAAGAAAAGTTCCGCTCAATGCTGACAAAATCAACGAAATCCTCGGCACAGAAATTGCTAAGGAAGATATGGAAAAAACTCTCGTTTCCCTTGGTTTCAAGGTTGAAAACGACACAGTTATTGTTCCAACACACCGTTACGACATTGCAAAGGACGAAGTTACACAGTACAACGACCTTTCCGAAGAAATTGCAAGAATGTACGGCTACAACAAACTGCCAAGCACAATTATGAAAGGTGCTGCAACAGCACGTCTTACAGAAAGACAGAAATTCACAAAAAATGTGATTAACTATCTGCTTGGCCTTGGTTTCTACGAAATTGAAACATTCTCATTCTATTCACCAAAGAACTTTGACCTTCTCAACATCCCTGCAGACAGCGATCTGAGAAATCCTGTTGTTATCTCCAACCCATTGGGCGAAGATACTTCTGTTATGAGAACAACAGCAGTTGCTTCCATGATGAACGTTGTGCAGAGAAACTACAACAGCCGTATTGCTGATGTTTGTCTCTTTGAAAACGCAACAGAATACCACGTGGTTGAAGGCGAAGAACTCCCTGAAGAAGTGGAAAAATTCATCATGGCATGCTACGGCAACGGCAAGGATTTCTTCTACCTCAAAGGTGCTTTGGAAAAAATCCTCTGGGCACTCAATGTTGAAGATGTAAAATTTGTGCGCAACACAACCAACACAACATACCACCCAGGCCGCTGTGCTGACGTTGTGGTTAAAGGCGAAGTTGTTGCAACAATCGGTGAACTTCACCCAGCAGTGCTTAACAACTACGGCATTAAAGTTAAAGTTTGTGTATGTGACCTCAACGGCGACAAACTCTTTGGTTATGTTGGTGGTGACAGACTTTACAAAGCTCTGGCAAGATTCCCAGCTGTAACACGTGACCTTGCATTTGTTTGTGATAAATCCGTTGCAAACGGTGATATCATCGATATTATCAAGGAAAGCTGCGGCGAATATCTTGAAAGCGTAAAACTGTTTGACGTTTACACAGGCGACAGACTTGAAGCAGGTAAAAAATCTTTGGCATACGCACTTGTGCTCCGCGACAGAAACGCAACACTCACAGACGCAGTAGCTGAAGAATGCACAAGCAAAATTTTGAACAATTTGGAAAAAATTGGTGTATTTTTGAGAACATAATATATTTCTATTGAATTAAGTTTAAAAATAGGGTACAATAGAATAAGCAAATAAAGGAGGGATGTAGGATGAACGACGCAACAGCTGTTTTTTCTGTGCATAACGAAAAAGAAATTGAAATCAGAAAAATTTTGAAAGAAGTGTATGATGCCTTGAAAGAAAAGGGCTACAATCCTATAAATCAGATTGTGGGATACATTTTGTCCGAAGACCCAACCTACATCACTACACACAACGGTGCAAGAAACAAAATCAGAAGACTTGACCGAGATGATATTCTTCAGTGCGTACTTAAATATTATCTTGCTTAAGGAATTTGTTCTGAGGCACCAGAATATAAGGAGGTAATCCCCATGGACACAAAAGTGACCTATAAAGGACTGCCACTTGTGAGAAACAACAATGAACTTTATTACGGTGACCCATCAAAAGAATGCATTGTATATCTCAATATTGTAAGCACAAAACAAGTGGAAGGGCAGGAAATTGCCGACAAAGTGCAGGTGGCACTTATTTCCACCGACACAAGCCTTGATTTTCTGCAGAGAATCAAGAAACAGGGTGTTAAAAGTGGTCTCTATGACGCACTTGATGTAGGCGAAGTATGGCTTAAAAGCACACTGGGTAACTAATTAAAAACAAAAAGACTATCCGCAAGGATAGTCTTTTTTGTTTGATGGTAAATGCAGTGTTATGCTGGGAAACAGTTAACAGTTCCGACGATTTATAAAAATAGCTGCACATTGTAAAATCAGGGAAACAGGGAGATTATTCGTCGTTTATTTCTCAGAATGGCAAATATCATTGAAATAAAATAAAAAAGGAGTGGATTTGTCCACTCCTTTTAAATTTGTTTTATTCTCCAAGACGGGAGTAAATTTCCATCTTGTGACGCAGAAGCTGTGCAAGTTCTGTGTTGAAACTGCCAGGCAAAGCACGCCACTGCCAGTTTGCTCCAACGGAAGATGGAGTGTTCATTCTGGCTTCACTGCCGAGTCCCAGCAAATCCTGGAACTGAACAATGGTAGTGTCGGAATTGCTCTGCCACAAAGCTCTCATCATACCCCAGTTGTAACCTTCAGCTTCGTTCAAAGCAAGGAACTCTGTGGCGTATTCAACGTCTTCGCGGTTTGCGGTGATCATCCAGCCGCAGGCGGTGTCGTTGTCGTGGGTACCCACGTAAGCGATAGAGTTGTTTGGATATTTCCAAGGCAGATATTCGGCACTGTTTTCATCACGCTTGTCAAATGCAAATTCCAGGATTTTCATACCAGGGAATGTGCTGTCAGCGAGAAGCTGTTTTACAGTGTCGGTAAGATAGCCAAGGTCTTCTGCAATAATCGGTTGTTTTCCGATTGCCTTTTCCACAGCGGAGAAAAGTTTCATCCCCGGACCCTGTTTCCACACGCCGTTGCGTGCAGTTGTTTCGCCGTAAGGGATTGCAAAGTAGGTATCAAAGCCGCGGAAATGGTCGATTCTAAGCACATCATAAACGCTGCAAAGATAGCTGATGCGTTTAATCCACCATTCATAACCGGTTTTTTCATGGTAATCCCAGTCATAAAGCGGGTTACCCCAAAGCTGGCCGTCGGCGGAAAAACCGTCAGGCGGACAGCCTGCAACACCTACAGGCTGTTTGTTTTCATCAAGCTGGAACAGTTCAGGGTGACTCCATGCATCCACGCCGTCAAGAGAAACGTAGATTGGCAGATCGCCGATGATTTTTATACCTTTGCTGTTCACGTATGAAAGCAGATTTTTCCACTGTCTGAAGAACAGGTACTGCACACATTTCCAGAAGTTTACATCCTCTGAATAGTCCTTTTCTGCCTTGCTGAGTGCGTCGGGATGACGGTTTTTAAGTTCATCTTCCCATGTGTACCATGCTGCGCCGCCCATAGCACTTTTTATTGCCATAAACAAAGCGTAGTCATCAAGCCAGAAAGCGTTTTTATTGCAGAAATCTGCATAATCTTCTGCAGGATTTGCAAGAAAATTTTTCACCGCTGTTTTTAAAACAGGGTAACGTTTTTCATACATTGCGCCGTAGTTTACACGGTCAGGTGTGCTTTCCCAGTCAATGTTTTCATATTCGCTGCCGTCAAGCAGGCCGTCATTTTTAAGTTCGTCCAGGTCTATAAAATAGGGGTTGCCCGCATTTGTAGAGAAGGACTGATAAGGGCTGTCTCCGTAACCGGTAGGGCAGATAGGTAAAAGCTGCCAGTATTTCTGACCGCCTTCGTAAAGAAAGTCAGCAAATTCTCTTGCAGTTTTGCCCATTGTCCCGATTCCATAAGGAGAAGGGAGTGAAGACAGGTGCATCAGAATGCCGTTTGTCCTCATTGTCTCACATCCTTTTGTTTTAAGAATACTGCTTAGTGGCAGATGATTTTTTCTGTTTCTTTGTCAAACACGTGAATTTTGCCTGTGTCGATTGTCAATGCAGCGTTTGTGCCGTTTGTGAATGCAAAACGAGCAGGGATTCTTGCAAGCATTTTCTGTCCGTAAGCGCTGAGATAGAGGTAGTTTTCGCTGCCCATCATTTCCATATGTGTGATGTCAGCATTGAAGATGGAAGGTGCACCAACAAGTGTGGAGCTGTCAGCGTGGATGTCTTCAGGACGGATGCCCATAACAACTTCTTTGCCGATGTATTCATTGAGTTCAGGTTTGTTTACGCTGATGCGGCTGTCGCCGAATACGAGAACCTGACCTTCACCGTCTTTTTCAACTGTTACGTTTACAAAGTTCATCTGTGGAGAACCGATAAAGCCTGCAACGAACATATTGCAAGGATAGTTATAAAGGTTCTGTGGTGTGTCAAACTGCTGAACATAACCGTCTTTCATAACAACGATTCTGTCGCCCATTGTCATAGCTTCTGTCTGGTCGTGTGTAACATAAACAAATGTTGTTTCCAGTTTTTTGTGAAGCTGTGCAATCTGGCTGCGCATTTCTGTTCTCAGTTTTGCGTCAAGGTTGGAAAGTGGTTCGTCAAGAAGGAATACGGATGGTTTTCTAACCATAGCACGACCGAGAGCTACACGCTGACGCTGACCGCCGGAGAGAGCTTTTGGTTTTCTGTGGAGATAAGGTTCAAGCTGAAGGATTTTTGCAGCTTCCATAACCTTTTTGTCGATTTCTTCTTTTGGTTCTTTGCGCAGTTCAAGTGCGAAAGCCATGTTTTTGTAAACTGTCATATGTGGGTAGAGAGCATAGCTCTGGAAAACCATTGCAATGTCTCTGTCTTTTGGTGCAACAGTGTTTACAACTTTGTCGCCAATGATGAGTTCGCCGCTTGTAACATCTTCAAGACCTGCAATCATTCTGAGTGTTGTGGATTTACCGCAGCCGGAAGGACCAACAAGCACGATGAATTCTTTGTCTTTGATTTCAAGGTTCAAATCTGGCACAACAGTAACGCCGTTGTCGTATGTTTTTACCACGTTTTTAAATGTGATACTAGCCATTGAATTTTTCCTCCTGATAGAGTGGTTTTGTACTTTCACCGGAAATTACACTGAAAGGGACAGTTTCGTGGGCAGCGGGAAGCTGCTTTCCGATGTTTGCAAGCAGAATTTCAACGCTTCTTCTTGCGATAGTTTCTTTGTCCTGTTTTATGGTTGTAAGCTTCGGATAGAGAAATTCGCTCAGCTCTATACCGTCAAAGCCTACAACGGAAATGTTGTCGGGAACTTTCAGTCCCGCATCTTTTATTGCCCTTATGGCACCGATCGCCATAACATCACTCATTGCAAAAACTGCGGTGATGTCCGGCATACGTTCCAGCATCTTCTGCATGGAGGCGTAAGCCGCTTTCATATCAAACATTGATGCTATGTACTGTTTTTCGCTGTCAAAGGCAACACCCTTGTTTTCAAAAGCTTCCACGCAGCCGTCAAAACGTGCTTTTGCAACCTTTGAACGATGGGTGAAACCTCCAAGAATGCCAATTTTGCGGTGGCCACATTCCAAAAGATGGCACACAGCGGCCTTTGCAGCTTCGGTGTCGTCGATGCTGACACTGGATAAATTGTCTATCCCCAGGTCTTTTGCCGAGTTGGTAACAAGCACTGAAGGAACACTGATTTCGTGAAAGCGCTCCTTGAAATACTGCAGGTTACAGCCTAAAAACATAAGTCCCACAGGTCTGCGTTCCCTGCAAATCTGAATGGCGTGTTCCATCTCGTTTTCAAGTTCGTTTATATAGTACACAAGACAGGCAAATCCTTTTTCCTGCAGCATACCCTGCATCTGTTCCACAATAGGTGCAAAAAGCATATTCTGTGAACCTTTGATGACAATGGCAACGCCGTTGGAGGACTGCTGTTTTAAATGTTTTGCATTGTTGTTCAGGCGGAAATGGTGTTTTTCCACCACTTCCATAATTCTTTGACGGGCAGTGTCGGAAACATCGGGATGATTGTTAAGCACACGGGAGACAGTTCCTATGGCATATCCTGATTCCCTGGCAATGTCCTTTATGGTAATAGCCATTAAGAATTATCCTTTTACAGCACCCGCAGCAACGCCTTTGATGATGTGCTTCTGACCTGCAAGGTAGATAATAACGATTGGAATAACAGTAAGCATGATGCAAGCCATCATCGGACCCATTTCTACACGACCGTAACTGCCACGGAAGTACTGGATAAGCATTGGAATTGTGCGGTACTTTTTGATGTCAAGAACCAATGTTGGAAGCAGATAGTCGTTCCATACCCACATAGCTTCCAGAATACCTACGGAAACCATAGTAGGTTTGAGCATTGGCAAAACAATCATAAAGAATGTCTGCAAAGGATTGCAGCCGTCAATCATAGATGCTTCTTCAACTTCCAGAGGGATGCTCTTCATAAAGCCTGCAAACATAAATACTGCAAGGCCTGCACCGAAACCAAGGTAGATAACCCAGATGTTCCAAGGTGTGTTGAGTTTGAGCATATCAGCTGTCTGGGACAGTGTGAACATAACCATCTGGAAAGGTACAACCATAGAGAATGCAAACAGGAAATAAAGACCCTGTGCAAATTTTGTTTTAACGCGTGTGATGTACCAGGAACACATTGCGCAGAAGAGAAGAATTGCAACAACGGAAGTTACTGTGATAAACAAGCTGTAACCAAGGCTTTTGAGGAAGCCCTGAGCATTGATTGCGTTGATATAGTTTTCAAGACCCGCAAAGCTTTCGCCGTCAGGAAGCTTGAAAGCGGAGGAAGTTGTGATGCTGCGTTCTTTTTTGAGAGAGTTGAGCAGAATCATAACGATAGGATACATATAAAGTATGGAGAGTACTGAAAGTATAACTGACCATATAGCGTTGGAGGTTTTTTCTTTCTGTTTAATCATTACTGCTGTACCTCCTTGGAACGTGTTGCTTTAAGCTGTGCAAAGCTGATTGCTACAACAAGCAGACAGAACAGAACAGCTTTTGCCTGACCGAGACCTTTCCACTGTGCACCTGCACGTGCGTAGAATGAGTCGTAGATGTTGAGGGCAAGCATTTCTGTCATATGGTTAGGGTCGCCGCCTGTGAGAGCAAGGTTCTGGTCGAACAGCTTAAAGGAGTTTGTAAGTGTAAGGAACACACAAACTGTGATGGAGGACATAATCATTGGAAGTTTAACTTTCCAGAATGTTGTCCACTGTGTTGCACCGTCGATGGATGCAGCTTCTGTCAAATCGTCAGGAACGTTCTGTAAACCTGCGATGTAGATAATCATCATATAACCAATCTGCTGCCATGCAGTCAGAATAATAAGACCCCAGTAGCCTGCCTGGCTGTTGAGAGCAAGGAGTGGCAAACCGGAAAGAGACAGGATACAGTTGATGAGAATCTGCCAGATGTAGCCAAGTACGATACCGCCGATAAGGTTCGGCATAAAGAATACTGTACGGAAAATGTTTGTGCCGCGGATTTTGCGTGTAAGCAAAAGAGCCAGACAAAGAGCGATTACGTTGATAAGCACAATTGCAACAACAGCATATTTTACGGTGAAACCGAAACTGTTGAGGAATGCCTGGTCGGCGAAAGCTCTTTTGTAGTTACCCAAGCCGATAAATTTAGCGTTTTTAACAGTTGTAAACTGACAGAAGGAAAGATAAAGGCCTTCTGCAAATGGGATTACAAAGCCAATTATAAAGGCAAGAAGCGTTGGCAGCACGAAGACTGGTGAATATTTCTTCAGCGCTTTTTCCATAAAAAGCTCCTTTCTTAATAAAATACAAAAGGGGACAGCAAGTTTTCTTGCCGCCCCCTGTTGTTTAAAAATTAATTAGTATTAATTTACATCAATATTTCAATATGCTGTAACTATTTAACTATTAAATTAACCGTTAGCAAGTGCATATTCGGATGCCCAACCGTCAACGAAGTTTTTAACTACTACTGCCCAGTTGTCGTCTGTCTGGTCTGCTGCGTAAGCTGTGAGAGCCTGACCAACCATGTTTTTCCATTCTTCAGATGGCATTGTTGGGAAGTTCCAGCCGATAGATGTTTTGCCTGCAGCGATCATAGCGTCAGCTTCTTTAACGAATTTGTTGTCAGCTTCGAGAGCTTTTTCGAATGGGATTACAAAGCCCATTTCTTTACACATACCGTTGAGACCTGTGTCGCTTGTTACACACCAGTTAAGGAATGCAAGTGTTGCGTCGATGTCAGCCTGTTCAGCCTGGCTGTTTACGCACCAGTAGTTTTCAGAACCTGTGCAGAGACCCTGGTTAGCTTCGTCGCCAACGCCGATGTACAATGGGATCATTGTGAGGTCGTCGATGATAGCTGCGAGGTCGCCAGCTGCCCAAGTACCGTTCTGGTAGAATACAGCTTTGCCTTCGAGCATTTCTGTAACAGCGTCGTTACCAGTTTTTGCGGAAAGTTCTGCTGGATCGCATGTTGCGTAGTTGATGTAAAGGTTCCAGATGTCTCTGTAGTTGTCAAGGTATGTACCTTTTACAGAACCTGGTGTGATGCCTTCTGTTGCATATTCAAATGTAAGTGGAAGGTTTGCAAGGTGTGTTTTGAATCTCCAGTCGGAAGAACCGTCCATACCTGCGGAAGAGAATGCTGCGAAGCCGAGTTCGTCTTTTCTGGACTGAATGTCTTCACAAACAGCTTTCAATGTTTCGAAAGATGTGATTTCGTCAACAGAGTGACCTGCTTCAGCAAGAAGTTTTGTGTTAGCGATGATACCGTATGTTTCTACAACATAAGCAAGACCGTAAACTTTGCCGTCTTCGATAAGTGCGAAGTCGTCGCTCTTAAGTTCGCCGTAAACATCGGAACCTGCGAGGTCGTAGCAGTAATCTTTCCAGTTAGCAAGACCTACAGGACCGTTAACCTGGAAGAGTGTTGGAGCTTCAGATTTGCCCATTTCTGCCATAAGTGTTGTTTCGTATTCGCCGGAAGCTGCTGTAACAACTGTTACTGGAACGCCAGTTTCTGTTGTGTAAGCTTCAGCAAGAGCCTGCCACTGGGCATCCTGTTCTGGTTTAAAGTTGAGGTAGTAAACAGAACCTGTTTCTGCTTCTGGAGCAGCTGGTTCGCTTGAACCGCAAGCTACCATGGAAAGAGCCATTGCGCCTGCAAGAAGCAAAGCCAATAATTTTTTCATAATATATCCTCCTGTGTTTTTTTCGTAGGGACACAATCCCCGTTTATTTTACCGGAAAAGCTTTTTGGAAACGTTTCCAGTTTATTTACATTAATAGTTTATTACTTTTTGCTGTTTTTTTCAAGACAAATTTATGACAAATAACAAAAATAGTTGAGTTGCTTAAATGTAATTTGGTTTTTTGTGCAAAATGGAGATTAAATATTACAAAAGTGTATCAAAAAATCCATATTCATGAATTATAACGTTTAAAAACAGGCTTTTTATTGCAAAAATAATG
>JAZOTI010000019.1:0-8587 GCA_045657565.1 Oscillospiraceae bacterium | reverse complement strand
TGTTGCCTATCTGCGGAATGATATTTCGCACAGCCTGTGGCAGAATAACATAACTCATTGTCTGCAGATGTGTCATACCAATCGCTTTTGCACCTTCGGTCTGGCCCGGGTCGATGGACATAATGCCGCCGCGTACACTTTCGGCCATATAGGCACCTGTGTTGATGGAAACAACGATGATGGATGCAAGCCACATACCGCTGTTGCCTTTAAACTGCATCTGTGCATCGGTGAAATATGGAAGACCAAAGTAGATAAACACTGCCTGCAGCACCATTGGTGTGCCGCGGAAAAGTTCTACATAACATCTTACAACAATACGGATAAATCTGAGAATCACTCTTTTGGCAAGATTGTCGTTTTTGGAATATGGAATTGTGTTGAGAATACCGCATACAAGGCCAATGATACAGCCGATAAGTGTTGCCACCACAGCAAGTATAAGGGTGTTGCGGATACCTTTAAGATAGAATGAACTGTAGGTACTCCAAAGCAGACCCACATCAGATATAAGTTCTGCAAATTTATCCATACTTAGTTGAAAATCCTTTCAGGGTTTGTTTGTAACAATTAGATTTCTGGCTGAACTTCGATAGCTTTTGCCATAATTGTGTTGAATGCATCTGCACCGATTTCTGCAAGAGCATCGTCGAGAGCTTTCTGAAGTTCTGTGTTGCCTTTAACAACGGAAACACCGATGTTAACGTTTTCAGCTCTTTCTGTTTCGTCAGCAAACTGGAAGTCGCCGTCTGTGCCTGTGAAGTTGAGAACTACAAGGTTATCGTTTTTAGCAACTGCTGCTGTAGCTGTTGGCATATCTGTGCAGATAAAGTCTGCTGTGCCGGATTCAAGAACCATAATCATAGCAGGTGCTGTTTCTGCTGCTGCCTGAATGGAAGCTTTTGTTGCCTGTGGAAGACAGGAGTTGTACCAGATTGTACCGGACTGTGCTGTGCAGTTGCCTGTGAGTTCTGTTACGGAAGTAGCTGTTGCGTTAACGTTGTCTTTTGTTGTGAGACAAACGATTTCTGCATAGTAATATGGACCTGCCATATCAACTTCTGCCATTCTTTCAGCTGTCATGGACTGACCTGCGATAGCTACGTCGATTGTTTTTGCGTTGATAGCAGGTGTAAGGCCGCCCCATTCGAGAGCCATAACTTCAAGTTTCCAGCCATATTTTTCACAGATTTTCTGTGCGATCATTACGTCGTAACCGTTTGCATAAGCACCAGGGTTGTTTGCAATTTCCACAGCGCCGTTAGCGTCTGTGAGCTGTGTCCAGTTATAAGGAGCATACTGACATTCCATACCTACTGTAAGAACGCCGTCTTCTGTGCCTGGGATAGAGAGGAATTCTGCTGTGCCTTCACCTTCTGTTGCTTCGGAGGAAGCAGGTGCGGAAGAACATGCTGCCAATGACATTGTCAGTGCGAGTGCAAGGATTAAAGATAAGAATTTTTTCATAGTGGTTTTCCTTTCTTTTTTTCTTTTACTTTTTCCAAAAAAATTAAGACCGCTTTGCCAAGCGGTCCATCAGTGTTTTAATTATAATTCCGTCATAAAATAAATACCACTATAACCGGACGGAATATAAAACAACAGCTAACGATAGCGCTTCACAAAATATACTTGTGACAGTCCGACAGATGTTCTCTGACGGCCCAGCAATAAAGGCCGAGGCACCTTTAAAACTTCGGCGGTCTTCCCTTTCTTTTCAGACGGTTGCCTCACCTTGTCTGAAAATACTCATGTGTACCGCTCCTCTATCAAGCGATTTAATTTTTTCATCATTTTAACACGCACACTGATTGCAGTCAACCGATTTTGAATAATTTGTCCTTATATGGTAATTTTTTTCAATTTACGATAATTTTTAACCATTTTTTTGTATATTTGCTTAAGACTTTTATTGCAGGATATGCATTTTTGATGTATGTCAGATTAATATAATAAGTTTAAAACCCATTTTTGCTGTTTAATATTATATCGGAAAACAAAAAACGACAGTTTTTCTGTAATAAAAAAACTGTCGTTTTGATACATTTATTTTGTTATTCTGCAATAAATTCAAAAATTTTATTCCATACTTCCATATCCTGTTGTGTCATAAACCACCAGTCATATGAATCGCGGAATGCTTTTTTCTGTTCTTCGGTTGCAAGTTCTTTCTTTTTGAGCTTTTTGGTAAGTTCTGCAAAAAATTCATCTTTATATACCACAGCTTCCTTTGTGTAGTTAGGGTTGTGGAATTTGCCTTCCATAAGCCAGAAGTTTATATTTGATTTGTTTTCAAGGTTTGCTTTAAGAACATCAAAATGGTGTGCCTTGTTTACCTGTTTATCATCGGCAGAATGGATGATTAATGCTTTTACATTGCTTTTTGCAAGGGTTTCCACCGCGTCAAAGCCCACATGTTTTGGGTTTGTGCGTTTTTCAAGGTCATAAATTGGTTTTACATATCCACCCATAATACCACTGAAATACTGTTTGAGCATTCTTTCTACTGAAAGGAAACCGCTCATTGCCACAACATGCCCAATATCAGGGTGCAAAACAGCAATGTTCATAGTGGAAAAACCACCCCAGCTGTGACCGATAATGCTTTTTTTCATTGTGCTGTAGCAAGAGTCATTTTCAAGGCTTGTAAGAGCGTTGTCAAGGTCGCACAAAGACTGCGCAAAGCCTCCTGTGTTTTCGCCGCCTGATTCCATACAGCCTGTGTGGTCATAGGCAAATACAAGGTATCCTTTTTTTGCTATTGTTTCAATTTCGCGCATATATGCACGGTGACCACATCCCATACCGTGTTCAAAAATCACAAGTCTGTCGGCAACAGGATTATCATAGGAATAAAAATATCCCTGCAGATTATGTCCACGAGAAGATTTGAAGGAGTATGGCTGTTTTTTGAGGCCTTCAAAATCGTCAGCGGAAAAATAATGTGCCACACCTGTGTCATCCTGACGTGCAAACATCTGTTGACAGTACATTTTAAGCACCTGTTTTTCAAAAAGCATAGTTTCGTCTCCTTTTGCCCTTTTTTACCATTATACATTCAGATGCTATGTTTTTCAACACAATAAAACAGCAGAGACTTCAGCGGCATCCCGACAAGAAAACATAAATACCCACCAAACACTGTAAAGTGACTTGGTGGGTACATTTTGCCTGTTTTTGCAGAAAGGTGCTGTTGCAAGGAAAAGACATACAGCACTACTTTGTATAGTGCAAGTGTCGATGACACAGCAGCAGCCTTTTTGTGTTGAAAATCAGGTTTGTTTTTCTTGTCGATAGGTCGCTTTTATAAGTCTACGCTGTTATTTTCATCTGTATCAGTTGCATTTAAAATCTGTTGATTCTGCAGCACATTTTTCTCTGCCAACCTTTGTGTTGTCACAGCCTCTGTCCGCAAGCTGACAGTGTGGGTGGCAGTCAACCTGAAAACGATAATCCTCACCATACTGACGGATGTGCTCACAGATAACATTGTGGCTCTGTGCGTAGTCAGGTGTTGGCACTATGAGTTTCTGATATTTAAAGAAATCTGCATTGTCTGACAGATTTTCCAGTCTTGTATAGCCTTCCCTGTCCCCTGTGAACTGTACTGTGTTTTTGAGTATATCACGAACATAGTCGATGTTTTCGTGGAGACTGATTGGTGCTGGGAATTTCCCGTCAGGAATAACCTGCTGCCAGTGTTTGTTTTCATATTTTTCCAGAAGCTGTGCCGCCTTGTGCAGCTGTGCAATCTCCATATCGAGATGTTCTTCCCATATACATTTGATATATGGGTCAGTTTCTGTCATAAAGCAGGACCAGTAGAGATAACATTCCACATATTCATGCCACAAAAGCATTTCCATCCATGTTGCACCGCTGTCCATAAGAGATTCATACTGTGTAACATGTTCCTCTTCAACAAAGGCAATTTCCTTGTAAAGACGTCGTGCGGCATCATTGTCGGCAAAGTTTGAAATATTCATATAATAGTTCATTGTCTGCTGTTCTGCCGCTGTGATAATCATTGTGTTAAGCACTGTCTGCTTGTCGGCACATTTTGCGTTTATGTTTTTCTTTACATTATCTTTTGGAAAACGGTGATGTGCAATGGTTGGTCTGCCGGGCATAATTTCGGTGTATCCACCAACAAGGCGTTCCGCTTCCACACCCTGTTCCATTTCAAGCTGATTTGCATATCGGTAAAGATGGTCAAAATCTTCCAGCAGAGCAAAATCCAGTGCATTTTTAACGCAGCAGTCCTTTTCTCTTTTTGCAAGTTCTGCTGTCAGGTCAACTGCAAGCTGTTCGTAACCGATTGTGTGTTCCAGGATGGTTTCATCACAGGGTTTCAGCATTGCAAGACGCTGTTGCTGCTGTTTTTCCACCATACGGCCAAGACTGAGTTCTCTGCGGAGGTCATTGTTTGTTGTGTGCCGTGCAAACTGATGTGAAAACCAGTTAGCCTCAAACTCTGTACCATTCATAAGAATAATACGGGTTTTTGTGTATGGGTCAACCTCGTTTTTGTTATATGGTTTTGGATAAAGCTGTTTGAAGTTGCGCAATCCCTCTGCAACCTGCAGAGGTTTCTGTTCGAATGGATTGATAATAATTCCCCCTTTGTTTCTGTTAGTAAGAGTATATGTTCAAAAATGGGAATTATACTAAAAAATCAGCCCCTATTCCGCCGTTTTCCTGTCAAAATATAAATACAGCCACAAACACCTGATGATGTGTGGCTGTATATTTTTGACTGTTTTATGTATTGAGCTGTTCAATCTGATCGTCGGTACGGGTTACGTCTTTAACCCATTTACCCGACAGAATTCTTGCAATGGCGCCGAAGCATTTGAAAATATCACCGCTTCGCAGACAGATGCATACAATCCATACAGGCCAGTGCAGCACAAGGCCGGAAATCCAGCCAAGAGGCACAGAGAAAAGCCACATACTGCTTACATCAAAGAACAGTACAAACTTGCTGTCCCCGCCGCCTCTCAGTGTACCAAACATATTGATACCACTGATTGTCTGGAAAATTGTCAGCACCGCAATCACCGCAAGAAGTTCAAGTGCAATAGTCCTTGTTTCCGTTGTAATATTGTAGCATCCTACAAGAGGCTTTGCCGCCAGAAGGGTAATAATACAGGAAACAATTCCAAGGAATATGCTTATGACAAATACTGTAAGAGACTGCTGTCTTGCCTGTTTGTACTTGCCTTCACCTATTGTGTTGCCTGCCAGTACACTTGCTGCGGCACTCATACCTTGTGTAACAACCGATGTACACTGGAACATTACCGAACATATGCCGTTTGCGGCAACGAATTCCTTGCCCATATGTCCCATAATAACACTGAGCATACCGCTGCCAAGGGACCAGAGGATTTCATTGCACAGCACAGGTGCGCCGTGTTTCATATAGATTTTGAGAATTCCCATATCTGTACGCAACAGGAAATCCCTGACTGTAAACTGAATTTTGTGGTCATATCTGAATACGTATATAACCACTATGAGAAATTCCACAAATCGTGCAATAAGTGTTGCTATCGCTGCACCTGCAATGCCAAGTTCCGGCATACCGAAATGACCGAAAATAAGGCTGTAGTTGAAAAATACGTTTACAAAGAATGAGATTATATAAACATAAAGAGAGATTTTAACAGTACCTACAGTACGCAGAATACTGAAACTTGTCATGGTAAAACCGCTTATGAAAAAGGAGAAAGCCATTATGCGCACATAAATTGCACCGCTTGCAATAACATCAGCTTCCTTTGTGAAGATGGTCATAAGCTGCACAGGGAACAACAATGACAAAACGGTGAAAATTGCCGCAAGAAACAGAGAGATTTTGTATGTCATGCTCATAACCTTGCGGATGGACGCAGGGTCGTTTCTGCCCCAGTACTGGCTTGTCAGTACCCCCGCACCTGCAGTAAGTCCAAGGTTCATAATCATATATGTGAACCCCACCTGTCCTGCAAGGGAAGATGCAGACATTGCAACCTCGCCAAGCTGACCAAGCATAACTGTATCCAGCAGACTTACACCAACGTTGATAAGGTTCTGCAATGCCATAGGAATAGCAATTGCCAGCACTTTTTTATAAAAACTTTTGTCTTTCACAAGAAAGTCTGTCATTTTCACTCTCTCCTTATATAATGTTATAAATACTGTATTCAATATACTATTTTCAGCCTTAAAAGTAAAGAAAATCCCCCTGTTTTCAGGGAGATTTCCGCATAAGTTCTATTGTTTATTCCCAGTAATCACTGCTGTCGTAATCATCAAGGTCTATGATAAATACATCGTTTCGGGACAAAATAGTATCGATAAAAGGCACTCTGCCTTTTGCTTCCTTTCGAACTGCTGCAATAAACTGCTTTTGTTCCATCGCCTTAAGCAATGACTGCTGAAATTCTGTTTCCATGCTTTCAAGAAAACCGATTTCATCCATAAAAACCCATTTGCTTTTACTGTTCATTGCATATTCCATTGCAGGAATTCCGACAGTGTAAAACCCATCGGAATAAGGTATCATATTTTTCCCGATTTCAGCTTTTTCAGGGCAATAGATACCAATTGCACCCTCTTTGCCTGTGATATTATCACGCAGCATAACACCTGTTTTGGGCACCATATAACTTGTGAGACCCGGCAGAGTATCCTGGCTTATTTCCTTTACAATTCTTTTTAAAAGCGTGGTTTTGCCTTTTCCTCTCCAGCCTGTAACAATCAGATGTCTTTTTCCGCTTTGGCTGTACTGCAAAAGGATATTTTCTGCTGTAAGTTTCATATGTCACCTCAATAGCTTTTTACTGTAAAATCATACCACCCGCCGTAAATTTTGTAAATATAAATATATTTTCAGTACCATAAAGATGGTTTACAACACTAAACAATAACCTCTATTGCAGAATTATGTTTAAGAATACTGTTGCAAAATACATAACTGTTTAAACAGATTATATAAAAACAAAACCCGCCGTGAAATCCACAGCGGGTTTTAAGTTATAAGTTTAATATATTTGGCTTATTCTTCAGTTTTTCTCTTTTTAAGAAATACAAGGAATATCAGCATTACTGCACAAGCTGCCATTACTGCAAAGTAAAGCATTGTGTTGCTTGTATCGCCTGTATCAACAGATTTTGTTTCAAAAACATCAGCCTTGAATTCCCATTCAATATAACCTGCTGTATTCTGGAAAGAGTTCTGAACTTCGTCATACAATGCGTTGTAATCATCATCTGACATACCTTCAGGTCTTGTTACTTCAAATTCTGCAGGAACTGTAAGTTCAAGTTTGAGTTCTGTGTTTTCATACTGCTTGAATGTACCAAGATGAACCCAACCTGTTGTATCCAAAGGAGTTTCTGCAACAACAGATCCGTTTGCTTTGGAAACTTTAAGTTTAAGCTGTGAAAGGAATTCGATGTCATTTACACCTTCAGGCATTTCTCTTGCGCCGTTTGCTTTGAACCAGATGTCAACAACTTCGTTTTCGTCAATGTTGTGTCTGATTTCAACAGTATCAGTGATAACATCCCCCGGCATAACATTTTTGAAATCATCAAAAAGGTCTGTAGGTGAGTATTCACTGCCCGGTGCAAAGATAAAATCTGCAGCATTATCGTTGTATGTAACTGTGCCTGCAAATGCTGTCAGGGACAATGCCATAACAAGTGACATTGTAAGTGTGAGAGAGAATGCAAGTTTAAATAATTTTTTCATACTTTATTCCCCCTTACTTGCTGATTGTTGTGCCGTTCACAGTAACTCCCCATTCCTGTGCAACAACTGTTGAAGGTTGTGCCTGGATTGACTGTGAAATGATTTCAACATGAAGCTTGTAGTCGCCCTTGGTTACCTTTGGCTTACATTCGCTGATGAGAACACCTGTTTCTTCGCCTGGTGCCACAACACCTGTATAGTAATAATAACCATCAGTTGTATCCAAATCCCATCCGTCATTTGCAAATGTAAGAGTGTAATCACTTGCTGCTGCAGGTTTTACTTCGTTACCTTTTCTCCATGTTACAACAACTGTTGCACGGATATAAGCATCAACAATATCTTTTGTGCTGTTATCGATACTGTTTTTAATTGTTACATTTGTCTTTGTAGTGCCGTCAAATGTTTCAACAACCTGGTTTCCAACTTTTGCAGGCTGGAAAGTGTTTGTCACCTGTTGTGACTGTGTGTAAAGATAAGCCAATGTGCCACCTACTGTGAACACCACTGTCAAAAGAAGACAGAGGGCCAATGTTGAGAATTTTTTCTTCTTATCAGCTTTATAAATTTTCATTTATTCTGTCTCCTTTCTTAGTTGTATTTTTTTGAAATGCCGTTGGCACTCCAAAGGTTTTCACAATGGGATTCATTGTCAAGCCACTGTGTGGATGTTACTGTGTTACTGAATGAGTACAGGTTGCTTGCATTTGCTTTGCCTCCTTTTCATTCTGTCTCCATTGTCTTGTGGGTCTTCCAGTGAAAAACATCAATTTGATGTTTTTCACTTCCTTCCGAGTTATCTGCTCTCATTGTATCGAAAAAAGGGTATGCTGACAAATGTGCCAC
>JAZOTI010000018.1:0-4286 GCA_045657565.1 Oscillospiraceae bacterium | reverse complement strand
GGCGTTTCCACAGGTGATGAAGTTCGCTTCTTGGGCCGCGACATGCGTGTTTCCTTCAGCGAAGATCTCCTTGGCCGTATCTTCAATGGTTCTGGTGAACCAAGAGACAACGGACCAGTACTTACAGAAAATATGCAGCCTATCGGTGGTCCATCTGTTAACCCAAGTAAACGTATTCTTGCTAACAGAATGATGAGAACAAACATCCCAATGATTGACATGTTCAACACATTGGTTGTTTCTCAGAAACTCCCAATCTTCTCCATCTCCGGCGAACCTTACAACCAGCTTCTTGCACGTATTGCTATGCAGGCTGAAGCTGATGTAATCGTTCTTGGCGGTATGGGCCTTAAATACGACGACTTCCTCTACTTTAAAGATGAATTGTCAAAAGGCGGCGCTCTCAGCAAAACAGTTATGTTTATCCACACAGCAAGCGACCCTGTTGTTGAATGTATGATGATTCCTGACATGGTTCTTGCAGTTGCAGAACAGTTTGCTTTGCAGGACAAAGACGTATTGGTACTTCTCACTGATATGACAAACTTTGCAGACGCAATGAAAGAAATCGCTATTACTCAGGAACAGGTTCCTTCCAACCGTGGTTATCCTGGCGACCTCTACTCACAGCTTGCTGCACGTTACGAAAAAGCTGTTGACTTTGACAACTCCGGTTCTGTTACAGTTCTTGCTGTTACAACAATGCCTGGTGACGACGTAACACACCCAGTACCTGACAACACAGGTTACATCACAGAAGGTCAGTACTATCTTAAAGGCGGCCGTATTGAACCATTCGGTTCACTTTCCCGTCTTAAACAGAACGTAAACAACAAGACACGTAAAGACCACCGAGCACTTATGGACGGTATGATTCGTCTGTACTCTGCTTATAAAGAAACAATTGAAAAGAAAAACATGGGCTTTGCAATGAGCCGCTGGGATACAAAACTTCTTAAATACGGCGAACTCTTTGAAAACAAACTCATGGACTTGTCAGTTAACATGTCACTTGAAGATTCTCTCGATCTTGGCTGGGAAATTCTGGCTGAATGTTTCGAAAAAGACGAAACAGGCCTGAAATCAGACCTTATTGAAGAATTCTGGCCTGCTAAATAAGGGGGACAAGAATTTTGGCAAAAATCAAACTTACTAAAAACGAGTTAAAGGTACAGAAAGATGCTCTCAAAATGTACCGGAGATATTTGCCTACTCTGACACTTAAAAAACAGCAGCTTCAGGCGGAAATCCGCACAATTGAAGCCAAAGCTAACGCAGTGAGAAAGGAAAAGGAAGACCTTGAAAAAGGCTTCCGCTCCTGGATTGCTGTATTCTGTGAAAAAGAGGCTTTCCCTGACGGAATTATTACTGTAAGCAATATCCGCAAAGGAACAGGCAATATTGCAGGTGTTGCAATTCCTGTTTTTGAAGGGGCAGATTTTTCCAGAGGAGATTATGACTTGTACGAAACTCCACTCTGGGTTGATATAGCTGCAAACCATATGGAAAAGGCAATGTCACTTGACCTGGAGGCAGAAGTGTTGGATGAACAGGTTGAACTTCTGGAGGCAGAACTCCGTTCTACTTCACAGCGAGTAAATCTGTTTGAAAAGGTTAAAATCCCTGAAACAATAGAGAATATCAAAAAGATATCTATTTATATGGCGGACCAGCAGGTTAATGCTGTAGTTCGTTCAAAAATTTCAAAACGCAAGGTAGCAATTCGCAACGCTACAGCTTCCGAAAGTGAGGTTTACTCGTTATGATTGTACCTATGAAGAAAGTTTCTCTCATCATTATGGGGGATAAAAAGGCGGAAACACTCAAAAAGCTCCGCAAGCTTGGACTTATGCAGATTGAAATAAGCGAAGGTTCAGGCGAACGCATTACCGAGCTTAAAGAGCAGATTTCACTTCTCGAAAGCAGTATCTTCAGCATCGAAGAAATGGTAAAGAAAATTTCCGAATCAAAAGATGTGACTGCGGCTGAAGCGCTTGCTGCAGCAAAAGAAGTTGCAGCCCTTGCAGAAGATAAAAAAGCATATCAGGCAGAACTGATTGCTTTAACTGCAGAAATTGACAGACTTAAAAGCTGGGGGGATATCGATCCTGAAAAACTCAGCTGGCTGGCAGAAAACGGTGTTGATGCAGCACCTTACGAACTGCCAAAAACAGAATATGATGCTTTGGGCGAAAGTGTAAAAACAATAGCTGTAAGCAAAAACAAAAATACTGTAAAATGTCTGGTAATTGCCTGTGGTGCTGAAGGTGAAGAAGAAGTTCTGGATAGAATCAAAACCTATAAACTTGAACTTCCAAAAGTTTCCACCGAAACAATGAAAGAAAAAACAGAAAGTCTTGCCGCTGAAATCAACGGTACAGACGAAAAAATTGCTTCCTATGCAGGCTGTGTTGCAGGTATGAAAAACGCAATCAAGGCCTGTGAAAAAGAAATTGAATTCGAAATTTATGCTACAGGTATGGCGGACGAAAAATTGTCTGAAAATGAAGAAAACAACCTTTCAGTTGCTTACTTCACAGGCTATATCGAAGCAGAAAATGTAGATTGTCTCAAACAGGAAGCTAAAAATAATTCCTGGGGCCTTCTTGTTGAAGACCCAACAGAAGAAGATAACGTACCAACCAAGCTTAAAAACAATAAATTTGTAAGTCTTATCTATCCTCTTACAGACTTCCTTGGTACTGTACCTGGATATTTTGAATATGACATTTCAAGCTGGTTCTTGCTGTTTATCCTCATATTCTTCGGAATGATTTTCGGAGATGGCGGATACGGATTGCTCATCTGTGCAGTTGCTGCTGTGCCGATTGTAAAATCCCTCGTATCCAAAAAAGAAATTTCACCGGCATTTTTGCTGGTAGGTCTTTTCGGCTTCTCAACAGTTGTATGGGGCACTCTTACCTGCACATGGTTCGGGCTTTCCCCTGAAGTGCTTCCACAGTGGCTCAAAGGCTTGTCAATTCCTGTTATCTCCAACGTATACGCAGATAAAATCTGGTATCCGTTCTGGACAAACGGCGAAGCAGGGCTTACCACTGCACAGAACCTGCAGATATTCTGCTTCACATTAGCACTTATTCAGCTGGTGGTTGCACACATCAAAGGTGCCATCAGATCAAGAAAATCACTCAATATGCTGGGTGATATCGGTTCCATCCTGCAGCTTGTAGGTATGTACTATGTGGTTCTCAGCCTTGTAGTAAATGCTCAGGTTTTCAGCCTTGGTCTCGTAATCGGCGGCATACCGGTTGGCCTTGTGTTCATCGCCCTTGTTGGTGTAGGCTTTGTTCTCAGCTTTGTCTTTGCCAACTACGATGGCAACATCGTTCAATCCATCCTTGCAAGTGTTAAAGACATCGTTTCTGTTCTGCTGGGCGTAGTAAACGTATTTTCCGATATCGTTTCCTACATCCGTCTGTGGGCGGTTGGCCTTGCGGGTTCCGCAATTTCCGCAACAGTAAACGAACTTGCAAGCCCATTACTCGGCAATTTCATGTTTATGGTAATTGCTATTATACTTCTGGTGTTCGGTCACGGCCTCAATATGATTCTGAACGTTCTTTCAGTTATCGTTCACGGCATCCGACTCAACACACTGGAATTCTCCTCACATTTGAATATGTCGTGGAGCGGACACAAATTTAAACCTTTTGAAGAATAAATTGATTACAAAGGAGAATCATTATGAATTTTGGATTATTGGCAACAGCATTGGCTATGGGTATTTCTGCAGTAGGCTCTGCTATCGGTATTGGTATTTCTGGTCAGGCAGCAATCGGCGCTTGGAAAAAATGTTACATGAGCAATAAAGCAGCTCCATTTATCCTTACAGTTTTCGCAGGTGCTCCTCTTACACAGACAATCTACGGCTTCCTTCTTATGCAGCAGATGAAATCTTCCGCTGCTGACCCTGCATTCCTTCTCGGTCTTGGCATTGCATCCAGCATCGCAATCGCTTCTTCCGCTATTTTCCAGGGTAAAGCAGGTGCTGCAGGTGCAGACGCTCTTGCAGAAACAGGCAAAGGCTTCTCACAGTACATCACAGTTGTTGGTCTTTGTGAAACAGTTGCTTTGTTCGCACTCGTTTTCAGCATGGTTGCACTCGGCTAATAAAAGATTGTTATCTGTTTGAAGAAAATCAATCGAGATACTTAAACTGCAAACTGACTTCCGCACAACATGGAAGTCAGTTTGTTTTTTTGTTGAATAGATGTGATTCTGTCCGGCAATACAAGGCAAACAGCTTTGCTGTGTATACCTTGTAT
>JAZOTI010000017.1:0-16876 GCA_045657565.1 Oscillospiraceae bacterium | reverse complement strand
CCGCGGCCAACATTTTCACCTGGGTGAATATGTGTGCCTCTCTGACGAACGATGATGTTACCAGCTTTTACTGCCTGGCCGTCTGCTCTTTTAGCGCCGAGTCTTTTGGATTCGGAATCACGACCGTTTTTTGTGGAACCTACGCCCTTCTTATGTGCCATGTCTATATCCTCCCTTAAATATTAACCAACAATGTTTGTGATTTCAACTTTTGTGTAAGGCTGTCTGTGACCCATTCTTCTTGCAGAACCTTTTTTAGGTTTGTAAGTGATGATGTTGATCTTTTTGCCTTTGCCGTTTTTGATAACTTTAGCTTCAACTTTTGCGCCTTCAACTACTGGTGTACCGAATTTAGCTTCTGCACCTTCGCCTACGAGCAAAACCTGATCAAAAACAACTGTTTCTTCTGCTTCTACGTTAAGTTTTTCGATGAACAATACGTCGCCTACTGTAGCTGTGTACTGTTTACCGCCAGTAACAAATACTGCTTTCATGTTTTGTATCCTCTCATTAAATAAGTCTCGCTGAACCTGGCGTGTACCCGGCGGGTACAACTTGAGCCGTTTACATGCGGCTATAATATATTACTATAAACGACAGCAAATGTCAAGTAATTTTTACTAATATTTTCTTAGTATTTCTGTACAAAAAGTATATGTAAAAAGACTGTATTCACTCACTTTTTTATACATATAAACTGCGGTTATCTGTTTGAATTTTCCGCACTTTTAAGTGTGTTTTTCAAAAGATTAACCCTTGTCAGAAGGCCTACACCGCCCGGCACAGGAGTGATTTTGCCAACCTTTTCTATGCAGGAGTCAAAATCTGCGTCACCGCACAGTTTGCCTTCACTGTTCTGGTTGATACCAACGTCAATAACAACAGCATCTTCCTTTATCATATCTGCTTTGAGAAAACCTGCAACGCCGATTGCGATGATAATGATATCCGCCATACGTGTTTTGTCTGCAATGTTGCGGGTTTTTGTGTGGCAGATGGTAACGGTAGCAGATTTCTGTGTGAGAAGTGTTGCAACAGGACGTCCCACTGTGTTGCTGCGGCCGATAACCACAACATCCTTGCCCACAACATCAATGCCTGCGTGTTCCAGCATATCAACACAAGCCTGTGGTGTACAAGGCACAAAGCAGTCCTTGCCGATATTGAGGTTGCCTACGTTGATAGCGGTGAAACCGTCAACGTCCTTTTCGCTGGAAATTGCATTCATAACAGCATATTCGTCAATATGTTCAGGCATAGGAAACTGCACAAGAATGCCGTGAACATTGGTGTCCTTATTGAGCTTTTCAATAACCTCTATAAGTTCCTGCTGTGAAACATTTTCAGCAAGGGAAATAACATCACAGTCAAGTCCGCTTTCTGCACAGGATTTTTTTGTACCTCTCACATAAGACCAGCTTGCAGGGTTTTCACCCACAATAACTACTGAAAGCTTTGGTGTGACACCTTTTTCTTTAAGCGCCTGTACTCTTTTTGCAATATTTTCCTTGGCAAGGGTACTTACCTCTTTGCCGCTGATTATTTTTTCTTCGTACATTGCCGCTCTCCTATCTTCTGAATTTTCTTTCTCGGTTTTGATACATACGTTCAATTTCATCGTCACTTTTTGCGTGTCCCCTGAAATCAAAGCGTTTATACACAATAATCAGAACACCCACAATTACAGTTGCTGCTGCAACCACCTGACTTGCACGCAGACCTGCAAAAGTTTCGAGACTGTCAGTGCGGAAACCTTCGATGATAAATCTGCCAAGACCGTACCATATGCCGTAAAGACACATCATTTCGCCTTTGAATTTACGTCGGTTGAAGTAAAGCATAAGCAGAATAAAGCCTGTGATACACCACACTGATTCATAAAGGAATGTAGGGTGAACAGGCATATTTGGATCAACCATTATGCCCTGTGCTGCCAGTGAAGACTGCACGCGGGAAAGATATGCTGTTGTACCCTCGCTTATCATACCAAAAAGGCCGTCCGTATTGGTGCCAAAAGCTTCCTGATTTACAAAGTTACCCCAACGGCCGATGCCTTGTCCAAGCAGAAAACAGGTGAGGACACAGTCGCACACATCAAAAGGATTAAGACCTTTTGCCTTGCATACAATAAATGCCGCAGCAAGGGCACCGATAACACCGCCATAGATTGCAAGACCGCCGTCACGGATGTTTATCATATCAAAAAATGTTTCATATCTGTATGGCGCAAATGCCACATAGTAGGCACGGGCGCAGACAATTGCACTTAACGCACCAAACATAAGCACATCAATATATTTGTCGGTATCGATACCAAGTTTTTTTACAAGACGGTATGACACGCTGATACCCAGCATTGCACCAAGGGCAACAAGGACACCGTACCAGTACACATCCACACCGAAGAGTGTGAAAGCCACACGTTTTACCGTCATTTCAATGCCCAATGCGGGAAACTGAACATTAAACATATATTAATCCTCCAGTGGATAAACTGTAAACACTGTACATTTGTCATCACGGAACATATCTTTAAGCTGACTGTTTACATCTTCCAAAGTGATTTCCCTGAATGTTTCAAGGGAGTTATACACAGTATTGCCTTTGAAATACTGATTCACCATACTTGTGGCAACTTCTTCCACATTTTCAAAGTCGATAACCATACTGCCGTACATTGCATTTTTGCTGATGTTGAACTGTTCTTCTGTAACACCTTCTGTTTTGATTTTTTCTATTGCTGCTTTAACTTCGCTTATAAGCAGCTGAGGATCGTTTGTTTCGCCGGAAATGATTGTGGAATAGTAATCACTGCCACTGAAAACTTCCCCTTCAAAGGTGCCGTTTACAACGTTCATATCATAAAGTTTATTGAACAGATCGCTTGTTGAACCTGTGAGAACATCGATTATGATATCGCCGATTATCTCCTGTTTTGCAGTAACACTGCCATCCACCTTTTCCTTGAAGCCGATTGCTACAAGTGGAATGGAAACAGGCATTTTAATGCTTTTTTCTGTGTATACAATGTCATCCGGTTCCTGGATTGCTTCTCTTACAACATCGTGTTTTTCGCTTGTAAAACCTGCGCGTTCCACAGCGTCCATAAGCTGCTGCGGTGTGATATTGCCTGCAACGGAAAGAATCATTTCGCTTGGAGAATAAAAAGCTTCAGCACATTTGTACAGCATTTCAGGTGTAATCTGTGCAATACTTTCCACACTGCCTGCAATGTCTTCCTTTACAGAATGGTTGTGGTACAGACCTTCCAGAATACCGAAAAGGACACGCCAGGAAGCGCTGGCATCATACATTTTGATTTCCTGACCAATGATTCCCTGTTCCTTTTCCACAGTTTCTTTGGTGAAATATGGCTGTGTAACAAAGGAAAGGAGGATATCGAGAGATTCGTCAATATTGTGTGTTGCGGAGAAAATATAGCAGGTTTTGTCAAAGCTGGTGAAAGCGTTTGCATTTGCACCTGTTTTTGCAAATTTTTCAAAAGCGTCACCGTCTTCGTTTTCAAACATTTTGTGTTCAAGAAAATGTGCAACACCTGCAGGAACAGTGAGCTTTTCTCCATCAAGGGTGAATGTGCGGTTGATAGAGCCGAAATTTGTGGCAAAAACCGCGTGTATGCCGTTGTGTTTAGGCATAGGGTAACAAGCTATTGTAAGGCCGCAGTCAGTCTTTATAAGGCTGTATTCTTCCTTCAGCACGTCACTTTTAATAACATTTATATCCATAAATATTTTCCTTTACTTAGTAAGTTTATACACCACATTAAGGTGGAGAAGTCTGAGAACAGATTTAATCTGTTCCTTCGTAACAGCTTCAATTCTCTGTTTTGCTTCCTGAGGGTCAACCCATGTGCCGCGGATAGTCTCGTTGAGATACCATGCTTCGAGGCCGTGAAGACCATCATAAATTGCATCGAGGCTGTTGAGAAGAACCAGTTTTGTTTCATTGATTTCCTTGTCGGAAATTTCACCTGTGATAAGGTCGGAAAGTTCTTTATTGATTGCTTCAACTGCCTTGTCACAGTTTTCGTGTTCTACACCGGAATCCACACGCATGGATGCTGTAAAGCCGTTGTAGGCTGCTGCACAGTAGTAACAAAGGCTCTGTTTTTCCCTTACGTTTTTAAACAGTCTGCTGCTTGCTGTGCCGCCATAAATATTGCTTGCCACAAGCATAACATATCTTTCCTCTTCTGTGAGAAGACGCTTGCAGGTATAGTAAAGACAAACCTTGCCCTGCACAATATCCATACTTTCGCTGAAAGTTTCTGCTTCTTTTTCCGGCATAATTTCCAACGGAAGAATTTCTGCAGTCTGCTGCTGTCGGCCGCTGAAAGCCTGTGCAAATTTGTCGGTGATTGTCTGGTCTTCATCTGCTGTTACAAAAATTTCCACAATGCTGTCTGCCATAACCTGTTTGTAGCATTCATAAAGTGCCTGTGGAGTGATACCGTCGATATCTTCAAGGTAACCCAGTCTTTCAACACCGCTGCGGCTGTCGCCAAAGAATTTTCTCTGTGTGTTTTTTATGCAGTAACCGCGTTTATCGTTGATTTCGCCTTCGATTTCTTCGCGGAGTTTAACCTTTTCCACTTCAAGCCATTCAGGAATAAAACCTTCATCTTCAATACAAGGTTTGAAAATAACACCAAGCAGAACATCAGTCATTTCTGCAAGAAGATCTTCGCCACCAAGGCAGTATTCGTTTTTAATGCCCTGAATTGTGAAGCGCAGAACACGGTTCTGGCCCACAACTGCTGTTGTTGCAGAAAAGCTTGCACCGTACATTGAACTGAGCTTTTTGGAAAACATACTCATTTCCGGATAATCTTCATAGCCTCTTTCCATAAGTGTAGGCAGCACTGCATACATTGTTGCTTTTTCCTTTGAGTTAGGCACAATAAAGCTGAGGCTTATGCGGTTGCGTTTGAATTTTTCCCCCGGCAAAAATGTGAGGGACACGTTTGGATGTAAAGATTTTCTTTCCATATTGTCTCCATATATTTAAATATTTATTTTATATACTACTAAACTAATATTTTATCAAAAAATTGTCCATAAATCAATTTATTATGCAAAAAAATAAAAGCCGTAAACGTCAATTTACGGCTTTACGGTTTTATTTTGCTATAAGATTTTTATGTATGGAGTGAATTGCTTTGTTAACCTGGGATTTTTCTATGATAAATGAAATTTTAACCTCACTTGTAAACACCATCATAAGGTTGATATCACTGTTGTAAAGCACTTCAAACAGCTTTGCGGCAACACCTTTCTGTGTGTGGAATCCGTTGCCCATAACTGATATTTTTGCCACATTTTCCGCAACAATAATGTTTGAAAACTCCAGTATATCACGGTTTTCTTCCAGAATTGTGCACACCTTTGGCCTGTCCTTGCGGAGTATGCAGATGCTTAAATCCTGATGCTGTGCCGTAGCCGCAGAAAGCATAATTGAATCCACATAAATATCATTTTCGCTTAACAGTCTGAGTATTCTGAAAGTTTCCCCCTTGCGGTCCGGCCTTTCGGTGAGTGTTATCACAGCAATGTCGGAGTCCTGTGAAATACTTCTTATAATATTGTTATCCATTACAGCCACTTCCTTTATCACTGTCGGTTCGCTGTCATCAAGTGAAAGAATTTCCAGCCTTACGCTGCCCCTTTTTGCAATGTTGATGATATTGTAATCAATCTCATTATAGCCGTTTACAAGCAGTTCCTGTGCTGCTTCGTAGTCTATTTCCTTTATTTTTGCCGCATCAGGATAGATGTCGGGGTCAACTGAATATATAGCACGTTTTACATAGAACTGGCATTTTTCAGCATAGTGTTTTTTTGCATTTTCCACCGCCTGTTGTTTTGCATCGTGGCAGAATGTGAAAGTGGTGTTTTCCACCTGCAGTTCGCATTTGTCTGAACAGTCGGAAAACACCATAACCTTATAACCCAGAGAAACATCCCTGAGACATATATTTTCTATTTTTGTTTTATCGCTTAAATCCCTGATATATTTAACAATATAAGCCATAACTATTTGATAACTTCCTTTGCAGAGATAACAAAGCTCTGGGCATTGATGTCCCTGAGCAAAGTTTCCAGACTTTCGGTCATTTCGCTTACACGCAAATCAAGAGACACACTTGCGGCACCGTCAGCCGGTGCAGACTGTGTGATTGTGATAACATTTATATGATAGCTCGCAATAAGTTTAAGCAGACTTTGCAAAGCACCCAGCACGTCTTTAAGCATAACAGAAATTGTAACTACCGATTTTTTAGTTTCGACAGCTTCAAAAACTTTATCCTTATATTTGTATAAAGCACTGCGGGAAATGCCCACCGCTTTTGCCGCTGCAGAAAGGCCTTTTACCTCTCCTGATGCAAGCAGCTGCTTTGCTTCTATTGTTTTCAAAAAAACATCAGGCAATACTTCGCTGTCTACCAGTAAAAATTTACCTGCCATAATTTTCTCCCCTTGCTGTGGTAATACTATTTTGTACAATATATCCAAACAATAATATGTTTTGTCCAAAAATATATACACTATTATATAATATTTCTCAGAGACTTTCAACTGTTTAATAACTGTACAAATATCTTTTGTTTTATAAGTTTTGTTGCAAAATAAAAAATCCACTCATAAAATATGAGTGGATTTTGTTTTTTAGTGAATTGTACACTGGTGAAGAATTTCTTCCGGTGTATCTTTTTTGTAGTAACCCTGTACCTGTGTTGGGCAGGATGGATTTGCAAGGTCACCGGAGTCATCACAGTATGTGAGTACATCAACATTGGAAGATGTTGGGAACGCTTTTTCAGGCAGATTTGCCTGGGCTTCGTCCATAACGCGTTTCCATGCTGTCGTTGGCGGATGATACTGATAGTTTACGGTAAGACGGATCTGATCATCATAACCCCACCATGTAGCTGTGCTGTAGTAAGGTGTAAGACCGATAAACCAGTGGTCTTTATCGTCTGTTGTTGTACCTGTTTTGCCAACTGCATCAAAACGTGCAGGTCTCAAAGCTGCATAGCCTGCTGTACCGCCCGGCTGAAGAACAGTTTTGAGGGCACGGTTCATAATATAGGCTGTGTCTTCGCTGATAGCCTGTGTTTTTGTAACTTTCTTTTCAAGAAGCACTTCACCGTCAGCAGTTTCAACTGTTGTGTAGCTGTGAGGTGTTGTGTAGATACCTTCGTTGCCGAACATTGCATAAGCTGCTGCCATTTCCAATGGAGAGATGCCGTATGTCAATGAACCCAAAGCAAGCGGGCCGTGTGCAACGTCGCCTCTTGGATCAAGGCTTGTGATGTGAAGTACATCGTGAAGGAAATCATAGGAGTTTCTGAGACCTACATAGTCAAGGGTTTTTACAGCAACGGTGTTGAGAGATTTTGCAATCGCTTTTGCTACCGGAATGTTTGCTTCAAGATATGTGCCGCTGTAGTTTCTTGGCCATTCACGAGGTTCCTGTGTAAGGTCTTCTTCGTCGTCACGTCTCATCTGGAACCAGTTATCTTCGATACCTGTTGAGTATGTGATGTAGTCATAGTCAATGCCCAGGGCATATGCACCGATAGGTTTCATTGTAGAACCTACAGGACGTACAGAGTCAACCGCACGGTTGAGGGTTCTGTCCTCTGTTTTTTCACCAAGGCCGCCAACAACGCCCACAATGCGGCCGTTGTAGTCGATGGAAACCATTGCAGCCTGTGGTGTAACAATGATTTCTTCGCCTGTGGTTTTATCCTTTACCTTTGCTTCTTTTGAATATTTTGCAAAGATACCGCTTTCGTCGGAAAATTCTTTTTCCATAGCGTTCTGCACATTAGGATTTACTGTTGAGTAAATTCTGAGGCCTTCGTTGTAAAGCATATGTGTTGCTTCGCCTTTTGTGTAGCCGTACTCTTCCATAAGGTCTTCAACAACATCGTCGATAACCATATCTGTGAAGTAGCTGTTTACGCTGCCGGAAGCAACTTCTTTATCTCCGCCTGTGTAAAGCACAAGTTCGTCGTCGATTGCATCATCGAACTGTTCCTGTGTGATTTTACCCTGCTGCAACATAAAGTAAAGAATGTCGTTACGTCTGTCAAGGTTGTTTTCAGGGTTCGCGATAGGGCTGTAATAGGTTGGTGCCTTTGTAACCGCCGCAATTGATGCAGCTTCTGCAAGGGTAACTTCACTTATATCCTTGCCAAAATATGTGTTTGCACCTGCCTGTACGCCGCCAAGCTGACCTGAAAGACGAAGTGTGTTGAGATACGCTTCAAGAATGATATCCTTGGAGAAGTTTTTTTCCAGTGTCCATGCACGGAACATTTCTCTGAGTTTACGGAAAATACCGCCTACGCCATCTGCATCGTCATCCCATGTGAGGTTTTTAACAAGCTGCTGTGTGATTGTGGACGCACCCTGTTTTGTTTCAAACAGTTTGATTGGTGTGTATTCGTTGATTGCAGCTGCAAATGAACGCACAAAGTTTACGCCTTTATGGTTGTAGAAGTCCTTGTCTTCAACTGCGATAAATGCGTCGATAACATAAGGAGAGATATTTTCAAGGTCAACCCAGATACGGTTTTCTGTATCGTTTTTAAGTCGCTGATATTCAAGGTATTCACCCGGAACTTCAGGATTTTCATAATAAACGATTGATGTGTAGGACAGCTCGATTTCGTTGAGGTTGAGCATTGCACCATCGTTTGCGGTAGCTTCCACAAGATAGGATGCAAGCCATACCATTACAACGGAACCCACCATTACGCCCAGACAAACCAGAACTCCAAACCAGTAAAGAAGGTTTTTAAAGATACCGCCTTTGGATTTTTTTGTTTTCCCTGCGGTTTTGTTTTCCGGTCTGGCTGTATCGGCTTTTTGGGTCTTAGCCGGTTTTTTAGTATACTTTTTGATAAGCCATTACCTCCTGTTTTATACATAAAAATATGTATGTGATATATTGTATTATCTGCGCAAAAATGTCCAACATTATAATATAAGCGAGGTTATATTATGAGAAAAATTATAATTGCACTTTCTACAATATTTTGCACCATTTTAATAATGGTAAGCATTTACAGCTTTGTGCCACGTCAGCAGGATGTCCCTGCCGGCGAAACAGCACAGAAATATGTTATCAGCGATTACGGCGGCAAGGTGGCAGTTTTCCGCAAAGAGGAAAAAGAACCTGTTGTTGTGTATGAAGTCTACACTCATCTGCTGCCGGAAAATGACATTGAAATTCTGCGCAGAGGGGTTGAAGTCAGCAGTCTTGACGAACTTCAGACCCGTCTTGAAGACTTTGGCCTGTGACCGTGACAGACTTCCCCTTATAAACTATAAATGTTCTTTACAATTATACTTGCTTTACTGTCAAAATTCAACACTAAAAATATGACAATTTCGTGTTACAGGTTTTAAGAACCGGTTATTTTTTTAACAATTTTTGTGTTATTTATTGATTATTGAATTGGTTTATGATATACTTTATAAGGTTTATTATGCAATATTATAACCTGAACACATAATCACTATTATTTTGACAAGGAGTGTTGAATTTTGTCAGTTTTAGATTATCCATTTGACTCAAGCCTTATTCTTCAGAAAAAGAAAAAGCTGAAAAAAGAACTTCTTCTTAAAGAAGGCCTGATTGAAAAACGCATCGCTGTTCTCAGCGGTTCCACTATCGGTGAAATTCAGAATATTCTTGAACTTTTCCTGCTTAACTACGGCATCAAACCTGTGTTCTATCAGGGACAGTACGCAAGATATTACGAAGATCTGATGTTCGACGACGGCGCACTCAGAGAATTTGCTCCTGATTTCATCTATATACATACAACAAGCAAAAACCTGGAAAACCTGCCTGTTCCTACAGACAGTGCAGCAGATGTAGATGCAAAACTTGCAAACGAATTTGCAAAATTCAAAGCATGCTATCAGAAAGCCCTCAGCTTTGGCAGCATTGTTATTGCAAACAACTTTGAAAAACCTTTCTATCGCATGTACGGCAACAAGGACGCAGTTGTTCCACAGGGCGTTGTGAACTACACAACACGCCTTAACCTTATGATTGCTGATTTTGCAAACAGCACAGAAAACTTCTATGTAAATGATATTGACTACCTTTCAACTCTGGCAGGTCTTGACAACTGGTTCAACCTTGAAAGCTGGTATCTTTACAAATATGCACTTTCTGTTGACAGAATTCCTGAACTTACATTCAGCATTGCAAAAATCATCAAATCTGTTCTGGGTAAAAACAAAAAGAGCGTTATCTGTGACCTTGACAATACTCTCTGGGGCGGCATTATCGGTGATGACGGTGTTGAAGGCATCACAATCGGCAACGAACAGCCTGCAGGCATGAGCTATACAGAATTCCAGGCATATCTTAAAAAGCTGACAGGTCTTGGCATTATGCTCAACGTTTGTTCCAAAAACGAAGAAGCAATTGCAAAGAAAGGCTTTACAGACCGCAAGGAAGCACCTCTTAATGTTGATGACTTTATCTGCTTCAAGGCAAACTGGGAACCAAAACATCTCAACATTGCAAACATTGCAAAAGAAATCAACATCGGTGAAGACAGCTTTGTATTTATCGACGACAACCCTGTTGAAAGAGATATTGTAAGAAAATCCCTTACTGTAACAGTTCCTGAAGTTTCCTGTCCTGAAGATTATATCAAATCCATCGACAGAGCAGGTTTCTTTGAAATTACAACATTTACAAAAGACGACGCAAAGCGTAACGAAATGTACAAACAGAACGCAATGCGTGCACAGGCAGAAGCAAGTTTCGGCGATTACAAAGACTACCTGCTGAGCCTCGACATGACAAGCGAAATCGGTGCATTCTCCTCTGCTCACAGCGAAAGAATCACACAGCTTATCAACAAGACAAACCAGTTCAACTTCACAACAAGAAGATATACTCAGGGCGAAGTTGATGAAATCATCACAAACACAAACGATTACATCTCCGCTTATGCAAAACTTGTTGACAAATTCGGCGACAACGGCATTACAACCTGTTTTATCTCTTCTGTTGAAGACAAAACAGCAACAATTGACCTTTGGGTTATGAGCTGCCGTGTGTTCAAACGTCACTTTGAATTTGCTGTATTTGACTACTTTGTAAGTCAGTGTGTAAAACGCGGTATCACAACAGTTAAAGCAAGCTATCTGCCAACTGCAAAGAATGTTATCATCAAGGATTTCTATGATGAACTCGGCTTTGAACTTGTAAAAGAAGAAGACGGCGCAAAATACTACACATACACAATCCCTGCAGATTATCAGAACAAAAACGAAGTAATTAAAATGGAAGAGGTATAAATTATGACAAGAGAAGTTATTTTTGAAGAATTGACAGAAATTTTCAGAGACATTTTTGACGATGAAGAAATCGAACTCACAGATGAAACAACAGCAGATGATATCGAAGACTGGGACAGCCTTGAACAGATCAACCTGCTTGTTGCTATCGAAAAGAAATTCTCCATCAAATTCAAACTTGATGAAGTAAGCCACCTTGCAAACGTTGGCGATATGGTTAACCTTGTACAGAAACTTGTTGGCTAATCTTCAGCCCGTCCGTTTCTGACAAATATTTAAAAATTTAAATCTCCGTATGACAAAATCATACGGAGATTTTTTTTATTTACCTTGTGTATTCTGTTGTTTGTATTTTAATTTTTCATTGATGTTTGCCGCATTCTTTTTGGTTACGGAACAAATAACTGCCCATACCGCCAGATATCCGATGATAAAAATGGCAGAGAAAACCAGAAGTGGGGTTGTTCCCCATTCCAGCCAACCGTTAATCAGATAAGTTGCAAGATATGTGATGTAAAGAACACAGCCATGAATGAGAATCGCAACCATAAGAGGCAGGCGTTCAAACTGGTAAATAACATTCATTCCACCCGCAATAAAACTGAGTGCCGACAGAGAAAATATTCCGACAGACACCTGATTTACAGTCAAAGTATCTATGACACCATTGTGCTGCAGAATCAGATATAATACAGCCAGCACCATAGGACCGAAACCGCAGGCAACTAAACCGCGGCGGAAAAATTCCATAATATACTTTTTCATACCTATTCATACCTCCTTCTGATTTCCGCAAAGCACCGCCTTGAAACATACTCTTTGTAACCGCAATGGAACACCGCGTCAACACCGCCGCCAAATGATGCATCAAACCGCAGAATGCGATGTTCGTTGGCAATTGCAGATTTGTTGATACGTATAAAATAGGATGGCAGAACAGTTTCCAGGTCACGAAGCCTGTCCTGAATGCGATAATGTACACCCGCTGTGTCGATTGCTACCACTTTTCTGTCAATAACAGTGATACATTCTATCTCTGCAAATGTCAGTTTTCGCATTTCATCATCTCTGTACCCCATAATGCTGTCTGCACCAGAAAAACTGCAGACAAGATTTTCTATTTGCTGTGTCAGCAAAGAAGGGGCATGAACAACCACTGTTATTTCTTCCTGTGCATTTTTGTCGATAATAAGTTTATATTTCATCCTGTAAAACCCTTACTGTTTTTCCGTTTGTCTTAAGAAACAGACCACTGCAATTACCATTGTAAATACACCATACAACAAAACAGGCATAATATGTGAAACTGCAGCATCAAAATTTCCGCTGAACAGAGCTTTTTCCATTTCCACCGCATGTACAAAAGGAAGTACATCAGCAATTTTTTTAAACCAGCCGCCAACAAGGTTCAAATCAAACCATACTCCCGAAAGCCATGCAGAAAGATTGGTAAGCAATGCACCGCAGATGCCTCCCACCTGTTTGACACCCAAAACGCTGCCGAACAAAAGCCCCAGTGATATATAAAAGACAGCTATTGGAACTATACCTATTATAGCATAAACAATGTTCATACCGACAGAAAGCCCTAAAAGAATGGCAAACAGATAGCATATAATCGTCTGACCTATTGCAATCGGCAGAACAGGCAGCATATATCCTGCGATAAAATCAATCCCTGCAAGCGGTGTTGTGTACAGTCTCTGCAGAAATGCACTTTCACGGTCCTTCGCAATAAGTGTTGCGGAAAAAAGTGTCATAAAAGACAGGCCAAAAACAGTAATACCGGGTGTCAGATTGTAAATTTCAAAAAGACTGACCGGAATATTTGCCTGCATAGCACTGAGAAGCAACAGCAAAATCAATGGAAAACCCAACCCAAAACCAAGGTTTACAGGGTCACGCAGGATTTCCTTTGAACATCTTTTTGCAAAAGCCAGCATTTTCATACTTGTGCCCCCCTTACTATAGAAACAAAAGCGGTTTCAAAATTATCAGTTCCCGCTTTCAGTTTAAGTTCTTCGGATGTACCCGTTGCAAGCAGAACACCGTTTTTCATAATACCAATCCGGTCGGAAAGAGCTTCGGCTTCTTCCATATAATGTGTTGTCATAATAACCGTAACTTTGCCCTTCAGCATGCGGATAATATCCCACAGTTCCTGTCTTGCAATAACATCCAGCCCAAGGGTAGGTTCATCCAAAAACAGAATCTGCGGTTCACTGATAAGCGCCATCGCAATGCTTACACGGCGCTGCCAGCCGCCAGACAATTTGCCTGCTTTTCTGTAAAGAACACTGTCCAGTGAAAACCTGGCAGAAAGCTCCTCAACCTTTTGTGCCGTTTTTTTCGGCGAAAAACCGTAAATACCGCAGATAAGTTCCAGATTTTCTTTTACCGAAAGATTTGGGGCAACTGCAGTTTCCTGCGGTGAAACTGCTATCATTTGTTTCACCTGTTCCTGCTGTTTTGTTATGCTGTATCCGCCAACCAGTGCATCGCCCTCCGTTGGTTTTGTAAGACAGGTCAGCATTTTTATGGTTGTGGTTTTCCCCGCACCGTTGACACCAAGCAGAGAAAACAGTTCCCCCTGTCTGACTTCCAGTTCCAGTTTATCCACAGCAGTAATATTTTTATACCTTTTTTCAAGCTGTGTCGTCTTGATTGCTGTCATCTATATTGTCCCCCTTTTCACTTTTATTTACCGACATCATCATAGCAGATAAAAACCTGTAAATGTCGATTTTTGTCTGTTCGGTTATTTACATTGCCTTATCGGTAAACAGAGGCCTATTTTATTGAAAAAGTCAGTGATATTTTAAAAGTTCAATGTGTAAATCAATATAAAAACCGTTCAGTAAAAACTGAACGGTTTGTTTTTTGTAATTCAAATATATGCAGATTTTAAATTTTCTCCATTTTTGCAAAAGCTTTCTTGCGTACAACAAGGAAACAGATAAAATGTGCCGCAAATGTAATTGTCCATGAGATAGGATATGAAATATAAAGGCTGAACTGTGTATGATACATCTGAAACACGGTAAAAATCCACGCTACACGGAACACGCAGGCCCCCATGAGTGAAACTATCATAGGCATAATTGCATAACCCAGACCTCTTATGCTGCCTACCATAACGTCCATCATACCGCAAAGGAAATACATTGTACTTACTATCGCAAGACGGTTCATGCCGTAAGCAACAACCTGCGGGTCAGTAGTGTAGAATCCAAGCAGATATTCGCCCGCCAGATATGCTCCGTTGCCAAGAATAACACCAACAGCTATTACAAGTCCCTGACAGCACAACAGAACTTTTCCGATACGTTCAAAATTCTTTGCGCCATAGTTCTGACTTGTGAAGCTTAAGCTTGTCTGATATACGGAATTCATTGCAGTAAATACAAAGCCTTCTATATTTGCAGCTGCTGTATTGCCTGCCATTACAAGAGAACCAAAGCTGTTTACCGATGACTGAATAAGCACATTGGAAATGTTGAACATCATACCCTGAAAACCTGCAGGCAGACCAATTCTGAGCATTTCCACCATACGGTCCTTGCTGAATGTAAGTTTGTTCAGGTTAAGATGTATTGCACCTTCATTATGGATAAGACAGCGTATAACGAGTACACAGGAAACAACCTGAGATGCCACAGTGGCCAGTGCAACCCCTGCCACACCCATGTGGAAAACGATAACCATTATAAGGTTGAGCACAACATTGATTATGCCCGCAGTGATAAGGAAATACAACGGACGTTTTGTATCCCCTACTGAACGCAGAATTGCTGCACCAAAATTGTAGAGCATAAAAAACGGCATACCGCCAAAATATATGCGCATATACAGCACAGACTGATCAATTACATCAGACGGGGTTCCCATAAGTGTAAGTAACGGGCGGGAGGCAAAAAAGCCTATAAATACCAGGGCCACGCCACCAACTGCGGCCACAATTATGGATGTATTTACAGTTTCCTGAATTTTATTGAGGTCACGGGCACCATAATAACGTGCCACAAGCACATTTGTACCAATTGAAATACCAAAAAACAGGTTGATAAGCAGGTTGATAAGAGAACTTGTGGAACCTACTGCCGCAAGCGCACTGCTGCCTGCAAAACGGCCCACCACGATAACGTCTGCCGCATTGAACATAAGCTGCAGCACACCGGAAAGTATAAGCGGAACAGCATAGATTATTATGTTTTTAAAAAGCGGTCCGTGGACCATATCCATTTCATAGTTCTTTTTCATTTTATCACCATTGTAAAAATAAACATTTCCATTTTTAAGTATAGACCTATTATTTCAAAATTCAATAGGCTTCAGGATTGTTTATTTATAAAAAAGTTATACGTTATATAGCCTTTTTCTGTAGCGGCTTTTCCATATTGCAAGATATACGGATGTTGTGATAAAATATATTAAATATGTAACACTAAAACAGAGGTGTATTTATGAACAGTTATAAACTCAATGACCTTGCAGTAGGTTTAAGCGAAAGCTTTACAGTATCCATCACAGAAGAAATGATGGATAAATTTATTGAAATCACAGGTGATGTAAGTCCTATTCACGTTGATGCAGAATATGCAAAAGCACACGGATTCAAAACAAGAGTATGCCACGGCATGCTGTTCGGCAGCATGTTTTCCACCCTTGCAGGTGTTTATCTGCCTGGTGAACATTGCCTTTTGCACAGCGTTGAAACCAAGTTTTCCAGCCCTGTATTCCCTGGCGATACACTGACTGTAACAGGCAAAATCAGCGAAATTAACGATACATTCAAAACACTTACAATCAAAGGCCATATCACAAATCAGGACGGTAAAAAGGTTTGTAAGGCTGTAATTCAGGCAGGAGTGAGAGAATAATGGAAAAAGTTTATCTTATTACAGGGGCTACAAGTGATGTAGGTTTTGAACTTATCACCACTCTTAAAGACAGCAACTCAAAATTTCTGCTTCAGGGCTTTGGCGACTTTGAAAAGCTGAAAACATTCTGCGAAGAAAACGGTGTTGATGCAGAATATTTCGATGTAAACCTTTCCGACAATGAAGCAACTGACAGATTTGTTGAACAGCTTAAAGAATATGCACCTACACATTTTGTGCATCTGCCTGCTTTGCGTGTTATCAACACAAAATTCAAAAGCTTTGACGAAGAACGCTTTTTGCTGGATATGAACGTTCAGGTTATGAGTGCCGTTAAAATCTGCAAGGCAATCGTACCAAAGATGGCAAAGGCAAAGTTTGGCAGAATTCTGTTTATGGCAACCAGCTATGTCCTTGCAAATCCGCCAAAAAACACCGCCGCATACCTTATGGCAAAAAATGCGGTTGTTGCACTGATGAAAAGCCTTGCAACCGACTATGCACCAAACAATGTTACCGTAAATGCAGTCAGCCCAAGTATGATTGAAACCAAATTCCTTGCCGAAACAAGTCACATCATCGTTGAAAGTGCCGCCGCCGCACATCCTATGAAACGCAACGCAACAGTGAAGGATGTTG
>JAZOTI010000016.1:0-2211 GCA_045657565.1 Oscillospiraceae bacterium | reverse complement strand
GAAGAACTTTCCCGTCTGCTTAAAAACAGAGGCGTAAAACACGAAGTTCTCAACGCAAAACACCACGACAAAGAAGCTGAAATTGTTGCACAGGCAGGCAAAAAAGGTGCTGTTACAATTGCAACAAACATGGCAGGCCGTGGTACCGACATTATCCTTGGCGGTAACGCAGAGTTTATGGCTAAAAACGATATGCGCAAACAGGGTTACACCGAGGAAATGATTGAAAACGCAAACAGTTTCTTTGATACAACAGACGAAGAAATTCTTGCAGCAAGACAGGTATATGCTGACCTTGTTGCAAAGTACAAAGCACAGCTTGCACCTGAAGCTGCAGCGGTAAGAGAAGCAGGCGGTTTGCTTATTCTTGGTACAGAACGCCACGAATCCCGTCGTATCGACAACCAGCTCCGTGGCCGTGCAGGCCGTCAGGGTGACCCTGGTGCAACACGCTTCTATGTAAGTATGGAAGATGATCTTATGCGTCTTTTCGGCGGCGACAGAACAAGCGCAATGATGGAAAAACTGGGCTTTGACGAAACAATGCCTATCGAAAACAAAATCATCACAAACTCCATCGAAAGTGCACAGAAGAAAATCGAAGGCCGCAACTTTGATATCCGTAAAAATGTTCTCAACTATGATGATGTTATGAACAAACAGCGTGAAATCATCTACAGCCAGCGTCATTCTGTTCTTGCAGGGGAAGACCTTTCCGAAAGCCTCAGGGATATGGTTACAGGTTCCATTCAGGTTAACGTTGACACATTCTGCAGTGGCAACGAAGCAGAACACTGGAACCTCCAGTCTCTCCGTGACACATATCTTGGATGGCTGCTCAACGAAACAGAACTCAGATATACTGACCAGCAGCTTGCAACTCTCAAGAGTGAAGATATTTGCGATTATATCACAAAGAAAGCACTTGCAATCCTTCATGTTAAGGAACAGGATATCGGCAGCGAACAGATGCGCGAACTTGAACGCGTTGTGCTTCTCAAGGTTGTTGACTCCAAATGGATGGAACATATCGATGCTATGGACGAACTCAAACGTGGTATCGGCTTGAGAAGTTATGGTCAGCACGACCCTGTAACAGAATACCGTGTTGAAGGTTTCAACATGTTTGATGAAATGATTGAAAACATCCGTCAGGATACAACAAAACTTCTCATCACAGCAAACCTTGCAAAACCTGTACAGCGTCAGGCTGTTGCAAAAATCACAGGCACAAGCGGCGGCGGTGACAGTTCTGTAAAAAAACAGCCAATCAGACGTTCAGCTGACAAAGTAGGCCGCAATGACCCATGTCCTTGCGGAAGCGGCAAAAAATACAAAAAATGCTGCGGCAGAACAAGCTCTGAAAAAGGCGAAGAATAATCAAAATAACATATTAAACAGTGATATAAAAAATAACAGGCACAGCAGTTTGATTGCTGTGCCTGTTATTGTATAGCCATTGAAGTTATGGTATATTATAACCGGTTAGGAAAATTTGAATTTAGTGAATTAAATATAATAGGTGTACTATGGAAAAGTTAAAATATGGATTACTCGATAATAAATTAGTTCATATAGATGCTGTAGAAAAAGGACTAGCTTGTAATTGTATTTGTCCTCATTGCAAAACACAATTAGTTGCAAAAAAGGGCAATCATAATGCAAAACATTTTGCTCATTACAAGCTTGCTGATTGTAATCATGGTACGGAAACAGCTTTACATTTTATGGCTAAAAATATTATTGCGCAAACTAGAAAGGTTTTTGTTCCATATATCCCAAAATCAGAATATGATTTTTCTAATCATGGTAAATTTATACTATTTGAAAAAGCTGTGTTAGAAAAACAGTTATCCAATAATATTCGAGGAGATATCGTATTATATAATAACAATAGTTTTCTTAATGTCGAAATTAAAGTAACCCATGAAGTTGATTTGAAAAAACAAATTGAACTTTTTAATCTCGGAATACCAACTATTGAAATTGATTTAACGAATATTAAAGCAGATTTTGATAAAGAAATTATTGAACAACAACTTGCTAATCCAGAAAGAATACGTTTAATCAATTCCCCTAAAAAGAAAGATATATTTGCCAAATGGATCTTAGGAGAATGGAAGAAGATAGGTCATAATAACTATGGACAACACGTAGAAGATTGTCCTCTTTCTAGAAAAAAGGCATATTTTGTAGATGTTTATAATAAAG
>JAZOTI010000015.1:0-3012 GCA_045657565.1 Oscillospiraceae bacterium | reverse complement strand
CCTCGGTTCGGATCGAGGGGCGTATGTTGCACCCACATAACAGCACAATCATACTACCTGCAATGAGCAGCATGGCAGTAATCCGGTACCACGGTTTCTTTATATAACCCTTTCTCTCCATCGCTATATATCCCCTCTTTTCAATGTCCAGCCAAACATCTCCTTGAAGTCTTCGTAGCATTCCGGGCAAATCCAGTCAGCATCCCGGGAATTCTGCGGTCTGGTGCAGTACCCCTCCTGCAAGCATTCTTCGTGCAGATAAAACTTGGCCCAACAGAAAGTACAATGCTCATGATCCCAGTTTTCAGAAAGCGGTTGGAAAGGTATGTAATACAAGGGAATATTCTTAAGTGCTTCTTCATTACCACTCACAGGTCCAGCGACTAACCGCCAATCGTCCTTTTCAATCATATTGTACACCGCCTTTTCTTTTATCATCCCACAAGGCGGCAGAATTGGCAACAAAAAGCGGGCGAACACAGTTCGCCCCTACGGTGTGTTGTTTCTGTTCGTAGGGGGGATCTGCGATCGCCCGTTATGCTGCTTCTAACATATTCTCAATAAATATCCCGTAACCTCTGGTCGGGTCATTGACTAACACATGGGTCACGGCGCCAACCAGCTTGCCGTCCTGGATGATTGGGCTGCCGCTCACGAGTGATTGTCATTAGGGACAACATTTTTAGGTGTAAAACAGCCATGCACTTTTGATGCACATCTGCTGTGTATGCTCCTCATCCAATAAGATAAATTTGATTGGCAATCTGCTGCTGTTATTTGTAAGTGGCAGCAAACGAACTCTCCGGGATGAATCCGGTTTCTTCGGTATTGATAATGATCCAGCCGTCACCATCTTCCGGGATTCTGTGGCTATGTACATTGGCTTCCAGCTGTGAAAAGAATGTGCTTTTTTCAAGCCGGTCTGTTCCTGCCGGGATGACATCAAGGGCGGTAAATTCACGAACAGTACCGGAAACATTGAGCCGTACACGGTCTCCTTTTTGTATCGTCCCCTTTAATGTAAAGCCCTGCAATACGGCTTTCTTTTTCAGTTTCATAGCTCTGAGTATGAAGATTGGGGGACTTTTGGGCATAGCAAAAACATTCTGCACAGCAAATACATTGCCGTCATCCAAATCAACAGTCTTCAAGAAGTTGCTGCATACACCATCGCGCAGCGCGAACAAAGCCTGTGCCTTTTCAAGAGGCATGCTGTGATGCTGCCTGATGCTGTAGTTCTTCTGCATAACCTGCATATATTCCGCTTCGGAAATCCACCATCTTCTTTGGGTCAGCAATTGCAAAATTGTCATGTGGCACTTTTGACACAAGGGACCGTCGCTGAGCATATGCAGATAATTCCTGTCCAGAAGTTTCACCTTGTTACCGCACAAAGCGCATGTGCTGCCATGAAGCTTCTTATCTTCGTTCGCCATATCACAGTACCTCCTTAAATAAAATAGGATTTGTACATTCATTTTATCACGAAATCACAGAAAATGACAGGGGCGGTTTACCCCTGTCATTGTTTTTTTCTGATGTTTACGGTGTGTTTTTTGATGAAGATGACGTAGCTGCATGAACGGGTGCTATGCACCCGACACCTCATCCGACCTCGCTGGCGCTCGGCCACCTTCCCCTCGAGGGGAAGTCTTTAGCTTGCTGCGGTCAGCATGTTTTCAATGAAGATGCCGTAGCCGCGGGTGGGGTCGTTTACCAGCACATGGGTCACCGTACCTACCAGTTTTCCGTCCTGAATAATAGGACTTCCGCTCACGAGTGATTGTCATTAGGGACAACATTTTTTAGGCACAAAACAGCCATGCGTTTTGAATACATGGCTGCGCGGTATGTTTCTTAGCCTATTCGACAAATTCAAGTTTATCGAACTGTTTTACATATCGGAATTTACTTCCTTGCCTTTATTATATTGAGCATATCTTTATAAGAAATACCATTTATTGCAAGCACTCTGTTTTGCATAATAGCAAAACTCACGAACATACAAGCAATACCAAGCAAACAGTCTTTTCTTGTTATCATTTTGTTTACTGATAAATAGTAAATATTGAAAACAGATACTGCCAACATCATATATGCCGTAACCATTCCTGGGGTGTAGAATTTTTCTGCTTTGGAGAGTTTGACTCCCATGGTATGTACAAATCCTTCAAAAACGCCAAGAAAGATAGGAACCAAAGTCAGAAAAACTACTGAGTCAAAAAGATATGGAATAATATGAATCACAAGCAGTAAAATTATCACCGGAATATGCGATAGTTCCTTTGCATCTTCACTGAATTTCTTGCCAATCATTCCTTCCATAATTTTTACAAATCCACCTGGGAATCTGTTTTCCTCCCACTCGTGTAACGTAAAAAGAAACACATATGCTATAAGCATTTTTTGCGTAATTGATGGGGTCACATTAAAAATTGCACTGGCTGTAACGAATAAAAACATCAATGTGCTCAATATTTCCAGATTATATTTTATAAGAAATTTTTTCATATAGCGAATACCTCCGTAAAATTCAATTTCCCACCTATTCGACCTATTCAAGTTTGTCTAACTGTTCCTACAATCATTATACGGATTTACTTGCAGACTTCAAGTGTTATTCGCGGCGGGAGCGGTTGTGTTCTTATTCTTCCTCTGTGTTCTCTTGTTTTTCTTCAAACTTAAAAAAAATAAGGAGGCACGGATGCCTCCTATAAAATATTCATTTTCACATTTATCTGCAAGTTTTTGCAAAGCAAAAACTTGTCAATCTTTGCAAGTCATGGATGACTTGCAAAGATTTATTCCCATTCAATTGTTCCAACTGGTTTTGGAGTTAAATCGTATACAACGCGGTTAATTCCTTCAACTTCAGTTGTGATTCTTGCTGTAATTTTGTGTAAAATTTCGTAAGGGATTTCTTCGATTGTTGCTGTCATTGCGTCTGTTGTGTTTACAGCTCTCATGATTGCAGGCCAACCTTCGTATCTTTTTCAAGTCGGATCGTAGCCA
>JAZOTI010000014.1:0-3776 GCA_045657565.1 Oscillospiraceae bacterium | reverse complement strand
TATGTGAGCATAATCACAATAATTTCCATTGGCAGAAGCACAACGTTGCTGAAAACCCTTGTAGGAAGCAAAGCAAGATATCCTTTGCCTGTAAAAAGGGTTGTCCAGTATGTGTTTATACCAAGATGGTAAACAAGATTGATGATAAGTGATGCTGCTGTAACTTTCACAAGACTTTTTGCCCCGCCCTTCTGCAGGAAAAATCCGTAAGTTGCCCCTGACAGTGCCGCTGTGAGTGTGTAGCCAGGGAAATATGCCCCGATTGGAAATAATATTGCACCGATAAAGTCACACAGTGCACCTGCTATTCCGCCATAAAGTGGGCCGTACATCATACCTATCATTGAAAGTGGAATAAATGCAAAGCCGATTTTTGTGATTGGTGTGGAGATGGACAAAAATCTTGAAAGCACAATTTCAACGGCAATCAACAGGCCGATTCGGGTGACTTTGGTAATATCAAAACTGTTTTTACCCGCCATGTATAATTCCTCCTTTTAAATATTACATATTTAATTATAATACATCCAACAGCATCAAAAGTCAATCTGCCTTTGGGCACAAACACCGCCTGACACTGTGAAAAAAGTCCCGTTATGATTGATTTATTGCCGCTGTTTGTTGTATTATAGATATAATAATTTTAACTTTAAGGAAGAATATGAAAAATATAGTTTTTGGCATACTTGCTCACGTTGACAGCGGCAAAACCACCCTATCGGAAGGTATGCTTTATGAATGCAAAAGCATAAGAAAACTTGGGCGTGTTGACCACGGGGACACCGCACTTGACACAAATGAAATAGAAAAAAACAGAGGGATTACTGTCTTTTCCAAACAGGCCAAACTTGTCTACAAGGACACCTGTGCTTATCTGATTGACACTCCGGGGCACGTGGATTTTTCCGCAGAAATGGAAAGAACACTTTCCGTGCTGGACTATGCAATTCTTGTTATAAGCGGAACAGACGGCATACAGAACCACACCGAAACCTTGTGGCAGCTGCTTGAAAAATACAATATTCCTGCCTTTATATTTGTAAACAAAATGGACCTTGCCGGTGCAGATAAAGGAAAGGTTTTAAGCCAGCTGCAGACAACATTCAGCAGCTGCTGTGTGGATTTTTCCACCCTTGATGACGAAACAATGGAAAACATTGCGGTGGCGGATGAAACACTGATGGAAAAACTGCTTTGCGGTGAAGAAATTGACAAAGCAGACATTGCCGCCCTTGTGGCACAGAGAAAACTGTTCCCCTGCATTTTTGGTTCCGCCCTTAAAAACGAAGGTGTTGTTGAAATGCTGGAAATGCTGGATAACTATACCGTCGCTGCATCCTATCCGCAGGATTTCGGTGCAAAGGTTTATAAAATCAGCCACGATGAACAGGGCAACCGCCTGACATATCTCAAAATAACAGGCGGCACGCTGAAAACAAAAGATACCGTAAAACAGCTCACTGCCGACGGAGAAACCGTGGCCGAAAAGGTAAATCAGATAAGAGTGTACACCGGGGAAAAATTCTCTGCAGAACAATCTGCCGAAAGCGGCACAGTGTGTGCTGTAACAGGCCTTACAGCCACATATTCCGGTCAGGGACTTGGAATTGATACAAACCTTGAACACACCCTTACACAGCCGATTTTCACCTATAAAGTGCTGCTGGACGAAAAGACCGATGCTTTCACAGCTTTGTCAAAGTTCCGTATTCTGGAACAGGAAGACCCTCAGCTGAATGTGACATGGAAAGAACATCTGAACGAAATCCATATAAGCCTTATGGGTGAAATTCAGCTTGAAGTGCTTAAAACAATGTGTATGCAGCGTTTTGGTATGGCGATTGAATTCAGTCAGGGCAATGTGCTGTATAAAGAAACAATAAAAAGCACCGTTGAAGGTGTTGGCCACTTTGAACCGCTACGCCATTATTCCGAAGTTCACCTGCTGCTTGAACCTTTAAAAAACGGACAGGGACTTGTGTTCGATACACTTTGCAGTGAAGATAAATTTGATAAAAACTGGCAGAGACTTGTTCTCACCCATCTTGCTGAAAAAACACATCTGGGCGTGCTGACAGGAAGTCCTATCACCGATATGAAAATCACCCTTGTAAACGGCCGTGCACACATTAAGCACACCGAAGGCGGTGACTTCCGTCAGGCAACATACCGCGCTGTGAGACACGGGCTTATGCAGGCAGAAAACATTCTGCTTGAGCCTTGGTACAATTTTACCATCACTGTTCCGATGGAAAATATCGGCCGTGTTATGGCAGATGTGCAGAAGATGTCCGGCAGTTTTGACCCGCCTGAAACTGTGGGAGAAAACGCTGTGCTTAAAGGCAGCGCCCCTGTTGTGGAGATAAACGGATATAAAGCTGATATTATCAACTTTACCCGCGGTAAGGGAAGAATCAATTGTCAGCTTAAAGGATATTTCCCTTGCCACAACGCAAGTGAAGTTATTGAAAAATTTGCATATGACCCTGAAGCAGACCTTGAAAACACACCTGACAGTGTGTTCTGTTCCCACGGAGCAGCTGTTGCGGTTAAATGGTACGATGTTAAAAACTGGCAGCATCTTGAAAACTTTTTAAAGCCTAAAAGAGAAGATGTCAGGCAACCAGTAGCCCGCAGGGAGGTAACGGAATATCGCAGTATCCTTGAACAGGACAAGGAACTTTTAAAGATTTTTGAAGCCACCTATGGCAAAATAAAGGTGGACAGCCGCACCGTGTTTGACCCTGCAAAAAAAGCTGACAAGGACAAACCTGTGAAAGAACACCGCTATGACAGGGATTTTCTGCTGGTGGACGGATATAACATTATTTTTGCATGGGATGACCTTAAAGAGATTGCAAAGGATGATATCAACGCCGCAAGGGAAAGACTGATAAACATTCTGTGCAACTATCAGGGATTTAAAAAATGTGAAGTTATCCTTGTTTTTGACGCATACAAGGTTAAAGGCAATGTGGGCAGTATTGAAAGATATCATAATATTACCATTGTGTACACCAAAGAAGCAGAAACTGCTGATATGTACATTGAGAAGGTTACCCATCAGATTGCTAAAAACCACCGCGTGCGTGTTGCAACAAGTGACGGCCTTGAACAGATTATTATCCTTGGTCACGGTGCAATGAGACTTTCCGCAAGCAATTTCAAGGCAGAAGTTGAAGAAATTGAAAAGGCTATAAGGGAGATTATTGAGTAAACACAGTCAGAGCCGTGCTGCAAAAAGCAGCACGGCTCTATTGTTTTATGCAATAAAATTTTACATCTGTTCGACCTATTGGGATTTACTCAACATCTTTCTTTTGTTTCAGATACTTTACAATCTTAAATACTGCATCAAGACTCCAAGAAACAGCAAAAACTATCATCATAATGAGTGCGGTTGTATTTGCAAGTATTTCACGATGAAAACAAGCAAGAAATATCCACAAGATTGCTCCAATCGAAGTGATTACTACATCTGAGAGTTTTAGTTTTTTCTTTTCTTTCATGCAATCACACTCCTTTGTCAAATTGGAATTTTGCTAACTGTTCGACAAATTGGAATTTATCTAACTGATAAGCTTATTAAACTTGTATGTGAATTATGTTTCTTTTATTGCAATATTTATTTTTCTTTCTAATGCATTAGTGCTAATAACCTCATCATATTTCCACAAAATTAAATTAACATTATTTTTCTTACAAAGAGTTTGCTTGTTCTTATCTCTTTTGATAGTTTCTTCAAAAGCTATATCTCCACCGAAAAAGTCAACTGG
>JAZOTI010000013.1:0-6289 GCA_045657565.1 Oscillospiraceae bacterium | reverse complement strand
TGCTGTAAAATGTTTTGCCGCTGACAACATCTGCTTCTGTAGCAGTTGCGAGGGCAAGCTTTGCATTGTTCAGGCCACCAAGGGGCATAGCTTTATGTGTTATTTCCATATATTATCTCCTTTCATTGTTTGTAATACTGTCTGTAATAAATTCAAGAATTATATTCCGTATATTTATCCTTTTAAATTATCAGGGCATCCAGAGATGCCCTTTATTATGGTTATCACGCTACACTTTCCACTATAATATTTATTGTTCCGTTTTGTCGGTACTCAACACCTAATCTGATGCCGTTTACTACGGTGTAAAAGCTCAAATATTGGTTATCTTCGCCATAATATACATGACCTATTTGCTGCAGCAAAAAATATATACCGTCCGACTGTCTGACATATGCAGTAAGTTTCATATTGTTATAATCATTCATACTTTCCTCATAAGTTTTGTTGCAGACAGCAGCAGAAGCATCTTCGTTTATATCAAAAACTATAGGCACATCATTGCCACAATCCGAAGCACCGCCACCGCCCGCAGGAATATTGACTGTCACTGCTTTGCTGCCATCATACGTTGCTGAAACCGCACCTGTAAAAGTAAGGGGTTCAAACACAAAACTTCCCCCTTCTTCTGTATCACCGCTGCCGATTACATTGCCGTTTCCGTCTTCATACCAATGGCCGTACATCTCGTCAGTTGCATTGCCGTTTGCATCCTTGAAGTCAAGCCAGATGCCGTTCAGGCTGTTTTCAACATTTCTGCCGTTGTTAAGGATTACTTTTTCACCTGTCAGTCCGCCGTCAAGGGTTTCTGCAATCTTTGCACGGTCCACAATGCCGTCATTGTCCGCATCGTAAACAGCTCTGGACATATCACCTGCACCCACATTCACAAGTTTGTCCTCCATGGTCTGGTCAACTTCCGTTTTTGTGTAAACTTCTTCATTTACATAATCAACCAGAGCATTGTGTTTTTGCGCAATCAGTTCAGGCAACTTATCAAAGATATTTTTTATGCTTTCCGCAGAAGCACCGTCACTTTCTGACAGTTTGTCAGGTGCACTTTTAACATTGTTCTGTTTTATTTCAATATCTGTAATCTTCATTTTTACCTCCTGTTTTTACTGTAATTTGTCACTTTGTACTGTTTTGTTATTTTCTGTATGCCAAAACCTTCTTCCGCCCTGTTGTTTTCAAATATAAACTGAATTCGTTTATATCTTTTTTTACGGGTATAAAAATATATATCCTGTGGACTTGTGTTGGCATTGAAAGTAAATCTTGTAAAATCCACACTTCTGAAAAGCTGTGTTATATCTGCATTTTTTGTCTGTATCGGCACAGCTGCGCCGCCGTCCACCGAACAGTAAACGGTGCAGCTTGATGCTTCAAAAGGCATAAGTGTCACCATACAGCCTTTTCTCTGCAGGGTTTTGAATCTCTCCGTCATCCCCTCATCTTCCAGAGGTGTTTTCCACACCGCATGTATTGCCTGTCCGTCATCGGAGTAACAGCCTGTACCAAAGCTTTCGTCCTTGAAAAATCTGACTTTTCCGTCCTTTGTGCCAAACCACAGCACATCCTTTTCCACCGCAAAGCAGTTTGCGTCAATATTGTTCCAGAAATACGCCTCATAACGGGAGTTTTTCTCCCCGCTTTGTGCCGGAACAATCTGACGGGAATCCAGCAGATAACAGTTGCCGTTGACCGACAGCACATAGAAGTTTTTCCACACACATGCAACGGCGTTGTGCAGATTTTTTTCCTTTGTCAGCCTTGCATCGATCTGATAAGACCTGTTTGCAATCACCTTCTGGCTTGTGATAACACTGTTCACCACAGCAAAAATGCCCTCAGAAGACAAAAACAGCGGTTCGTCATTAAGCAATGCAAAACAGTGGCGTGAAATTGCACCGGTGCCGCTTATGCCTGCCTGCAGCACAAACATTGCCTTGCCGTCAGTCTGCTGTGCACTGCGCAGGAACAAAGTAACGTCCTGTCCATTGCCTTCTTTTACAATACCAAGGTATTCCCCAAGCTTGAGATATCCCATCACAGCGGTCTGCCCGCTGCCTACAACTGAGTAGTCAAGGTCAGAAAAATATGACGGGTCAAACACGCCGCTCCATCGGTCAATGTGGGGATAATCAGGGTTACCGCTCAGAAACACCCTGTTTTCGCCACCAAGGCCGAACATTGTGCTGATTGTGCATTTTTCCACCTTTTCCCTGTATCCATCCACATTTTTGCTGTACACCACAAAAATATTGTCATGTCCTTCAATGGGTGCAGGGTGACTGCTGACAAATGTTATTCTGCCAAGGGACAGATTCACCGTATAATCTGTTTCCTTTTCAAGCACAACACGTCCGCCTTCAGAATCCATCACCTCTACCTTGTGCACCTGTTCAATATTGTCCGCTCCAAGCTGATAGATAAGATCCGCCTGTGTTCCGATAAAGTTTTCCTGACGCAAAGGTGTAAGCAGATTTATATCCTCATAGCTTTCACCGCCGCCCTGAGGGTATTTGGCTATCGACACCAACGGAACACGTGCATTGTCCGCAACACTGTGTATTTCATTGCCGTCAAACACAAGGTATTCCCCTGTTGTCAGAATATAAAAACAGCCTTTGTTCTCTCTTATTGCATAAAATCCGCAGCCTTTGCCCTTTGACACGCCACTTTTCAGCACCTTTGTTTCTTCCCCCAGAGAGTAAATTTTATCTCCGCAGTGGCAGAGTATATATTTCGAATCATTTATGGTGCAGAACCACAGATTATACACTTCTCCGTCAAGAGAATACGCCGTCTGCCAGCCATATCTTTTCACAGGGTTTGTACTGCTGTCCGGCATAAGATTGAGACAGTATGGCGAACGGTTTTTATCCACCAGTGAAGGTGGTCGGGAAAAATCCACTCCTTTCAGGTTCTCATAATAAGCTACCGTTGTTCTGTCAAGACTTGCCATCTACACTACCTCCATTTTCAATGCAGGTGTAACCATATCAAGCAGTGTTACATACTGATTGTTATAGATTGTGGCAAGGGTGTTTTCCTCCTGTGCAGTAAGCAGTTTTGCCGCAAGACCGTAGCTCAGAGGCGCATACAGTTCCTCCTCACAGCCTGTGTCCTCTTCCATATTTTCCACCCTGCACATATGTTCAAGCTTTTCCTTGCCGTGTTTTTCCCTTATCTGATTGTTGTAGCAATGCACCTCAGCAAGCAGAATATTAAGCAGCCTGAGGGCAAAATACTCCATATCATCCTCATCATCTGTACGGGAAATATTAAGAGCCAGCGCATTTTCGTAAATTTCTTTTGCTTTCAAAAAAATCCCTCCTTTTTAAAACAATCCGCCACAAAGGGTGGCGGATTGTCTGCTTTTAAATATTACATGGTTTTTTCTGCCACTGCAGAATCAAACATTCCTTCCCTGAAAGCATAGGCTTTCACTGTCATACCGCCTGTTACGCCTGTTGGCTGACCTGTAACTGCTGTTGCAGAATATCTTGGGTCGCTGCCGTCAAGTGTATAACGGAACTGTACATCGCCTGTTGCACTTGTGAGCGCACCGTTTGCACCGATTGACGGTGTTGCACAGATTTCCGCCTTGGAAGTGTCAACCTCCACATAAACACCATTTGCACGGGAACCGATAACAAAACAATCATAATAGTTTCGGCCTTCAAGCAGATTGCCGCTGATGCCCGGTGGATCTTTGTGAACCTTTGCATCATTGATTTTAAGCGGTGCTGTTGCCGCACCTTTCTGCACAATGATAAAGTTTACGTTTTCAGGCCAGCGGCCTTTTGGCACCTTTACAACCGTCATATTGTCAAAACGGCCGATAACACCCTTTGTGAGAGCCATGTTTGCAATTTTGTCTGCATGTGTAAACTCATCGGAAAGTTTGAGAAGCTTGTAAACCGCCGCATTTACAAACAGTGTTCTGCCATTCTGTGCAACCTCTGCATCATCAAGGAAAACTGTGCCCTCGCTGATGCGTTCCACAACATTTGACTTTGTAAGTGCTTCATCACTGCCTGCAATTGTGCCCGCCTTGTGGCTGAGTTTATCAAGAGCATAACGGTCAAATTCCGGAATTGCACGTTCAGCGATCTGCAAGGAAAGCATTTTTCTTGCAAAATCTTCTGTGTCGTTTTTATCCTGGCTGTTGCCTTTGTCGATTGTAAGTGCAAAGCCTTTGTCCTGTGAAAGTGTCATCTCCTGCACGGCATCTTTAAGTTCTGCAGGTGTGCCGTAACGGTTTGCACCGCCGCGTACATAGTCATTCATCGGCACTGTGAAAGGTGCTGACACTCTTACTGTTTTTGCACCTGTAAAACTGTATTCGTTTGTGAGGTGCGGTGCTACGAGACTGGTTTCAATACAACTTTTTTCCATATCTCTGCTGAATGTAATGTTAAATGTTTCTGACATAAATAATCTCCTTTTCTGTTCAAAATTCTGCTGCTGTGCAAGACAGTCAGCGGTTGTTTTCACCCTTATTACCAGGTGCTTTTCATAAGCTTGTAAAACTCATCTTCTTTTTTGTCTGCAGCTGCCGTGTTTGCCGCCGACGGCATACTGCTTTTTGCCGATTTGTTCTCGGCTTTCAGCATCTCAAGTTCCCTCTCCTTGTTTTCAAGGCGTTTTTTAACCTGACCCGATGTAAAAATATGGTATGCAGTATCGAGATTATGACCTTTTTTAGCCATTGCGATGACTTCCTGCGGAATTTCCCTAACCCCGGGGTTATTTTCATAAAACTGCGCAAGCTGTTCCTGCCAGCCATATTTTTCTGCTGTCTGTCTGTAATCCGCAAGATTCTGCTGTGCAAGGGCAATGGTGTTCACCCCTTTTACAACCTCCTCAAACGGTGCGGCTTCAATGCTTCCGTAACGGCTGATGATATCATCTGTCACAGACTTGTGCTGCATTTCGTACATAAGGGTCCATGTGTCTGTTCCCTTTGCCTCCGCAATGCTTTCCAGCATCCTGAGCCTTGCATCATTTTTACTGTGTGCAAGCTGCTCCTTGATGCGGTCAAAAGCCAGACCTTTCTGTGCCGCTGCAACTGCTTCTTTTGCTGTGACTTTTACCTTTTCGCCGTATACTGTAAGTTCCATGGTTTCTTCAGGCTGAGTTTCGCCTGTTTCCTCCATGTTTTCCGCTTCGCAGATGTTTTCACTGCTGTGCGGCTGCAAATTGTTTTCGGACACGGATAACTCCTGACCGATTTCCATGCCTTCATCTATAGAAATGGTGTTTTCTATCATAATAATCCTTTCTCCCTTTTATCTTTTTTTGGGGGGCAGCCTCTGTTTCATCTGCACAAAGACTGCATTTTAAATTTCAATTTCAAATGTATCTGTGTTGTCCAGAAGATTTATGTATTTTTCAAGTACGATATTGTGGTATTTTGCACATTTTTTGTTTGTACAGCCGAAATACAGCACCTGATAAGGCTTGTTTGCCCTCATCACAACCTTGCTGTCAACAATGCCCAGCGGGCGTTCAGAACAGCTACACAACTTCATATTCCGTCACCTCCTTTTCTGCAGTTTCCTGCTGCATTGCCGAGGCTTTCACCGCCTCGATAATCTTGTTTTTGTTTGGCAGAACACGGCCCGGAACGTTTTCAAGATAAACAATTGCATCCTGAATAATCCCTTTTGTAAACAGGTTGTCCAGTGTCTGAATCTGTGCTGATTCGCTCCAGTATTCTGACGGGCCGATATCCACTGTAAGTGCATCATCAGGCTGTCGGTTGCGGAAATCCACATAGTAAACCTCCCCGTCCATAGCAATTTCTCTTATGCCGTAATGGGTGGTGATAACATCGTACATAATGCGTGCGTAGTCCTCCACAAACTGATACAAAGCCATTTTCTGCAATTCCAATGGTGCAACCGCAGTTTTCTGCAGGGCAACAATTGCCGATGTATTTGTCGGGCTTACATTGCCAAGTGCGGCGTCGTTTGCACCCATAAAATCCTTGGTATAGCTGATTGTTTTTTCCACAATGGCCATCAGCTGACTTGCCATATCCTGCGGGCGGAAACTTGTTGCCACCGCATCATTAGGGTTGCCGATAACCCCCATCACCGCACCTGGGGAAGTGTTCCACTTGTCAAGTTTTGTCTTGTCAATAAACACTTTCGGGAAAGCGTTGTTTTTCTGATAAAGCAACGCCATTGCCCACAGCTTGTTCACCGCAATCTGGTTTGGAATAATAGTTTCCACCGCACCCATGCCGTGACAGCAGTCACGCACAGGTTCCCAGTTG
>JAZOTI010000012.1:0-2218 GCA_045657565.1 Oscillospiraceae bacterium | reverse complement strand
GGTACAACACTTACAACAGCTTCCTGTGCGTGGTCTGCAGCGCATCTTGCAATTGTCTGAGTGAGCAAGTCTCTTGCAAGTTCTTCGCAGTTGTCTTTCAACTCATTTTCGTAATGGTTGATTTTCAAAGCTTTTTCGTGTGTAAGCTGAGCATCCAGTTTTTCAAGAATCATAACTCTTGCAGCTTCTGTGGAAAGGCCGGAGATAACTTCCAGCTTTTCAATTTCACGCTGTTTAATCTGTTCAACTTCAGCGAGTCTGGCTTCGATAAGTTCCTGTTTCTGTTTAGCGTCTGCTTCTTTCTGCTCTAAGTTTTCTGTTTTCTTGTCCAGATTTTCCTCTTTCTGATTCAATCTGCGTTCCTGACGAGAAATTTCACTGCGGCGCTCTTTAAGTTCTTTGTCGCTTTCCGCTTTCATTTTGAAAATCTCATCTTTTGCTTCTAAAAGCGCTTCTTTGCGTTTTTGTTCTGCAGTCTTAATAGCATCATTGATTAATCTTTTTGCTTCTTCTTCTGCACTTCCGATTTTTGCTTCGGCTGTTTTGCGTCTGTGAGAAATACCAAGCTGGAAACAGATAAAACCAGCTACGGCAGCACCAATAACTGCTATCAAGGCTGCGATGCCGTATGATAACATAATGCTTCTCCTTTAATAAAGTAAGACTAAATAGTATTAAATTATTTATAATAAAGATAATAGTATCATAAATACATAACTACTCCATAATATTTTATGACAAATAGATTACAATGTCAAGAAATATTAGCCACATAATTAACCACAAAATACATTTTTGTTTTTCTGCGGCGGACAGATACACAAAAGATTGTTAAAAATATTGACAAACCGTTTTAGGGGTGATAATATACATATATTAAAGCGATGACATGGATATGTCCTGACTTACCGAGTCTACAGAGAGCTTTTGTTTGGTGCAAAAAAGCGGCAGAGAGGTCAGGGTACCACCATAACAGCAGACACAGCGAACTGTGTACGGGGAGGACCGTTATATCCTGCAAGAGTGGCAGATTTATATATCTGCAATTCGGGTGGAACCGTGGGGTATTTATGCACCTCATCCCGTTTGGGGATGAAGGTGTTTTTTGTTTTTATAGGCATATCTCACCCTGATTCTCAAATTATTACTCACCATATAAAATTAAAAAAGGGAAAGGAAAAAGATTACTATGGTTAAAGTAACACTCAAAGACGGCAGCGTTATCGAAGCTGCAAAAGGTGCTTCTTATGCTGATATCGTTAAAGGCATCAGCATGAAACTTTACAAAGAAGCTACAGTTGTAAAAGCAAACGGCGAAATTTGCGATCTCCGTGACGCAGCAAACGAAGATGTGACACTTGAAGTTCTCACATTTGACGACAAAGAAGGCAAAAAGGCTTTCTGGCACACATCCAGCCACGTTCTTGCACAGGCAATTCTTAAACTTATTCCTGATGCAAAACTCACAATCGGTCCTGCAATCGACAACGGCTTCTACTATGACATTGACACAGAAGCAGCAATCGATGAAGCAATGATCGAAAGCCTGGAAAAAGAAATGAAAGAAATTGCAAAGAAAGACCTTGCAATCTCCCGTTTCGAACTTTCAAAAGAAGAAGCACTTGCAAAATACACATCCAACGAATACAAAACAGAACTTATCAATGAACTTCCTGAAGGCGAAGCTATCTCCTTCTACGAACAGGGCGGCGAATTCACAGACCTTTGTGCAGGCCCACATCTTATGAGCACAGGCAAAATCGGTGCATTCAAAATTATGTCCGTAGCAGGTGCTTACTGGAGAGGCAACAGCGAAAACAAGATGCTCAAACGTATCTACGCAATCAGCTTCCCAAAAGCAAAACAGCTTGAAGAATACCTCAACCTTCTTGAAGAAGCTAAAAAACGTGACCACAGAAAACTTGGCAAAGAACTCAGACTCTTTGAACTTGTTGAAGAAGGCCCAGGCTTCCCATTCTTCCTTCCAAAAGGTATGGTTGTTTACAACACACTTATGGAATACTGGAGAGAAATCCACACAAGAGAAAACTATGTGGAAATCTCCACACCAACAATCCTTTCCCGTCACCTCTGGGAAACATCCGGTCACTGGTTCCACTACAAAGAAAACATGTACACAACACAGATTGACGAACAGGATTTCGCAATCAAACCAATGAACTGCCCAGGCGGTATGCTTGTTTACAAAATGGAACCA
>JAZOTI010000011.1:0-5276 GCA_045657565.1 Oscillospiraceae bacterium | reverse complement strand
CAGGATATCGTGGTTGACCTGCTCTCCACCGACAAGGAATTTGATGTTTCAGGGGATCCTGCCGTTATTCTTGTTATCGGTGTAAACGGCGTGGGCAAAACCACATCCATCGGCAAACTTGCAAACTATTACTCAAAACAGGGCAAAAAAGTGCTTCTTGCAGCAGGCGATACATTCCGTGCCGCTGCAGCAAGCCAGCTTAACCAGTGGGCACAGAGAAGCAATGTTGACAGTGTTATGCACGACGAAGGTGCAGACCCTGCATCGGTTATCTTTGAAGCTGTTCAGAAGGGCAAAAACGAAAAATACGACATCGTTATCTGCGACACAGCAGGCAGACTTCACAACAAGAAAAACCTTATGGCAGAACTTTCCAAAATCAGCCGTGTTATCCGCAAGGCAAGCGAAACAGCTTCTGTGGAAACATTGCTTGTGCTGGAAGCAATCACAGGTCAGAATGCAATTTTTCAGGCAAAGGAATTTATCTCTGCAGCGGAAGCAACAGGTATCATTCTCACAAAGCTTGACGGCACAGCAAAGGGCGGCAGTGTTATCTCCATCAAGAAAAAACTCGGCATCCCTGTGCGCTTTGTAGGCGTTGGTGAAGGTGTGGATGATCTGCTTCTCTTTGATGCACACAGCTTTGCCGAAACACTTTTCAGCTTGGAAGACGGTGAATAATTATGGTATTTGCAGTAGCTACAAACAATCAGAAAAAACTTAAAGAAATCCAGAGAATTCTTGATTCTTTCGGTATCACAGCAAAAACACTCAGGGAACTTGAAATTTCCGTTGAAATTGAAGAAAACGGCACAACATTTGAAGAAAACGCAGTAATAAAGGCAAAAACAATTGCCGAAATGTGCGGTTTGCCAACAATCAGCGATGACAGCGGTCTGGAAGTTGACGCGCTTGACGGTGCACCTGGCGTTTATACTGCACGCTTTGCAGGGGAAAACGCAACAGATGATGACAACATCGACAAGTTGCTGGAAAGCCTTGAAGGTGTTGAAAAAGCTGACAGAACAGCACGTTTTGTGTCTGCTGTATGCCTTTATATGCCTGACGGCCGCCACACAGTATGCCGCGGCAGCTGCGAAGGCTGGATAGGCTTTGAACGCATCGGTGACGGCGGCTTTGGTTATGACCCTGTGTTTATGGTAGACAGTACTAGCTATTCACAGATGACGGCACAGCAGAAAGACGCAATCAGCCACAGAGGCAGTGCACTGAGACAGCTTAAAGAACAGATTGCAGAGTTTATCTGATAATCTGAAAATAAAAAAACTGCTGTATCTGCAGAAAGAATTTTCCTGCAGATACAGTTAAGTATAAAAAATAAACAAAGGGCACAATGTCTGCCCGCACACAATACAATCAATAATATATAAGGAGAAAATATGGCACTTACTTCAAAACAGAGAGCTTTCCTTCGTGGTCAGGCTCAGCATATGGAAACAATTGTTCTCATCGGTAAAGACGGTGTTACAGAAGCAACAGCAGAATCAATCAGAACAGCACTTGCAGCAAGAGAACTTGTAAAATGCAAAGTTCTTGACAACTGCCCATACAAAGCAAAAGAAGCAGCAGAAATGTTCTGCGAATACATCGGCTGTGACTCAGTACAGGTTATCGGCAGCAAATTTGTGCTTTTTATGCAGAAGAAAAAAGATTCACAGTATGATATGAAAAACCTTACACTTGTTACAAAATAAGAATAAGATTTTTATATACGGAGCAGGAAAATGAAAATTCTGTTATTTGGCGGCGCATTTGACCCGCCCCACAACGGGCACATCTCTATACTTGCAGAGGCTGCAAAGCATATTGATTTTGACAAAATAATCGTGATGCCAACAGGTGCACCTACCCACAAAAAAGGCTGTATGGTGCCTTTTGATGTGCGTCACTATATGGCAAAGCTGGCTTTTGAAAAGGTGGATGAACGCATTGAAGTCAGCGATTATGAAGGCAAAAGCATTACTGACGACTACACCTATCTGACCCTCAGATACCTTAAGGAAAAATACAACAATCCGCAGATTTATATGCTTATCGGTTCCGACAGCCTTTTTACACTGAAAAGCTGGGTGAACTCCGGTGAAATTCTTGCAAACTGCACCCCTGTGGTTTTTGCCCGCAAGGAAGGTCAGGAAGCACAGATTGAAGCGGAAATTGCCTCCTATAGAGCGGAAGGCAGGGATGTGATTTATATTCCACACAGGGTGTATGATGTTTCATCGTCGGAATTCCGCAGCGAGAAGGTAGGCGACAGCGTGCTGTGCGGTGAAGTTGACAGTCTGATTGACCGATATCACCTTTACAGTAAGGATGACAACGAGAGATTCCACGGAACAGCAGAACTGCTGGCAAAGATAATGCTGGAAGAAAGCAGATACATCCACACTCTCAATGTGGAGAAACTTGCGGTGGAACTTGGCACAATTTTTGGTCTTGATACCGACAAACTGCGCATTGCGGCACTGCTGCACGATATTCTCAAACCTGCGCCAAAAGATATTCTGTTGCACAGAGCAGGCCGAAGTGGTATAATTAACAGAATAGAAGACAAGCCAAAACAGACTCTGCACGGTTTTGCCGCTGCTGACTATGCCGAAAGGGAAATGGGTGTCACCGATGAAGATATCCTGTGGGCTGTAAGAAGCCACACCTGCGGCAGATACGGTATGACCGATATGGAAAAGGCAATCTACCTTGCGGATATGCTTTGTGAGGGCCGTACCTTCCCGGGCAGGGATTATCTGCTCAGGCTTGCAAAACAAAACCTTGACATTGCCATGAAGGAAGCACTTGAACATTCAATTGTGTGGATAAAATCCAAAGGCAATGCTATTGATACAGACAGCCTTGATGCGCTGCGCTATTTCTGTGAAGTGCTTGGCTGTGACTGTAAGGAGGAAATATATGAGTAGTAAAAAAACAGCTAAACGCAAAAAGAAGGGTAACCCAAAAAGAACCCTTATTGCATGCGTTGTTGCAATCTGTATTGTTGCTGTTATGATTTTTGCTTTGGACGGCGCAGTTACAGGTATGTATCAGGAAGGCGAACAGATTCCTGAAAATATCCAGACAGCAGAGGAAATCAAAGATGACGTTGTGAACCTGCTTGTGTGTGGTATTGATATGGAAGAAGGCCGTGATACATACAAAACCGACGTTATTCTTTATGTAACAATGGATATCAAAGCCGGCACAGTAAAAGCTTTGCAGATTCCACGAGACACATTTGTTGGCAAACCTTCCAAAACAGGCAAAATCAACGGTGTTTATGCTGATGGCGAAGACCCTAACGGCATTATGAACCTTATCAAAACAATCAACGAACGTTTCGGCCTTGCGGTTGACCACTATGCAACCCTTGATATGGAAGCATTTGTTGATATGGTAAACTGGATTGACGGCGGTCTTGATATGTATATTCCAAGAAAAATCACTATCAAAGACGCAAACGGCAATGAAGAAACCATTATAGAAGAACCAGGCTGGTACAAAGTTAACGGCGACCTTGCAGCGGTAATTGTAAGAAACCGCAACTACGGCGGCAGCGACTCCACTCGTCTTGAAGTGCAGAGCTACTTCTATGCTTCCGTAATCAAGTACTTCAAAGGTCTTGGTGTAAGCGATATGCTTAAAAACCTGCCTCGTTTCACACCATATATCACAACAGATATGCACTGGACACGCATTGCAGGCCTTGCAACAGAAGCATTGAACATCGAATATGACAATATGGCTATCATCAAACCGGGTATCCATGGTTACGATGTGCAGACAAGCCGCAATGGCGTGCAGAACCTGCTTGAAATCCCACAGGATGAATGGCTTGATGTTATCAACAAACATTTCCGTCCATATCAGGACCCTGTTGAAGCACTTTATATCGATGAACTCCCTGGCGAAATCACAAGAGACTGGGGCGCAACAGGCATTGAAGTAACAAACATCGGCGAACTTCTGGCAAACGCCGAATAAATCTATATATTTAAAGAGGATATTATATGAACGGTTTAGAACTTTCCAAAAAAATCGCCGGCTATCTTGATACAAAAAAAGCACGCGATATTAAAATTCTCAAAATTGAAGACCTCACAGTAGTAACAGACTATATTGTTATTGCAACAGGTACATCCACAACACAGGTTAAAGCACTTGCTGACGAAGTTGATTTTCAGGTTAAAGACAAACTTGGCATCGACCCTGCACGTGTAGAAGGTTACGAAAGCAAAAACTGGATTCTCCTTGACTATGAAACAGTTATTGTTCATGTTTTCCACCCACAGGCAAGAGAATACTATGACCTTGACAAACTCTGGGCAGACGGCACAGAAATTGAATTTGAACTTGAAAAGGAAGAAGAATAATCCTTTTTGAAAAAATAATAAATAAAATCATTTAAAGCACGGCTTTTACAGGCTGTGCTTTGAATAGGTTATAAGGGGATAGAATAATTATGAAAGATTACAATTTTTCTGCCATTGAAAAGAAATGGCAAAAAATTTGGGATGACGAAAAAACATTTGCGGCAAAAAATGACTACACAATGCCAAAATTCTACGGTCTTGTAGAGTTCCCATATCCATCAGGCGCAGGTCTCCACGTTGGTCACCCACGTTCCTACACAGCTATGGACATTATCTCCAGACAGAAACGTCTTGACGGTTATAATGTTATGTACACAATGGGCTGGGATGCTTTTGGTCTTCCAACTGAAAACTTTGCGATGAAAAACCACATTCATCCTGAAATTGTTACAAAAAACAACGTAGCACGCTTTAAACAGCAGCTCAAAATGCTTGGTCTCTCTTTCGACTGGGACAGAGAAATCAACACAACTGACAAAGATTACTACAAATGGACACAGTGGATTTTTATCCAGCTTTACAAACAGGGCCTTGCTTATAAAAAAGAAATGAACGAAAACTGGTGCACAAACTGTAAAGTTGTACTGGCAAACGAAGAAGTTGTAAACGGCGTTTGTGAACGTTGCGGTGGTGAAGTAGTACACAAAAATAAAAGCCAGTGGATTCTGAAAATTACAGAATATGCAGACAAACTTATTGATGACCTGGATACTGTAAACTTTATTCCACCGGTTGTTGCACAGCAGAAAAACTGGATTGGCCGCTCAAAAGGCGCACAGGTAAAATTCAACACAACTGAAGGCCACGTGCTGGAAATCTATACAACACGCCCAGATACTATCTTCGGTGCAACATATATGGTTATTGCTCCTGAACACAAATTCATCGACGAAT
>JAZOTI010000010.1:0-9426 GCA_045657565.1 Oscillospiraceae bacterium | reverse complement strand
CCCTTGACACACCACTGCAGAATGTGGGCGCAACTACCGTTTCGGAAGAGATGAAGGTTGTGAACATCATCGACGATGCCTACGAAAACACTCTTTATGCCGAATATCCTGATGCCCGCGGCGAAAGCATTGTGCTGTTTGAGGGCGAATTTACCAAAGGATACAAAAAAGGCACTGTGGAAAAGGCTGTGCAGCGTGTGGACCACCTTTACGCCATCGAACTGCGTCAGGTGGAAGTTGGCGACAAGATTGTGGTTTACCGCAATCCTGACCCGATGATTGAGGTGGACTATATGTTTGCCGAATTCAACCGCGTGCCTGTTCTGTTTGTATTTGCAGGGTTATTCTGTCTTTTGCTGCTTGTGTTCGGCAGGTGGCAGGGCTTTAAAACCCTTATATCCCTTGTGCTTACAATAGCAAGCATCTTTGTTGTGTTTATTCCTGCCGTGCTGCGCCACGGCAATGTGTACGTGTGGAGTATAATCACCTGCTGTTACATCATTCTGATGACTTTGCTTATAGTTATCGGCTGGAACCGCAAAAGCGCTGCCGCAATTATCGGCTGTATATCAGGGGTTGTTACCTGCGGTATAATCGTGCTTATATGTGACATCTTTTTAAATCTTACAGGCCTTGTGGACGAAGATGCCCTTTATCTGCTTATGCTGGACAGCGAACACCCAATCAGCATTAAAGCAGTGGTTTTCGCCGCTATTATCATAGGTGCCGTAGGTGCAGTTATGGACGTGGCTATGGATATTGCCTCTGCCCTCAGCGAAATCAGAATTCAGGTGCCGGACATCACCCGACTGCAGATGGTGAAAAGCGGTTTTGCCATAGGCCGTGACATTATCGGCACAATGGCCAACACTCTTATGCTTGCATATATCGGTTCTTCGTTATCGGTTACTCTGCTTATGGCGGCGGGCAATCCGTCCCTCTTGTATCTGTTCAACACCGAAATGATTGTTGTTGAACTGTTGCAGGCAATTGCAGGCAGTTTTGGTATGCTGATGACCATTCCGCTTACAAGCTTTGTGTGCGGTGTGCTGTACACCGATAAGGCCAAACACAAATAGTTAGTATTGTATTCCGCTGCGCTTAAAGCGGTAACAGCAGAATTTAAGATAATTACAAAAAGGCATATTATGACAGACTTTATATACGAAACACCCGTAAAAATATATTTTGGCAAAAACCAGCTGCACAATCTTTCGGCAGAACTGGCCGTATACGGCAAAAAAGTGCTGCTGACCTACGGTGGCGGCTCGGTTAAAAAAACCGGACTTTATGATGAAGTTGTGACACAGCTTAAGCAAAACGGTTTTGAAATTTATGATCTTCCGGGCATAGAACCAAACCCAAGGGTTGATTCGGTGCGCAAAGGTGCACAGATATGCAAGGAAAACGGTGTTGATGTTATCCTTGCCATAGGTGGCGGCTCGGTGATAGATGCTTCAAAATGGATTGCTGCCGGCGCCTGTGTGGATTTTGACGTGTGGGACTTTTTCTCCTCATCGGCAGTTCCGCATAAGGCTCTGCCCCTTGTGACAATTCTCACCCTTGCCGCAACAGGCTCGGAAATGAATATGAACGGGGTTATCTCCAACCCTGAAACCAACGAAAAAAAGGGCTGTGCTTCACCACTGCTTTATCCAAAAGTATCCTTCCTTAACCCTGAACTGACCTATTCCGTAAACAGATATCAGACTGCATGCGGTTCGGCAGATATAATGTCACATATTATGGAAACATATTTCAACGACAGCGACGGAATGTATCTGTTGGACAGCTTTATGGAAACCATGATGAAAACGGTGATCAGGTACACACCTGTGGCACTGGAAAAACCCGATGACTACGAAGCACGCGCAAACCTGATGTGGACATCCAGCTGGGCAATAAGCCGTTTTTCCCGCGCATGCCAGACCTGCAAGTGGAGCTGCCACTCCATGGAACACGAGCTTTCGGCCTTTTACGACATCACCCACGGCCTTGGCCTTGCCATACTGACTCCGCGATGGATGAGATACTGCCTGTGTGAAGAAAACGTTGGCAGATATGTAAAATTCGGCGTGAATGTATTTGGCATAGACAGCACCCTTGCACCAATGGAAATTGCAGAACTTGCAATAGCAAAGCTGGAAGAATTTTTCTTTGAAACGCTTGGCCTTGATGACAGTTTTGCTAAAATCGGCATAGGTGAAGAGCTGTTTGAAACAATGGCCAAAAAGGCCTGCAAAGGCAGCACCATAAACGGTTTTAAAACACTGACACCTGCCGATGTTGTAAACATCTATAAAATGTGTCTGTAACCATATCCCGCAATAAAATCAATATATGCAGAAAGGTTCTGAATGTTAAATTCAGAACCTTTTATATTTGCGGTTTTGTTATATAATCTGTAGACTTTTAAGCAAAAATAGTGTATCATATTATGATAGATAAGTATGTAAATCACCTTAAGACAAAGGATTTATTCAAAGGAGATATATAAATATGAAATTAGGTATCGTTGGTTTGCCTAACGTTGGCAAAAGCACACTTTTCAATGCTATTACAAATGCGGGCGCACAGAGCGCAAACTTTCCGTTTTGCACAATTGAGCCAAACGTAGGCGTTGTTGCTGTTCCTGACGAAAGACTGGACAAACTTGCAGCAATGTACAACCCTAAAAAATATACACCTGCCATCATCGAATTTGTTGACATTGCAGGTCTTGTAAAAGGCGCAAGCCACGGCGAAGGTCTTGGCAACAAGTTCCTCAGCCACATCCGTGAAGTTGACGCAATCATCCATATGGTGCGCTGCTTTGACTCAACAGACATCATCCACGTTGAAGGCAGTGTTGACCCTATCCGTGATATCGAAACAATCGACCTTGAACTTGTTCTCTCCGACCTTGAAATTGTTGAACGCCGTATCGACAGAACAAAAAAAGCTATGAAAGGCGACAAAAAGCTCGGCGACTGCCTTGAAATGCTGGAAAGACTTGCTGAATGGCTTGGCGACGGCAAAAACGCACGCGGCTTTGAACTTCTCAGCGACAACGAAAAAGAATGGTTCTACGAAATGCCGCTTCTCAGCGCAAAACCTGTTATCTATGCATGCAACCTGAGCGAAGAAGACGTAATGGACGGCATCGAAAACAACACATACTACCCACTTGTTGCTGAAAAGGCAAAAGCAGACAAAAGCGGCTGCATGCCAATCTGTGCTAAAATTGAAGAAGACGTTGCAGATATGGACAAAGCTGAAAAAGCAGAATTCCTTGCAGAATTCGGTCTTACAACAAGCGGTCTTGACAACCTTATCAAAGAAAGCTACACACTGCTTGGTCTTATCAGCTATCTGACAGCAGGCCCTGAAGAAGTTCGTGCCTGGACAATCACACGCGGCACAAAAGCACCACAGGCAGCAGGCAAAATCCACTCTGACTTTGAACGCGGCTTTATCCGCGCTGAAATTATCGCATTTGATGACCTTATGGCTTGCGGCACAATGGTTGCTGCAAAGGAAAAAGGCCTTGTGCGCAGTGAAGGCAAGGAATATGTTATGAAAGACGGCGACGTAACTTTGTTCCGTTTCAACGTTTAATAACTTTCTGTTTAAATCAGCTGAACGCAGGCAGAATTTTCTGCCCGTCATATCAAATACAAATGGGGCGAAAAGTTATCGCCCCATAGTTTTTAAGGGGTAATTTATGCTTTATCTTATCGTAGCAATTCTTTTCAGCAGTATGCTCAGCCTGCTTATGCGCACAAGTGAAGGCAAAATCAAAGGTGATGTTGCAATGCTGGCAATGAACTACATCACCTGTATAGTGGTTGCAGCCCTGGACACAGGCATCGGCAACATTGTCACAACCCAGCAGGGCGTTGGCCTTGCAGCCGGCCTTGGCGTTATCGGCGGCATTGCATATCTCGGCGCATTTGTGCTTTTGCAGTACAACATCAAACAGAACGGCGTTGTGCTGCCTGCAACATTTATGAAACTTGGTCTCCTTGTGCCGGTAACAGTTTCCCTTGTTGTATTCAAAGAAGCACCAAGCGTTGTGCAGATAATCGGCTTCTGCATTGCTATCTTTGCAATTATCCTCATCAACTTTGAAAAAGGCGAAAACAGCGTCAACAGCAAGTTTGCCCTTATCATGCTGCTCATCTGTGCAGGTCTCGGCGACGTGATGAGCAAAATCCACGAAGAAATCGGCAACCTTGCCCTTGCAGATAACTTTCTTTTGTACATATTTATAGTGGCAGGCGTTCTCTGTGTCAGCCTTATGCTGTACAAAAAACAGAAAATCGGCAAAATGGAATTTATCTTTGGTGTGCTTATGGGCGTGCCAAACTATCTCAGCAGCAAGTTCCTGCTGGTTTCCCTCAACTATATCCCTGCGGTTATCGCTTTCCCAACATTCAGCGTTGGCTGCATTGTGGTTATCACCCTTGCAGGCCTGCTTGTATTCAGAGAAAAACTGACAAAGAAACAGGCAACTGCCCTCGGTATGATTATGGTTGCCCTTGCAATGCTTAATATGTAATACCGGTTATTGAGATACACCCCGATAAATATATTCAATACAAATATCCCCCGCACCGTGCAGTATGGTGTGGGGGTTGGTTTTTGTTGCGGAAATTTGCATAAATAACCGTTGCCAAATTTGTAACATAATGCATATCCGGCTATGATATAATATTATCATGGGGAGTATGCCCCCTTTGTTCAATATTACATTTAGCCTTACAACCTGTATAACATATGCATCTGCATACAGAAAAGGAAGCCAAATGCTTAAATACGATATTCATCTCCATTCCTGTCTGTCCCCCTGTGGCAGCGACGATATGACACCTGCAAACATTGCAGGCATGAGTTTTCTTGCCCAGCTGGAACTTGTGGCAGTCACAGACCATAACTCGGCCCTCAACATCCCTGCTGCGGCCGAAGCCTGCAAAAGATATGGCATAAAATACCTCTGCGGTATGGAAATCTGTACCAATGAGGATATTCATGTGCTGTGCTACTTTAAAAATGTGGAAAAGGCACTGGAGTTTTCAAAGCATATAGAAGAAAACACCCTCAAATTTGACAACGCTCCCGAAATTTATGGCAACCAGCTTATAATGGACAGCGAGGATAAAATCCTTGGCAATGTTGACCATCTGCTTATCAGCGGCTGTAACTATTCCGTTTATGAACTTGTGGATATCTGCCACAGTATGGACGGCGTGTGTTTTTATTCCCACATTGACAAGCCAAGCTATTCGGTAATCAGCGTGCTTGGCGCAATCCCGGAGGATATCCCTGCCGACGGTGTGGAAATCTACAATCTTTCCAGACGCGACTGGCTTATCGAAATGGGCTACATAACCGAAGATACACCATATATCTCCAATTCCGACTCCCATCAGCTTGACCTTATCGGGGATAAGGAAAACTACATGGACGAAAACCACCCCCTGTACGCATATATTATGCAGGACTGATTTTCACACCCCAAAGCATTTACTTAATGAAACAAAAAGGGTATAATATATAATTATCAGTAAAAAGGGAGGCTTATGGATATGGCGAATATATTTTTTCCTATACTTTCCACAGGCTTTATAACAAGGTTTATTGTTGCCTTTGCAATAATTGCATTTCTCCATTCCAAAAACAGAAATGACCCGGCAATCAGAAAAGGATTCATTGTTCTTATCAGCCTTGGGGCTGTGGTTGTGCTGCTTGGCATTGTGCTGTTTGCGGTACTGTTTTTAACAGGTGGACTTGCGGCAATGGGCAATGCACTTTCGCCTTTCAACTATCACTACTATTTTAACTGACATACCGCCTGCACCGGCCAAAAGCAAGTGCAGGCTTTTTGATGTAAAGGGAGATTATCTATGAAAAACACAGTTTTTAAATACACAATCGGCCTCGAAGGCAACGAAATGGAAGTAAAAGCCGCACAGGCACTTAAAAAAGATGACCAGCTTGTTCTCAGCCGTGTACACGATGCACTTGATACCTACGAAATCGTGGTTTCCACACAGGACGGCACAGGCCTTGATATGCTTGGTTATGTGGAAAGCATCGGCATTGCACCTTTTATGGACAAAGGCCTTGTAACAGTAAAATCCGCAAAGGTTACTTCCGTTGATGTTGTGGAAGGCAAAACCCACGCAAAGGATATGACATATGTAAACTTTGATGTTGATTTTTCTTACGAAGACAGCATCCTTGCACCTTTTGGCGGCGGCTATGACGAAACTATGGCATTTATGCCAAAAGGCGATGCAATCTTCAGCCTCTGTCTCTACAGAATTCTTGACTACAATATGCCAATCATCACACAGACACATCTCAACAGATATGAATTTGAGGTGGATATGGATGACGATACAAAAATGTTCTTTGATATCCCTTGGGATGACGAGGACTATTTCTACGCTGTTGAAATCCTCTTCAACGAAAACTTTACAAAATGCCGCCTTTCCGGCCGCATCTACAGCGAAACAAAGCAGTACCTTATCCCTTGCGGTGAACACATTGCCGATGTTTTGCTTACATTCCTTAACCACGTGAGAATCTTCAACGACCAGGACCCTGTTACTGAATGTGACGTTGAATTTGCACCTGTGGAAATCTAAAAATTATCTGCCCGCAGGTTGGAACAAAACTTTGCAGAGGGCAAAATATATAAACTATCGGGAGGCCGCATATGGCTACAGAAAAACTTTTCTACTGTTCAAGCTTTGAAACTGAATTCACCGCAGAGGTGCTTTCCTGCGAAAAGGTAAAGGATTACTATGCAATTGTGCTGGATAAAACCATCTTCTATCCTGAAGGCGGCGGCCAGCCAAGCGATATGGGCGTTCTGACCTTTGAAGGCAGCAGGGCGGAAGTGTTCTTTGCCAAAGAAAAGGAAGAGGTTATCTATCACCATTCCTATACAGAAATTCCTGCAGGCACAGTGGTAAACGGCAAAATCGATTTTGAACGCCGTTTTGACCTTATGCAGCAGCACACAGGGGAACATATCCTTTCAGGCATTATTTATCAGCTTTACGGCTATGCAAATGTTGGCTTCCATCTCACCGAAAATGATATGTCCATCGATTTAAGCGGCCCCCTCACTCAGGCAGAAATTGACCGTGCAGTTGATATGGCCAACGAAATTATCCTCAAAAATCAGCCAGTAACTGCAGATTACCCTGATATTTCCAAACTGGAATACCGCAGTAAAAAAGCTTTGCAGGGCCCTGTGCGCATTGTTACAGCAGGGGATGCCGATGTTTGCGCATGCTGTGGCACACACCTTGAAACAACAGGTCAGGTGCAGATGATTGTGGCAAAGGACAGCATGAACTACAAGGGCGGCACAAGAATTTTCTTCGACTGCGGCAAACGCGTTTTTGCTGATTATATGAAAAAGAACACCGATGTGCTGGAAATCAGTCATATGTTAAGCGCAAAAACCGACGAAGTTTCCGCAAAGGTTTCTGATAAAATCAAGGAATGCGAAGCCCTTAAAATGCAGCTTGCTGCAGCTAAAAGTGAACTTTTCAGCCACTGGTGTGCAGATGTACAGGCAGGCAGCTTTGGCTGCATTGTAAAGGAAAACCTCACAAGCGGTGATATTCAGCGTCTCTGTGCGGAACTTAACAAAAAATGCTCAACAGCAGCTGTGCTTTCCCCACAGGAGGATGGTCAGGGCAAAATCTGCATTATCTCATCTGAAGTTGACACCAACAAGCTGGGCCGTGCAGTTTGCGCAGTCCTTGGGGGCAAAGGCGGCGGCAAACCGGGAATTTTCCAGGGCAATGTTGCAACCTGTGCTGACAGCGAAAATGTGATTCGGGGTGCTTTTGATGCTCAGTGAAGTATTGCTTAAAATAATCAAAAACGAAAACAAACATTTTTCCACCGATATTGACCATTTTTCCATAAGTCAGGTGGGCAAAAAGTTTTATGTTTATGCACATCCTTACGATAACAATCTCCGCAAAAAGAAAATCGGCACCTATCCCGACTACGAAACCGCAAAGGCAAATGTGGACAGAATTCTGGATTTCAAGCTGCTGAAAATGACGGACTGATATAACCTTTTTAAGCAGTTATGCCGCAGTATCTGTTTGATTTGTGCAGCATAACGGGCGGATATCGGCTGTAAAAAATGAGAGATTCTCTCATATCACACAGCAGTATCAAAAAACAAAATCAAAACCTGAAACAGGGCGGAATATACCGCCCTTCACACAATACATATAGATATAAAAACAAAAATTATGGCACACAGATATTTTTTGACAGAAATAAAGGACAATATTGCAACGGTGGAAGGCAGCGAGGCTGTTCACCTCTGCCGTGTTATGCGTCTCAAAGCAGGGGATGAAGTTATCCTCTGCGACAGGGAAGGCTTTGACTACACTGCAGTTGCAAAGGACGTAAACGAAAAAACCATCACCTTTGAGGTGACTTCAAAACAGAAAAACCAGGCGGAACCAACCAAAAACCTTACAGTTTATATGGCTCTGCCAAAAAGCGACAAGCTGGAGTTCATTGTGCAGAAAAGCTGTGAACTTGGCGCAAAAAAACTTGTGCCTTTTATCAGCGAATTCTGTGTTGCACAGAAAAGCAAAAAAGAGGACAACAAAAAGGCGCGTCTTGCAAAAATCTCTGCAGAAGCCGCAAAACAGTGCGGCCGCAGCGTCCCTATGGAAATTGGCGACACACTCACCTTCAAGCAGATGGTGCAGGAAATGAAAAACAACGATGTAAACCTGTTTTTCTACGAACACGCCCAGTGTCCCCTTAAGGAGATTGACTTCAGTGCAATGGAAAATGTAAGTGTTATCATCGGCAGTGAAGGCGGTTTCAGTGAAAAAGAATGTGAAATCCTTGCAGAAAACGGCGCAAAAACAATATCTCTGGGCAAACGCATTCTCCGCTGTGAAACTGCGGCAGTCAGCGCCGTAACACTCACAATGTACACAATGGGCGAAATGGAGTAAATATGACAAGAGAACAGGCAGAAAAACTCAGACAGGCAAAGCGAAAAAAACGTCTGAGAAAAAAGAGAATAAAAGCATGCATTATGCTGGCGGCTATGCTTGCAGTTGTGGTGCTTGCGGTGTTTTTTGCAGTGAAAGGCATTAAGTTCCTTTTAAACAGGGACGAAAGTTCACTGCCGTCTTCCGACACAAATATCACCGATACATCAGAAAACGAAACTGATGAAAGTACAGCAGAAGATTCATCTTCCGACACAGCGGAAGAAAACACAGACAGTAGCACTCAGGGCAGCGGCGATGAAAGCGTTTCCGACAGCCAGACCATATCACCTGTAGGCGAAAAACCGGAACAGACCTGGTCCACGTTGCTGGTAAATGTGTGGAGTTATATGCCGGAAGGCTATGTGCCGGAAGTACGCCGTGTATATAA
>JAZOTI010000009.1:0-7413 GCA_045657565.1 Oscillospiraceae bacterium | reverse complement strand
TTCTTCAACCCAGACAACATTCTTTGCAAGAATATAACCGTCATTTGACAGCCTGTACGCATATGTGTACTGTCCGTCTCTTTCTGTGCGGCCTGTGTCTTTTACAATCAGCTGCACACCTGGCTGAACTCCATCTATTATGGAACTGTCGTCATCGGCATCCAAAAGTATGCTGGTAAGAGGATTGAATGGTTCCACAATCTGCCCTTCGCCTGCTTTTAAAGTTGTATCGTGTTTCAGTTTAATGTTTTCGTTGTTCTTTTTTGTTTTTCGCACAACGGTTCTTACATCAGTATTATCCCCCTGAACAACCTGAATTGTGTTTTCGCCTTCTGACAGGTGAATAAAATGACCGAAAGTTCCATCAGCTGCAGTATTCACCAGAGTTCCGTTTATATAAACAGGCTGAGTTTTATCGCATATACCTGTCACAAAAATCCCCTGTGCTGTTGTTTCGGTATTTTTGGCAGGATTTGTAACGACAAAGGAATTATCAATTTCAAACTCAAATACATCAAGTTCATCTGTTGTGTTTTTCATACTGTTTATAAAGGTTAAATCTGTATCAGGAACAGTATATTCAGTAATTACAGCACCGTCGCAACTGCCAAAGTTTGACAGAACAAACATATTGCTGAGGAAATTTTCGCTGTTGTAATCAAGCAGTATTTTTTTATCAGCAAAAGATGTTGATTTTGCCTGTGAGTATTCTTTTTCGCTTACATTCTCAAACACAAACAGATTCGCAGTGCCATCGGGTACATTCTGTGCTGCATTAATATTCTCCAGCCTTACGCCAAACCAATATTTTTTAAGTATTTTTTTCATATCTGTGGCGATATCGTTGAACACAGATGCATCCGCATTTTTAAGCATAATACCTGCTGTTCTGTATTTTGACGCTATCTGATTTACCGAAAGTACAATTTCATTTTTATCAAGACCTGTGCAGTCAATTTCTGTTATTATCTGAACACCTGATTTTTCAACAGGTCTTTTTATCTGTATCAATATATCATCTTTGATATATTCTGCTGTCTTTATACCTTTTGAAAAGACGCCTGCATCCGCAATTGCTGTTTTTCCTTCATTGAAAGGGATTATAACAGTATTTATGTCATTTTCTGCAAAATAATCTGTCATTTCATTTAACTTTACTTTAAATACATTTTCACTGTCTGTTTCAGCGAAAACTTTTGTCAAATCAACAACTGCAGCAGTCATCTGTGTGTTTTTATCTATATATTTCCTGCTCACACCCGACACAGCAAATACTGCTGTGAATATCACAGCAGCTGTAAGCAGTAATGTAATTACAAAAAGAAGTGTTTTTTTCTTCATATACAGCCTCACTGATAATAATATAGATATATTACCACCATAAAAAGAAAAAATTTATTATAAAAAATTAATATTCAATGAATAATTAATTTTAGGTAAATTTAAAAGCACCTGCATACATTTTACAGGTGCTTTTATAATTGTCAATAATCCTATTCGTTTTTAATAGCTGTAAGAGCGCTGATTTTAACTGCTCTGTTTGCAGGAATATAACCAGCCAGCATACCAACAAAAGTGGAAAAACCCACGCCAAGCAATGCAAGCCACAAAGGAATTATAGAAATATATGTAGTGCCGTAGCCCCCCATTAGTGAATTGCCAATATAGTTAAGCAGAAATGACAGACCATAGCATATCACTATGCCCACAATACCACCCAAAAATCCTATACCTGCAGATTCGGTGAGGAACATACCTCTGATGTACTTGACTTCACAACCCAGAACCTTCATAATCCCTATTTCTCTGCGTCGTTCGTATATCGCCATTGTCATCGTATTAGCGATGCTGATTGCCGCAACAAGCATTGAAATACTGCCAAGACCACCAAGAATAAGCTGAATTGTCTGTGTCTGCTTTTTCATTTCGTCAAGATAGCTTGTCGGTGAATATGTATCGTACCCCATATCTTCAATAGCTGCAAGGACATCTTCCACATTATCCATTTCATCAACCTTTACAACCGCATTGTTGTAAACTCTTTTCTGATTTTTGCCGCCATTGACTCTTATTTTGTTGACCTTTATGTACTCCTGCTCAAGTGCAATCAAGTCTTCCATATCCATAATAAAACCTGAATATGTTTCATAACCCTTGTTCCAGTCCTCTTTGACCTGACCTACAACCTTGATAGTTTTTTCGATGGTTTTTCCGTTTTCATCATTTGGTTTTGCCTTGAGAACAAGTTTATCTTTAAAAACATCAACAAACGGGTCCGGTATAACACCGTTTTCATCCGGTTCGCGGTTTACATAGTTATGTGGCCACTGACGTTTTGGGTTGTAAAATTCATATCCGGCATACTGCCCTGCAATGGCAGTAAAAGGTTTGTCACCATCTTCAAGATATCTGCCTTCTATAAGTTCATACCCATATTCCGGCAAGGCCTCGCGGTACATACCCACAATACTGTCTCCAATCCATCCGTTCCATTCGTACTTGCCGCTGCTGCCGCCATTGATAGTGATAGTGTTAAGATACTGCGACTGATAGATTGGAGTGGCAACCTTTACATGTTCCATTGCCTGAATCTGTGCTATAACTTCGTCAGTGAGTTCCTTTTTTTCTTCCCCGCCGCCCCAGTTGTAAATATTGATACGGGTCAGATCTCCCATATTCTGAATCATATCTTCATTGCTTTTATCAATTGCAACACCGATTGACACCATCATTACAATAGAACATGTGCCTATAATAACGCCTAAAACCGTGAGGATTGTTCTGCCTTTGCGTCGTTTAAGATTATCTGTAGAAATTTTAATTAAATCAGATATCTTCATCTTCGTCCTCTGTCAATTTTTTAGCCTTGCGTTTTTTGGTTATAACAACTGCTGCAACTGCTGCAGCAACAACAACTGCACCAATGCCGATGTAAAGACCTGTATTGGATTCTTTTTCAACAATTACAGGTTCATTGAATACAGGTTCGTCCCATACATAAGGTTCCATTACTTCAAAAGAAAAATCTTTTTCCATAGATGATGGTCTGCCTTTGGAATCCTCGTATGTGATGATAAGTTTACCACTTGTGAGACCAAGCTGGTTTACATAGAAATAAACATCTGCCATACCTTCTGAACCTGGCATAATGTTGCCAACAAATACTGTCTGCGGACCATCAATCATATCACTCTGGATTTCAGCAGTTACATTGTTTACCGCTGTTTTACCTTTGTTGAGGAGATAGGCTGTAATTACCATTTCTTCCCCTTGTGTAACGGATTCCATATATTCAAGTTTGGAAATTTCAAACTTTGTTTCCTGCTCAATATTTATTGCTACAGTCTGCTGTGTTGAATATGTTTTTCTTGCGCCTTTTACATAAGCTTCGAATTCATAAACAATATTTACCGGCATATTTGTAACACCATTTTCTGCACCTGAAACAATAAGGTCAAAATTGTGGCTGATTGTGCCGTTTTTAGGAACAGTGCCGATGAGTGCCTGACTGTTGCCTGAAGCCATTGTCATACCTGATGGAAGTTCTACTCTTACAGACACATTTTCGAGCTCAACATATTCTGATGTATTGGTTGCAACTGTTGAAAGTGTAAAGTTTTTGCCGATATATGCTGCACCGCCGTAGTCTGCACTGTTGAGTACAACCTTTGGTTCCGGAATATCGTCGACTGCCTGTGTAATATTCTGTGTAAGAAGAGTGTATGGCACAGAAAGCGGAACTTCCTGACCATTCTGTTTATTGATATAGCTTACATCAAAGGAAACATCAGGTGTACCGCCCTGATATGTAACATTGTGGAACACAACTGAATAACCAAGAATTTTGCGGCCGTCAATTGTACCTAAATCCCTCACCTGACAGGAAACGTCGTTCACGTTGTTATTGACAAAAGCACCTTGAGACATTCTTGCACGGATAACCTGAGGGGCTGTGCTGAAATATGTAACACGATTGTCCACAACACTGAAAGCAAGTTTTACTGTATCACCAGGGTTTACTTTTGTAACTTCGTTGCCATTCATATCCACAACAGCGTAGTTCTGGATAAATACATCTTTTGTTGTATCAATTTCAAAAGCAAGTGGCATTGCTGATGCTTCCGGTGTTGGTGTTGGAGTAGGTGTTGGTTCTGCTGCAATCTGTGTCACTGTATGTGTGAATGTCTGCATTGGAACAGCAACAGGTGCACCGTTTTCGTCTGTATATGTAGCATTAAAACTGAATGTTGCATCACCGCCGTTATACACTACATTTTTGAAATGTACTGTATAACTCATACCGTTTTCACTGCTGTGAACAGTTTTTGATGTTTCGCCCGCTGTGAAAGAACCCGGCACAAGAGACACTGTGATATTTTCTGCTGTAGCAGGAGTTGTGTCATATTTAAGTCTCTGGTCAGAAACTACAACATCCACATCCGCTGTTTCACCTTTTTTGAGAAGTCCTGTGTCGTTTTTAACTGTAAAGTTAACTACAAATGCATCTGTGTTTTCTGTAGGTGTTGCTGCAAAAACACTGAGAACCGGTACAAGACAGGTAAGCACCATTGCTATTGCAAGAACAATACATAAAATTCTTACTGCTTTATTGTTTTTCATTTTTATCACCTTCGGTTTTATTTTTTGTATCGTCAATAATGGCACCATCCACAATTGTAATTACCCTTTTTGCTTTTTTTGCAAGTTCAGGATCGTGAGTTACCATTACAAATGTTATATTGTTTTTTTCGGATATATCCATAAGCATATCCATAACCTGTTCGGTTGTTTTTGAGTCAAGGTTGCCTGTAGGCTCGTCGGCAAAAATAACCTTTGGTTTGCCCACAAAAGCCCTTGCTATACCAACTCTCTGCTGCTGACCGCCGGAAAGTTCCGTAGGTTTATGGTTCATTCTGTCTGCCATCTGCATCTCTTTCAGAATTGCTTTGGCTTTTTTCTCCCTGACTTTCTTGTCCACACCTTTGAAAACAAGAGGAAACGCAACATTTTCCACCGCTGTGAGTGTAGGAAGCAGATTATACGACTGAAAGATAAAACCTATGTTGTTCTGTCGGAAAACTGCAAGCTGCTTTTCATTCATTTTTGAAACATTTTCGCCGTTTATCGTAACAGTACCTTTTGTAGGTTTTTCCAGTCCGGCAAGCTGATTGAGAAGTGTGGATTTGCCGCTGCCTGAAGTGCCTACAATACAGCAGAACTCCCCTTTTTCAATTTCAAGATTTATATTGTCCAGAGCAACAACCTTTTCGGTGCCTACTTTATAAACTTTTCGCAGATTCTCTACCTTTATCATTGCATCACATCCTTTACAATGAGAGAAATCTATTTGACTGTTTTTTTATAATATTATATAGTTATATATGTATTGTTTAAAACTGTATTAAATATGACAGTACAATTATATACACTATATTAACATACTGACTTTTTTAGTCAAGCACTGGAAAAATATTTAACAGAATATACACTATTATTATTTAATTGTTAAACTTTACTTTTATTATAAATATTTACAATCGGGGGTTGATTATTATTTCTGCTGTTTTTTATATACTTTCTGCGCTGTTTTTACTGGACGGAATTGTACTCACTGTACGAGGCAATATTTCTGTAGGTCTTTTTATTGTTTACGGGCTAAGCGTATGCTGTGCTGTATTTGCGAAATTCCACAGAGAAATATGGACTTTTACATCGCATGGAGTACTGTTGTGGTTAAAATATCTTGCAATCATAGGCATTATTGTATACATCGTATGTATGGGACTTATTCTGTCTTACAGTCACACCAATGTTACATACAATGAAGATGTTGTCATTGTTCTTGGAAGCGGTGTAAAAAACGGCAGACCAAATGTAACTTTACAGGCAAGGCTTGATGCAGCAGTTGAATACTATGAAAAAAACAGCGACATATATATTGTTGTTGCAGGCGGTCTTGCAAGGCAGAAAGACACCACTGAAGCTGCTGTTATGAAAAACTATCTGCTGGAAAAAGGAATCCCTGAAGCTATTATTATCGAAGAAGACAAATCACAATCAACACAGGAAAACTACCGTTTTTCAAAGGAAATACTTGAAAACCGAAACATAAAACACGAAAGTATTGTGTTTATAACCAACTCTTTCCATATATACCGCGCAAAAACCTATGCAGAACACTGCGGATTTGAAAACGCACATGCTTTAAGCACCAAAACTGATTTTTTTGTGTTTATTCCTGCACTCATCAGGGAAGTTCTTGGTGTAATTGATATGTGGGTGTTTAAATTGAGATAGCTTTAACAGAAACAATCTTTAGCATCATAATCGATAACAAAAAAGGGATAGCTTTTGCAGCTATCCCTTTAATTTATAACATATAGTTTTAGTCAATATACTGATCACAGAATTTGCAGCGTACTCTGCCATTTTCGCCTTTAACAAATATTGGCATTGTTTCATCTTCGCTGTTTGTAATACATTTGCTGTTTTTGCATTCGCATTCAAGGTGTACAACTTCATCATGTGTTGCTTCTGCTTTTTCTGTGTCGAAATCTGTCATGCCAAGCAAGGAAAGGATGAGTGCCATACGAACATATACGCCATTGCCTGCCTGTTCAAAGTATTTTGCTCTTTCGTCATCATCAACTGCAAGAGTGATTTCATTAACACGTGGCAGCGGATGAAGCACAGCCATTTCCTTTTTAGCGTTTACAAGATGATCAGGTGTGAGAATATAGCTGTCTTTAAGACGGAGATATTCATCCTGGTCATCAAAGCGTTCACGCTGGATACGTGTCATATAGAGAATATCAAGTGCAGGCATTGCTGCTGTAAGGTCTGTAACTTCTTCGTATGTACAACCTGAATCCTTGAGATATTCTTCGATGATATATCTTGGAATTTCAAGTTCTTTTGGTGAGATGAACACAAAGTGTACGCCTTCGTAACGGGACATTGCTTTTACAAGTGAATGCACTGTTCTGCCGTATTTAAGGTCACCACAGAAACCAACTGTAAGATTGTTCAGTCTGCCGTGACGGCGACGGATTGTCATAAGGTCTGTAAGTGTCTGAGTTGGGTGATGATGGCTGCCGTCACCTGCATTGATGATTGGAATTTTTGTATACTGGCTTGCACGGAATGCGGAACCGTCTTTAGGATGACGCATTGCGATAATATCTGCATAGTAGCTGATAACGCTTACTGTATCGCCAACACTTTCACCTTTTGCTGAAGTCGGAGGCCAAGCGGTCTTAGGAAGACAATAAACTTTTACAACTCCTTGGCGCACAGAACGACATGGCTACGATCGACTTGAATGCGGAACCGTCTTTAGGATGACGCATTGCGATAATATCTGCATAGTAGCTGATAACGCTTACTGTATCGCCAACACTTTCACCTTTTGCT
>JAZOTI010000008.1:0-9911 GCA_045657565.1 Oscillospiraceae bacterium | reverse complement strand
CTTGAAGAACCTGTACGTCAGATTGCAGCAAACGCAGGTGTTGAAGGCAGCGTTATTATCGACAAAATCATTTCTTCTGGCAAAGTTAACTACGGTTACAATGCACAGACAGAAGTTTACTGCGATATGATTGCTGAAGGTATCGTTGACCCAACTAAAGTTACACGTTCTGCACTTCAGAACGCAACTTCCGTTGCAGCAATGGTACTCACAACAGAATCTCTTGTTGCAGATGAACCAGAAAAAACTCCTGATCCTGCAGCACAGGGTATGAATCCAATGTACTAATCGTTAGAAGCAGACAGTTATGGAATTTATTGAACTTATGCAACAGCGTTATGCTGTAAGAAACTTTGATGCAAAAAAAGTTGAACAGGAAAAACTGGACAAAATTCTGCAGGCTGGCAGAATGTCACCAACATCTGTCAATGAACAGCCACAGAGAATTTTTATTTTAAAAAGTGAAGAAGCACTGAACAAGGTTCGCAGTGTGTGCCGATATGCGTTTAATGCACCTGTTGTATTGCTTATCTGTTATGATAAAAATATCAGCTGGAAGGCAGACAAGTACGGCGATGATTTTGATTCAGGCGAAATGAACTGTTCCATTGTGACAACCGCGATGATGATGCAGGCAACAGAATTAGGTCTTGGTACACTGTGGGTAAGGGGATATCACACACAGGATATCATCGATACCTTCAATTTGCCTCAGAATATTGTGCCTGTATGTATGCTGGATATCGGATATCCTGCTCAGGACGCTAAACCGTCACCAAAGCATTTTTCAAGACTGCCGATAGACGAAACTGTAACAGAATTATAAAAAACAAAACCACAGCAGGTTTGTACTTGCTGTGGTTTATTTTTTTAATATTTACAGGCAACAGTTTAAAACTATTCGCCTTTTTCAAGGATAATTGTCTGAGTGTTGTAAGCAAAGTCTGTGCCGTTTGCTTCCACAATATCCATAACTCTGTACTGAATTTCTTCTTTAAGTTTAAAGAAATCTGCACCGCCAGTGAGATAAGTGTGGTACTGAATAACTATATCAAGGCTCGAAGCATTGAAACTGTCAAACATTACAAGAATATTGTCCTGTTTAATCTGTTCATATTCAGCAAGCATTGCTTTTACATCATCACACACTTTCTTAAGGGTTTCTTTCTTTGTGGAGTAAAGAAGACCTATTGTAAATCTTGTTTTTCTGAAAGGCATTTTTGTCCAGTTGATAACACTGTCACTGCCAAGTTTGGAGTTTGGTACTGCGATAAGTGCATTGTCAAAGGTTCTGATTCTGCAGGAACGGAAACTCATTTCTTCCACAACACCTTCCATGCCGGCAACAGAAACCCAGTCACCGATAGCAAATGGTTTGTCAAAAAGAATAACAATACCTGCAAAAAGGTTGCTGGCTGTATCCTGTGCAGCCAAAGCGAGAATAACGCCGCCAAGACCAAGGCCGGCAACAAGCCCTGTTACATCATAACCGATTTCTTTAAGCATAATTGCAGCAACAAAAACCCATACAAGTGCTTTTGCAATTTTGATAAAGAACACAAGAAGAGTTTTGTTTTCGCTGGCTGAAAATTTAGGTGAAAAATACTGTATGCTGTCAATTATATTGGCAATCAGCATGCCGGCTACAACAATAATCCCAAGGCGATAAACTTTAATCGCGAAAGCATCAATAACAGTAGCAACAGAAATATTGAAAGGTACAATAAGGAAAGCGATGAGCAGGCCTGTCATCTGAATAAACATTTTTACAGGTTTTGCAAGGCTTTTGCTGATTGCATTTTTGATGTTTTCATCATGTTTTCCAAACAGTTTATTGGTAATGATATCTGATCTTTTGCCAAGAAAATTGCCGATACCGTTTGAAAGTGCAAAAATAACAAGGGCAGCAGCAAGTGCGATAAGCGTTGTAGTAAGTTCAACCTTACCGAAAATTTTGAAGTAAATATTTTCTAAAAAATTCATAATAAACATACCTCCGGGAAATATTTTATCAGCAAAATTAAACTATATCAACAGATTGAAATGTTTTTCACAATTATTTTTCAGATAATGATTTTAAATATTGACAAACTTATAAACAGTGATATATTAGTAGTGAAATGTCTGTTTCAGGGCGAGGTGTAATTCCTCACCGGTGGTAAAGCCCACGACCGCTTTTATGCGCTGATTTGGTGAAATTCCAAAGCCGACGGTATAGTCCGGATGAAAGATACAGCTTATTATGTATGATTCAAGCCCTGATTGCATTGCAGTCAGGCTTTTTTATTATAAAAGCTAACACTCCAGAACAGACCTCTTTAATATTTATATTTGTGAGGTAACAAAATGAACAAAAGAACAAAAAGAACAGATACAAGAAAACTCACATCTGTTGCAATGCTTTCTGCAGTTTCCACAGTGCTGATGTTTTTCAGCTTTAATGTACCGCTGATGCCAAGTTTTATCAAGATGGATTTGTCTGAACTTCCTGCTTTGCTTGCATCATTTACCTTTGGTCCTGTTTCAGGTGTGACGGTATGTTTTATCAAAAACCTTATCAACCTGTTTTTTACAACAACAGGTGGTGTAGGTGAACTTTCCAACTTTCTGCTTGGGGCAATGTTTGTTGCACCTGCAGGTTTCATTTATCAGAAAATGAAAACCAAAAAAGGTGCTGTTATAGCTTCTGTTATAGGAGCGGCAACAATGGCAGTGCTTTCAATATTCACAAACTATTTTATTACATATCCTGTATATGCAAATCTTATGGCACCAATGGAAGCAATCATTGGCGCATACCAGGCAATCAACCCGAATGTTGAAACACTTATCGATGCACTTGTATGGTTCAATATGCCTTATACATTTATCAAAGGTATGCTCAGCGTAGTTATCACAATGCTTATCTACAAACCGTTGGCACCAATACTTCGTGGTAAAAATCACTAAAAATATTATTGACAAGTTATGCATAATACCATATAATATATTTGAAAATTGAATTTAACTTATTAAGAGAGACAGAGGGAATTGGCCCAGTGAAGTCCGGCAACCTGCTTTTGGCAAGGTGCTAAATCCAACGGTAAAAAACCGAGAGATAAGTCATTATAGCTCACAGGTTTTTGCCTGCGAGCTTTTTTATTGTTAAAAAGTTAAGTTCTTGAATAAAACACATTTATCAAAAAGGAGAAAATTTATGGCAAAAATGTTATTTACATCCGAATCCGTAACAGAAGGTCATCCAGATAAAGTTGCTGACCAAATTTCCGACGCAGTTCTTGACGCTATCCTTGCAAACGACCCTGACGGACGTGTAGCTTGCGAAACAGCAGTTACAACAGGTATGGTTTTCTGCATGGGCGAAATTACAACAAGCTGTTATGTTGATTTTCCTAAAATTGCAAGAAAAGTTGTAGAAGAAATTGGTTACACAAGAGCAAAATTTGGTTTTGACTGTGACACAGTTGCTGTGCTTACAGCTATTGACGAACAGTCTCCTGACATTGCTATGGGTACAAACGATACAGTAGGCGGTGCCGGTGACCAGGGTATGATGTTTGGTTTTGCTTGTGACGAAACTCCTGAACTTATGCCAATGCCAATCTCCCTTGCACATAAACTTTCAAAAAGACTTGCTGAAGTAAGAAAAACAGGTGTTGTTGACTACCTCCGTCCAGACGGCAAAACACAGGTTACTGTTGAATACAACGACGGTGTTCCAACAAGAATTGATACAGTTGTTCTTTCCACACAGCACGGTCCTGAAGCAACACACGAACAGATTGTTGCAGACATGATGGAACATGTTATCAAACCAATCATTCCTGCAAATCTTCTTGACGAAAACACAAAATACCACATCAACCCAACAGGCCGTTTTGTTGTAGGTGGTCCACAGGGTGACTCCGGTCTTACAGGCAGAAAAATCATCGTTGACACATACGGCGGTTATGCACGTCACGGCGGCGGCGCTTTCTCCGGCAAAGACCCAACAAAGGTTGACCGCAGTGCTGCTTATGCTGCAAGATATGTTGCAAAAAATATTGTTGCTGCAGGTCTTGCAAAAAAATGTGAAGTTCAGATCGCATACGCTATCGGCGTTGCAGAACCTGTTTCTGTACTCGTTGATACATTCGGCACAGGAACAATTTGCGAAGAAAAAATCGCACAGGCAGTTTCCAAAGTGTTTGATCTCCGCCCACAGGCAATCATCGAAACACTTGACCTCAGAAAACCAATCTACCGTCAGCTTGCAGCTTACGGTCATATCGGTCGTGAAGACCTTGGCGTTAACTGGGAAAAAACAGACAAAGTAGAAGCTTTGCTGGAAGCAGTTAAATAATTCAATAAATTTACCGCAGACAATTGTTGTCTGCGGTATTTTTATAGAAGAAAACACAATGTAAAGCTGCAGTTGACACAATTCAACTGGTGATATATAGATTTTTTCGTTTGTGATGTTATAATAAAGCTATAAAATCATAAGAGGTGAAACAGATGACTTTTGGCGAAAAAATATCACAGATGCGCAAAGCAGCAGGGGTGTCTCAGGAACAGTTTGGCGAAATATTCGGCGTTTCAAGGCAGTCAGTCTCAAAATGGGAATCGGACCAGACTTTGCCTGAACTTGCAACAATAATAAAAATTGCAGACTTTTTCAATATATCTCTCGATGAATTGTTTGGCAGAGAAAAAACAAAAAATCAGGAAACTGAAAAGATGTTAAAAAAAACAGTACAAAGCAATAAGTTGTTCAAACTCGGATGTATTCTTATTGCTATTGGTCTTGTATCTACCTGCGTACTTATGTATATCCAAAAAGATATGATAACATATTGGGGCAATCCATTGAGAATGCTTATAAAAACAGGAGAGTGGACCGACTGGTTGATTTATCTTATTGTTATATGGCCGGTTTTCAGCGGATTTGGTATGTGCTGGACATCAATATATTCAAAATAATGACAGTATAAAGGGCGGATGTTCCGTCCTTTTGTTTTTTGCATATGTTTTGCAAAAAAATTATTATGAATTAAGTGGAATTGATAATCTGTTTTATGATATAATTAATATGTTAAATTGTGTAATAAAGAAAAGGTGATTTATTATGACAAAAAAATACGATTATCTTTACGATTATCTTGTTGTAGGTGCAGGCCTTTACGGTGCGGTTTTTGCCAACGAAGCTAAAAAAGCAGGCAAAACCTGTCTTGTCATTGACAAGCGTGACCATATTGCGGGCAATATCTATACATACGAATGTGAGGGTATCAATGTTCATCAGTACGGTGCACATATTTTCCATACCAACAATAAACAGGTGTGGGATTATGTGAATCAGTTTGCGGAGTTCAACAGATACACAAACAGTCCTGTGGCAAACTATAAAGGTGAAATTTACAACCTGCCTTTCAATATGAACACTTTCAACAAAATGTGGGGTGTTATAACACCACAGCAGGCAGCGGAAAAAATTGAACAGCAGAGAAAAGAAGCAGGCATTACAAACCCTGAAAACCTTGAAGAACAGGCAATCAGCCTTGTTGGTACAGATATATACGAAAAGCTCATCAAAGGTTACACACAGAAACAGTGGGGCAGACCATGCACAGAACTGCCGTCATTTATTATAAAAAGACTTCCTGTTCGTTTTACATATGACAACAACTATTTCAATGCATTGTATCAGGGCATACCTGTTGGTGGATATACCAATATGGTGAAAAATATGCTTGTTGATACTGAAATCAGATTTGGGGTTGATTACCTTGAAAACAGGGAAGAACTAGACAAACTTGCAGATAAAGTGGTTTACACAGGCCCTGTTGATGCATATTTCGGTTACTGCCTCGGCGCATTGCAATACCGCAGTGTGCGTTTTGAAACCGAACTTCTCAATGTGGAAAACTATCAGGGTAATGCAGTTGTGAACTATACTGATGCAGAAACACCATATACAAGAATCATTGAGCACAAACACTTTGAATTCGGCACACAGCCCAAAACAGTTATCAGTCGTGAATACTCAGCGGAATGGAAACAGGGGGATGAACCATACTACCCTGTAAATGATGAAGCAAACAGTGCCCTGTATGAAAAATACAAAGCATTGGCAGAAGCACAGGAAAATGTAATTTTCGGCGGTCGTCTCGGTGAATACAAATATTATGATATGGATAAGGTAATTGAAGTTGCCCTCAGTGTTGCGGAAAAGGAACTAAAAAAATAAATAGTTTTATGCAACCAAATTAAATTTAATAACGCAAATATGCATTGACTTTGATTTACAGAATATGTGATAATTTAAGAAATTGTAAATATTGCGAATTATATCAGGAGTTATAAAATGAAAACAACATTGCTTATAATGGCTGCAGGCATCGGTTCCCGTTATGGTGCAGGCATCAAACAGCTTGCACAGGTAGGTCCAACAGGCGAAATTATTATGGACTATTCCATCTATGATGCTATCAAAGCAGGCTTCAACAAAATTGTATTTATCATCAGAAAAGACATCGAAGATGATTTTAAAAAAATTATCGGTGAAAGAATTGAAAAAATCTGCAATGAAGTAAATGTGGAAGTTGATTATACATTCCAGTGTCTGGAAGATGTGCCACAGGGTGTAGAAATTCCTGAAGGCAGAGCAAAACCATGGGGTACAGGTCAGGCTGTGCTTGCAGCAAAAGATATTATAAAAGAACCATTTGCTGTTATCAATGCAGATGACTACTATGGCAAGGAAGCTTTCACAAAAATTCATGATTTTCTTGTGAGCGACCAGCTTAAATCAAATGCATACTGTATGGCAGGCTTTGTACTCAAAAATACACTCAGCGACAATGGCGGTGTTACAAGAGGCATCTGTCAGGTTAACGATAATGAATATCTTACAGATGTTGTTGAAACATCCGATATCGTTAAAGTTGGTGAAGGCGCTCAGACAAAAGGTGTTGACCTTGATATAAACAGCCTTGTTTCAATGAATATGTGGGGCCTTGCACCGGAATTTATGGATATGCTGGTAACAGGTTTTGAAGAATTTTTCAAAACTGTGGATGCAAATCCGCTCAAGGCAGAATATCTGCTGCCAATCTACATTGGTCAGCTTCTCAGAGAAGGCAAAGTTTCCGTAAAAGTGCTTCCTTCCAATGACACTTGGTTTGGTGTTACATATCAGGAAGACAAGGACTATGTTGTTGAAGAGTTCAGAAAACTTATAGAAGCAGGTGTTTACGAACCAGATCTTTTCAGCAACCTGTAATTAAATAAAAAAATTAAGGTTTGGGTACATAAAAGTATCCAAACCTTATTTTTTACATAAAAATTTAACTGTGGTTATCCACAATAAACATATTCATTTTCTGCCAGCGGCGCAGTTCTTTTGGACTGATAAGTAACTGGTGTTTAAGTTCATCGGTTGCTTGCTGCGGACTGAGTGTAACAAGGCATTTGAATGCACAGGGACGCAGGTCAGCACTGGAAATACCACACAGCAAACCTTCGGTAAAATCTCTCAGCTCAAGAGGGTTAAAAATATACAGCAGGTCCTGTTCAAGTTTATTATACTGGTTTACAAATGAAAATCTGATAAGCGTATCACTGTAAAGTACATTACCGCTGTAGTATACCTCGCTTACTCTTCCGGCAGGAGTTACTGAACGGATAGACAATGATGCACCAAAGAAACCATCAGTTTCTTCATCCTTATGAACATCTATAATTCCGTCTTTAAGTCGGTTGTTACGACCGTCATAAAAGTAAAAATATAATCTTTCAGCGTGAAAAAAAGGGTTTCTGCCGCTGAAATCCACAGTGTTCACGGTTTTTGTTTTCTCAGGTCTGTAATCGGTGATTCGGTTTAAATCAACCTCCAGTGCAGAACTGATATCATACAAGGTTTCGATATCAATTGTTATTTCACCGGTTTCATATTTGCTGACAGTAGCACGGCTTTTGTGTATGGCATCAGCCAGTTGCTGAAGCGTAAGTCCTTTCATACGACGATAGTTTCTTATGCGTGAACCAATGTGTATGTTAATTTCATTCATTGTGAAAAATCCTCAAAAGTTTCGTTAAAATATATATATTAATAAAATTAACAATGTATTTGTTGTTATCGATATAAATAACTTTATAATTCTATCATAACGAAACTATAAAAGTCAAAAGTTTATTTTAAAGAAACAAATTCTGATTTGTTCAGATTTGTTGTTTTGTATATAATCATATCCATATTCGGTTAAAAGAAATGAGGATTGTTATATGGATACAAAAAATAAAGGCGGCTTTACAGGTTCAATCGGGTTTGTACTTGCTGCCGCAGGCAGTGCAGTAGGTGTTGGTAATATCTGGCGTTTTCCTTACCTTGCAGCAAGAGACGGTGGTGGCCTTTTTATTATAATTTATATTGCATTGGTTATAACATTTGGCTTTTCACTGCTTGTGACAGATATTGCAATTGGCAGAAAAACAGGTAAAAATGCTTTGGAAGCCTTTGGTGCAATCAATAAAAGATGGAAATTCCTTGGAAAGATTACATTTCTGATTCCTGCTATTATTATGACATATTATGGTGTAATCGGTGGCTGGGTACTTAAATATATAGTTGATTTTGTATGTGGCAATGCAGCTTCTACAGCACAGGATGGGTACTTTACAGGCTTTATTACAAGTCAGGTTTCTCCGATTGTTTATATGCTGATTTTTATGGCATTAACCGCTGTAGTTGTATATGCAGGTGTAGATAAAGGTATCGAAAAGTTTTCAAAGCTTGTTATGCCGGGGCTTATTCTTATGGTAATTGGCATAGCGGTGTTTTCACTTACATTAAGTCATACAACAACTGACGGCGTAACACGTACAGGTATGCAGGGACTTGCTGTTTATCTTGTACCTGATTTTACAGGTCTTACATTTTCAAAATTTCTCAGTATTCTTCTTGATGCAATGAGCCAGCTGTTCTTTTCTCTCAGTGTATCAATGGGCATTATGATTACTTATGGTTCTTATGTTAAAAAGGATGTTGATCTGAATAAATCTATTACTCAGATAGAAATTTTTGACACAGGTGTTGCTTTGTTTGCCGGTGCGATGATTATACCTGCAGTATACGTATTTATGGGTAACGAAGGTATGACATCCGGCCCAAGCCTTATGTTTATTGCTTTGCCAAAAGTTTTCAAAGCTATGGGTACAACAGGCATTATTGTAGGGGTTATCTTCTTTGTTATGGTGGCATTTGCGGCCCTTACTTCATGTGTTTCAATTATGGAAACTCTGGTTGCAGGATGTATGAGCACATTTAAATCGGACCGTAAAAAAACAAGTATTGTTATAGCAATTATTTATGCAGTACTGGCGGCTGTTGTATGTTTTGGATACAATATTTTCTATTTTGAACTTACGTTGCCAAACGGTGCAACAGCGCAGATTCTCGATGTAATGGACTATATCAGCAACAGCTTCCTTATGCCGCTTATTGCACTTATCACAAGTATTTTTGTCGGATGGGTAATCAGACCTAAATGGATAATTGATGAAATGCGCCTGAATGGTGAAAAATTTGGCAGAGAGAATATGTATATTGTAATGGTTAAATATATTACTCCTGTCATTATGGCGGTACTTTTTGCACAGTCGACAGGCTTTTTAAATACAATAATAAACTTATTTTAAATAATAAAAAGGGTGCTCTGATTTATTCAAAGCACCCTTTGTTTTACACCAATTTAATAAAGTTCTTTTTCAATAACACATTCGTTTTTGATTTTTCCAACAAGGAACTGCAGTCCGTCAATAACATTAGGACGGATATCGCCGCCGATAAGAACATACATAATGTCGTCGCCAACGTTGAGCATACCTTCGTTAATCCATACTTTTATATAAAGCACGCCAGGCTGCTTGTA
>JAZOTI010000007.1:0-2530 GCA_045657565.1 Oscillospiraceae bacterium | reverse complement strand
AACGACATGGCTACGATCCGACTTCCCACGCGGCCGTGCAAACTGCTGTGACATCGGCAGATGTGTGCGCCAGGAACTGAACATCCCACGCGGCGAAAGATACGAAGTGTGCCGTTCTGTCCACGCAGAAGCAAACGCCATTATCTCTGCCCCAAGACACGAAATGATTGGCGCTACTATGTACCTGTGCGGCAAAGAAGTGTCTGACGGCTCTTATATCAAAAATTCCAACAGCTGTTCAATGTGCAAACGCATGATTATCAACGCAGGCATCAAAACAGTTATCGTGCGTGACACAAAGGATGAATACCGTGTTATCGACGTTGAAAGCGAATGGATTGTAAACGACGAAAGCCTGGACGGTGTTTTTGGTTATTAATTAAAAAACAAATTTTACGGGAATGCTGCACAGCATTCCCGTTTTGTTTTATGCCCGCAAAAGCAGCTTTATATCAGGCGTTTTCCTTTGCGGCATATCTTTTTATTCTTATCGGTTAATGTTCAGAGCCACACAATCATCCTGTGTTTTCACAACAAAAAAGCAGACACCGAGGTGTCTGCTTTTAAATTGCTTAATCTGTCAATTCTTAAAGAATCAATTATTTAGCTGTTGCAACTGCTTCGTTGAATGCAACGAGGTAGTCACCAACTGTGATTGTGCAGGAAGCTTTGAGGTCTTCAACGTCTGGACATGCTGTGTGGGAAGCATCTCTTTCGTATGTTGGCATACCTGCTACTGCATCTGTTGTCTGACCAACCATCCAGTCTGTGAATGCTTTGGACTGTTCAAAGTATTCTTTGCCGATTGCGGAAGCTTTGAGCATGCCGTAATCTTCTTTCTTTTCAACTTTTGTTCTGAGGTCTGTTGTACCTGCAACGCCTTCGAGGTCAAAAGCAACTTTCTGCTGTGCAACGTCGAGCTGTGCTGCAACAACTTTGCCTTCAGCGTCAACTGCAACTGCCATCATGTTTGTATTGATCTGTACAGAAGCACCTGTTTCTTCAGCTGCATCTTCGCCTTTAACTGTAGCAGAGATTTCTACGCCGAGACCAGTTTTAGCTGGAACGCCTGCGCATTCTACTGCATTGTCGTATGCTTTCTGGAGAGCAGCAAGGTAGTCCTGAACTGTGATTGTACATGTAGCTTTGAGGTCTTCAACGTCTGGAACGTTTGTGTGGGAAGCGTCTCTTTCGAATGTTGGCATAGCCATTACTTCGCTGAGAGTTTTGCCTGTCATCCAAGCTTCAAGAGCTTCGATCTGTTCGAAATATTCTTTACCGATTGCAGAAGCTTTGAGCATGCCGTAGTCGCCCTGTTTTTCAATTTTTGTTCTGAGGTCAACTTCGCCTGCTGGCTGACCTTCGAGGTCAAAAGAAGCTTTCTGCTGTGCAACGTCGATTGTTACAGAAACGATTGTGTCGTTAGAGTCAAATGTTGCAGCAACGATAGATGTGTTAACCTGTGCGGATGCACCTGTTTCTTCAGCTGCGTCTTCGTTTGTTGGTTTTACAGAAATAACTGTACCAAGACCTGTTTTGTAAGTAACTTCTGGTTCTGCTTCAGAAGATGCTGGTGCAGAAGAGCAAGCTACCATAGAAAGAGCCATTGCAGCTGCGAGTGCCAATGCAAGAAACTTTTTCATTGTAATAATTCCTCCGTTTTAAATTGTGTAGTAAATTCATTCAATCGCATTTCATTCGATTGTACACAACATAATATCACTATGTTATATTTATGTCAACCGTTTCCCGTTACAAAATGATTACAATTGTTGTTATTTTGTAAACATTCCATAATTTCTGTGTATTAATCCGTTTTTGCCTCCTATCGGCAACAACTTATAGTGTCCCGTAGTTCAAATTTCTATTGATAATTTGTCTGTTTGTGATAAAATTATAATAGGTTATTATGTACTGTAATAAATTTTATATAAATATCTACGGAGGATTTTTCTATGGCTATTCTTGTTACAGGCGGTGCCGGTTACATCGGCAGCCACACTGTTGTTGAACTTGTGGAAAACGGTAAAGAAGTTGTGGTTGTGGATAATCTTTGCAACTCCAGCGAAAAAAGCCTTGAAAGAGTTAAGGAAATCACAGGCAAGGAAATCAAGTTCTACAAAGCCGACATCCTTGACAAAGCAACCCTCAGCGAAATTTTTGAAAAAGAAAACATCGAGAGCGTTATTCACTTTGCAGGCCTTAAAGCGGTTGGCGAAAGTGTTGCAAAACCTTGGGAATATTACAACAACAATATCAACGGCACACTTGTTTTGCTGGAAGTAATGAAAAATCACAACTGCAAAAACATCATCTTCTCATCTTCTGCAACTGTTTACGGTGATCCTGCTTTTGTTCCTATTACAGAAGAATGCCCAAAAGGTGTATGTACAAATCCTTACGGCTGGACAAAAAGTATGCTGGAACAGATTCTGACAGATATTCAGAAAGCTGACAATGAGTGGAACGTGGTTATTCTGCGTTACTTCAACCCAATCGGCGCACATATAAGCGGTAAAATCGGCGAAAA
>JAZOTI010000006.1:0-2583 GCA_045657565.1 Oscillospiraceae bacterium | reverse complement strand
ATGCAAGAATGAATGGTTGTGAAATGCCAGTTGTAATCAACTCCGGTAGCGGCAATCAGGGTATTACAACTTCCCTTCCTGTTGTTGAATACGCAAAAGAACTTGGTGTAGACCGCGAAAAAATGTACAGAGCCCTTGTTCTTGCAAACCTTGTTACAATCCATCAGAAAACATCCATCGGCCGTTTATCCGCATTTTGCGGCGCTGTAAGCGCAGGTGCAGGTGCTGGTGCTGGTATTGCTTATCTGCTCGGTGAAGACCTTGACGGCATTTCCCATACAGTTGTTAACGCAATTGCTACTACAGGCGGTATGGTTTGTGACGGTGCAAAAGCAAGCTGTGCTTCAAAAATCGCAACCGCTGTTGAAGCTGCTATTCTCGGCTATCAGATGCACAAAAACGGCAAAGATCTGCAGCCTGAAGATGGTATCGTTGCAGAATGTCCTGAACAGACAATCGCAAACGTTGGCCGCATGGCAAAACTTGGTATGAAAGAAACCAACGAAGAAATTATTAAAATAATGATTGGTCAGTAAAATTTGATCTGATAAGTAATAATTTCTTCCAAGAGGATTTATATATTTATTAGGTATAAACCATTAAAGAGGAGATTTATTATGAAAATTTTAAAAAGCTTACCTGCCAGACTGTTAATCGGTATTATTATTGGTGTTGCTTTGGGTCTCGTTGTTCCTGAAAGCGTGATGGCAGTTATAGTTCCTATTAAAAACCTGCTTGGTCAGGTTATCCAGTTTGTTGTTCCGCTTATTGTTATCGGCTTTATTGCACCTTCTATCACAAAGCTTGGCAACAACGCCACAAGAATGCTGGGCGTAGCACTTTTGCTTGCTTATGTATCCTCCATTCTCGCAGCATTTCTCTCTATGGGTGCAGGCTATATTATTATTCCAAATATGCCTGTTGCTGACCAGGCTGCAGCACTTAAAGAACTGCCTGCTGACGTTTTCGGGCTTGCTATTCCGCAGATTATGAACGTTATGTCCGCTCTGGCACTTTCTATCCTTATGGGGCTTGCTGCTGTATGGACAAAAGCTAAAGTATTTACAGCTTTTCTTGATGAATTCCAGAAAATGGTGCTTGACATCGTTTCCAAAGTTGTAATTCCAATTCTTCCATTATTTATCTGCTTCACCTTCTCCACACTTGCTTATGACGGTACAATCACAAAACAGCTTCCTATCTTTGTAGGTGCAGTACTTATCGTTATGGCGGGTCACTATATCTGGTTGGCAGTACTTTATGTAACAGCTGGTATCTATTCCGGCAAAAACCCAATTGAAGTTGTAAAACATTATGGTCCTGCATACATCACAGCTGTTGGTACAATGTCTTCTGCTGCTACACTTGCAGTTGCACTTAAATGTGCACAGAAATCCAAGGTTCTGCGTGATGATATGGTAGAATTTGGTATCCCACTCTTTGCAAACATTCACCTTTGCGGTTCTGTGCTTACAGAAACATTCTTTGTTATGATTGTTTCCAAAGTTCTTTACGGTGAACTTCCACCTATTGGCACAATGGTTCTGTTCTGCGCACTGCTTGCAATATTTGCTATCGGCGCTCCAGGTGTTCCAGGCGGTACAGTTATGGCTTCCCTTGGTCTTATCATGGGTGTTCTTAGTTTTGATGGAACAGGCACAGCACTTATGCTTGCAATATTTGCAATTCAGGACTCTTTTGGTACAGCATGTAACGTAACAGGTGACGGTGCTTTGACACTTATGCTTACAGGTTATGCAGAAAAGCACAATATTGAAAAACAGAATATTTCAATTGACCTGTAATATTATTAACTGAATAATATTACATTCCCTGCTACAAAGCCAATGTCATTAAGATAACAAAAAGAATGTCATTCTGAGGCATATATACCTCAGAATGACATTTTATTATATTAAATTATTTTCCATAAAATTCTTAACTCAATGATATTGACTGCCATCATCCATTTTAAGATAATCAACAGTATTTTTGTGGTATAAACTTTTTGGATATAATCTGTCGGTAAGTTATCTCCATCAATAATACCCGGGAATTTTTTACACTTTGTTGGCGACAAATTATGTTTTTTACACAATTTGCTTTTTTGTGGTATATTAAGTATAATAATTTAATAATAAAAGTTTGAGGAATTTATATGGTTAAAAAGTTCAGTTTTAATGCATTTTATATCATATACACCTTGTTCACCCTTTGGATTTTTATTGCCGGGTTTACCGCTGCAGATGGCAGCATGATTGGCAACGGTGTGATAATGTGCGGTATATCAGCCGCTTTTGGGCTGTTAAGCTTTGTTGCAGTAAAATTAAAGGAAATACCTGAAAAGGCGTATAAAATTGTTGTTGCAGCTATTTTTGCCCTGTTCTATATTGCAATTACATCCTTTGGTATTATTACTATGACTGCACCGATAAGCGACCTTGAGGTGCTTGTGCTTGTGGCAGATCATTGGCTTAAAGAGGGCAATATTATAAACTACAGTTATTATTTCACTATCTGCAAAAATACCCTCGGCAATGCTATTTTTATTTATCTTATGTTTATCCCAATGCATCTGCTTGG
>JAZOTI010000005.1:0-4212 GCA_045657565.1 Oscillospiraceae bacterium | reverse complement strand
CTTCTTGACGTAAATATGATCGACCCTTTCCATATGGAAGCATACAACGAAATTGCAGTAAACTACAACCGTGACGTTGAAGCATTTCCTATTGTAAAAACAATCCTTACAAAAATCACAGGGGATGAAAACTTCTACCGTTCTCCAACCGATATGGGTGTGAACATGGCAGGCTGTGCAATCGTTGATGACGAAGCTGCACGCTATGCTTCCGCACAGGAAACAATTGCAAGATACTACACAGCGCTTGTTGATTACAAAATGGGTAAAATCGGCCATAACACAGTTGAAAAACTGGAATATATCCTTGGTCAGATGCATCTTACCCCGGCGGAAGACCGTCCTTGCGTGAAACCTGCTCTCGAAAAAGCAGAACAGTCAGATGCGAACAGTGTTGCATATGAACTTTGTGACGGCACAATCATCACAGGCAAGGCAAGTGACATTATGTCTGCAACAAGTTCCGCAACCATCAATGCAATCAAACACCTCTGCGGTATTCCGGATGATATAAAACTTATCCCTGCAGAAGTTCTTGCACCTATGCTCAAACTCAAAAGGGAAGTTCTGGGTTCCCGTACATCTGCACTCAAACTGGATGACGTGCTGCTGGCACTTACAGTTTCAATGTCCACAAACCCAATGGTAGGCAAAGCTCTTGACCAGCTGCCAAAACTCCGTGGTGCAGACCTTCATTCTTCCGTAATGCTGCGCACAGGGGACATCTCCACACTTAAAAAGCTTGGCGTGCGTGTTACAATGGAAGACAAATTCCCTGAAAAAAGCATGTATTTCTAAAAATATAAAAGGACAGGTAATTCTATTATGAAAAAACGCCGTCTGATGCTGATTGCTGCAATAGTACTGGCAGTTGTGGTTTTTTTCTGTTTCACAAAAACAGCAGATGTAAATGCTCCAGGTGAAATCGGAAACGGTGAAGATATTCTGACAGAGGAAGAATATGAAAGCGGGGAAGAAATCCTTGAGGAAGAATCCGAAGAATTTTATGAGGAAGAAACCGAAGAAGATTTAATCTACTACGACAGCGAATACACCCTGCCTGAAGATGTGGCTGCATATCTTTATGAATGGCAGGAGCTCCCGCCAAACTTTATCACCAAAAAAGAAGCTGAAAAGCTTGGCTGGCAGTCCAACAAAGGCAATCTGTGGGATGTGGCTTATGGTATGTCCATCGGCGGAGATTATTTCGGCAACCGCGAAGGCATTCTCCCTGAAGGTGAAGACTACCGTGAATGCGATGTAAACTACGAAGGCGGATACCGCGATGCCGAAAGACTTGTTTACAGCATTGATGATTATGACATTTACTACACATCCGACCACTACGAATCCTTCCTGCAGCTTTATGATGCAGAGGAAGGCTACATAGGTGATATGGAAATAATCTGGGACTAAGGAGGCGTGTTTATGAAAACCGTTAAACTTAATCTTGGTATGGACAAAAAGGAAATTCACTCATTTTTAAAACAGGAGCTGGATTTCCCCGTATATTACGGCGACAACCTTGACGCTTTGTACGATGTTATGTCAGTTTACAGCGATGAGGTTGCGTTTGAGATGGAGGGAACATCACCGTATGGTGAAAAACTCATCGCCACTCTCAGAGATGCGGCAAAGGAAAATAATAAAATTTTTATAAAAACCGAAAGAGAGGACCACAATATGACAGTTAATGAAGCACGCGCTGCCCTTACTGCATTGCAGACAAAGCTTATTGCATACGGCCACGCAAGCAGCCTGTTCTATGTTGACGGCACAACAATCGCACCAAAAGACTCCGCAGACCACCGCGCAAAAACACTTTCCATTCTTGGCGAAGAAAGCTACAAGCTTTCCACAAGCAAAGAAACAGAAGATCTTCTTGAATTCCTTGATGCACACAAGGAAGAACTTACACAGGAAGAAGCAAGAATTGTTTATCTTATGCTTAAAGACCTTCGCAATACAAAGAAAATTCCTGCGGATGAATACCTTGAAATGCATAAGGTAATGGTGAAATCCGGTGCTGTATGGCACGAAGCAAAAGAAAAGAACGACTGGGCAATGTTTGAAGAAATCCTGGGCAAAATGTTCGAATACAAAGTGAAAATTGCAAAATGGATTGAACCAGAAAAAGAACCTTTTGACTACTGGCTTGGCAACTGCGAAGAAGGTCTCGATGTTAAAACATGTGACGAATTCTTTGCAACTCTCCGCAGCCACATTGTTCCGCTTCTCAAAAAAATCAATGAAAAACCTGAAATAGACGATTCCTGCATCAAAGGCTATTTCCCAAAATGGAAACAGCAGCAGCTCAGCGACTATCTCATGGATGTTATCGGCATCAACAAAAACCGTTGCATAATTGCTGAAACAGAACACCCTTACACAGCAACAGTTGGTTCCCACCACGATATCCGTCTCACAACCCATTACTATATGGACAACCTTGCAAGCAACTTCTTCAGTGTGCTTCACGAAGGTGGTCACTCACTTTACGATATGGGTGTTAAAGATGAATATGCATATACAATGCTGGATGACGGCGCAGGTATGAGCATTCACGAAGGCCAGTCCCGTTTCTATGAAAACTACATCGGCCGCAGCCGTGAATTCATTGAATATGTATTCCCAAAAATCAAGGAAATTTTCCCTGAAGAAATGGCAGACGTTACAGCAGAAGATTTCTACCGTGCAGTAAACAAAGTGGAAACAGGCTGCATCCGTATCGAAGCTGACGAACTTACATACTGCCTGCATATCATGGTTCGCTACGAACTTGAAAAACGTATGTTCGCAGGCGAAATCACAGTTAAAGACCTTCCTTCCGAATGGAACCGTCTTTACAAGGAATACCTTGGCGTTGATGTTCCTGACGACAAACACGGCGTACTTCAGGACAGCCACTGGGGCGGCGGTCTTATGGGTTACTTCCCAAGCTATGCTCTTGGCTCTGCTTACGGCGCACAGGTTATCAGCAAAATGAAGGAAGATATCGATGTTGCAAAATGCATCTCAGAAGGCAATATCGCACCTATCAATGCATGGAACACAGAAAAAATCTGGCAGTACGGCAGTCTTTACAACTCCTCCGAAGTTCTTGAAAAAGCAATCGGCGGCAAGTTCGATCCAATGTACTATGTAAAATATCTCGAAGATAAATTTACAGAACTTTACGATTTATAATCAATAAAGCAAAAGGCTTATCCAAAACAAGGATAAGCCTTTGTTTTTTTATATAAAAATTATAAATAATATGAACAGCCATCACAGAATCAATAATAAGCGGTTTAAAGAGAGGGAATTTATCATTTGACTGTATACCCGAATATCCTGCACACTTCAGAATGGTATGAATTGTAAATAAAAACAACATACTATAGAATTTTTTGCTTAAAATTCATTTTTTATACTTGACTGATTGTTTAATCAGTTTTAAAGTATGTATTGAAAAAAATGTTTTGCGATAAAAATATCCAGACAGACAGTTTTTTGCAAAATTTCACATTTGGAACTGAAATTTGCGAAATCAATTGTTTACAATTTAATGCGGATGTATTATACTTTTGAGGTCAAAACAGATGTTGTCTTGTCAATTTCATTAAGTAAAGGAGGCTTGAAAATGACTAAACAGCACAAATTGGATTGCCATACACATATTGTGAACAAGGAAATTTACTCCCAGTATTTTGAGTGTCCTGGAGGAGGCGACTATGCGCTTGTTATGGAATTTTTGCCTCATTTTGCAAAAGAAAATATGAAAGATGAATCATGGGACCTTTGCGATGGAAACGAAAAACTGTTTTTGTGCCCATCGGTTGACATCCACAAGGATATTCCGTCACAGCTGGCAGCAATAGAAGAAAAAATGGCTCAGCGTCCGGGATGCCGTGTTGTAGGTCTTAAAATATTCCTTTCCTACCAGACAGGCAGAGCAGATGACGACAGAATGCTGCCTATCTATGATTTTGCGGATAAGCACGGTCTGTCCGTTACATTCCATACAGGTCTGCCATCATATCATCTTCCTTATGAAAATGACGTTGAAGGCTCAAGAATAGAATATGTTGCTAATATAGCAAAAAAATACCCTGCAGTAAACTTTATCTGTGCTCATATGGGTGACCCTTATTATGATGAAAGCATACAGGCTATGCACGGGCTTACAAATATGTTCACTGACTTTGCCGGTGCATTTGAACCGGGCACAGA
>JAZOTI010000004.1:0-3668 GCA_045657565.1 Oscillospiraceae bacterium | reverse complement strand
TTGTCTGTTTTTAATAGCCAAAGATTCCGTCAAGGCTTTCGTCCTGTGCAACCCATTCGCTGTCAACGTCGATAACACGGTATTCTTCTTTTGTGTCACGGACAATTACAGTTTTGATGCCTGCGTTGATAATCATTCTTTTGCACATTGAACAGCTGTTTGCGTTTGCAACAAGTTCTCCTGTTTTTGCATCTCTGCCAACAAGGTACATTGTTGCGCCAATCATTTCGTTTCTTGGTGCAGAGATGATAGCGTTTGCTTCAGCGTGTACACTGCGGCACATTTCGTATCTTTCGCCGCGTGGGATGTTGAGCTTTTCTCTTACACAATAGCCAAGGTCGCAGCAGTTTTTTCTGCCTCTTGGTGCACCAACATAGCCGGTGGAGATAATTTCGTCATTTTTAACGATAATTGCACCATAGTTTCTGCGTGTGCAGGTGCCTCGCTGCAGAACAGTTTCCGCAATATCAAGGTAATAGTTTATTTTATTTCTTCTCATATTGTATACCTTCTGAAAAATTTGAATATTTTATTATATTTTAGAACAAAACTGTCAAATAATCAATGAAATTTATATAAAAGTATGATACAATATATTGAATAACTGAAAAAACACCGCAAAAGGAGGCTGAAACGGACTATGACCGATAAAGATTACTCTTTGCTTGTGCAGAAAGCCCGCGATGCAAGGCACAGTGCCTATGCGCCTTATTCAAAATTCAAAGTTGGCGCAGCAGTACTTGGGGAAGACGGCAATATTTACACCGGCTGCAACATAGAAAATGTTTCCTACGGGCTTACAATGTGTGCCGAACGCACAGCGATGTTTAAAATGGTTTCGGAAGGCTGCACAAAATTCACAGCCATTGCCGTTGCGGCGGGGGAAAACCCTGCGGACAGTGCACCCTGTGGTGCCTGCAGACAGGTAATGTGCGAGTTTGCCTTTGACCTTGCAAACACCGCAGTTATACTCTGCGGCAGCGAAGCAGGAGAAATTTACGAAACTGTGGCGTCCATCTGCCCTTATCCTTTTGTGTCATTCAAGGAAGATTAGAATATGAACAGAGAACTTACAAACGTATCCTATATAAAAGATTTGTGCCAGCGTTACGGCTTTGCCCTGCAGAAAGGCTATGGCCAGAACTTTATCGTGAATGCAGGCATCTGCCCTAAAATTGCTGAGCACGCCGAAATTGACGAAAATTGCGGCGTTATCGAAATTGGTACAGGTATCGGTGTACTCACAAAAGAACTTGCTTTAAGGGCAAAAAAGGTGGTTGCAATTGAAATTGACACTAAACTCCTGCCTTTGCTGGAAGAAACTCTTGCCGATTTTGACAATATCAAAATAATCAACAAGGACGTGCTTGAAGTTGACCTCAACGCACTTATCAAAGAAGAATTCGGCGATATGCCTGTTATGGTGTGTGCAAACCTGCCTTATTACATCACAAGCCCTATCATCATGAAACTTCTGGAAGACAGAATTCCTGTGGAAAACATCACAGTTATGGTTCAGAAAGAAGCCGCACAGCGCATCTGTGCAAAGGAAAAAAGCCGTGATGCAGGTGCAATCAGCCTTGCTGTAAACTACTACGCACAGCCAACAGTCTGTTTCAACGTTTCACCGGGGTCATTTTTTCCACCTCCAAAGGTGACAAGCAGCGTTATCCGTCTGGATATCTGCAAAAACCCAAAGGTTAATCCACAGGATGAAAAGAAAATGTTCCGTCTTATCCGTGCGGCATTCACACAGCGCAGAAAAACTTTTGTGAACAGCACAAGTGCAACCCTTGGCATTGCAAAGGCAGAAATTGAAGCTGCGCTTGTTCAGATTGGGGAAAACCCAATGGTACGCCCTGAACAGCTGTCATTGCAGCAGTTCAGCGATTTGTCTGACATTCTTATGAAATAATTTCGTGTTCGGGGTGATTGTATCACCCTGAATTAAATTTGAGATAAAAAGGAGTTACATATATGAACAAACAAACAGCAATTCTCATTATGCTGCTTGTAACTGTTATATGGGGTGGCGGATTTCCTGCCACAGGCCTAGCACTGGATTTTGGTGTTACAGTGGGTATCATCAATATGGTGCGCGGCGGTATTTTTACCCTGCTGGTCTTTGCGGTGTTTCACAAAAATATCCTTACAATGAAGCTTAAGGATGTAAAAATCGGCCTGCTGGCAGGCACGGCAAATGTGCTGGCATTTTTGCTGCAGACTATAGGCACACAGTACACAACCCTGTCCAACAGTGCGTTCCTTACAACAACAAATGTTATTATGATACCGTTTATGGTGTGGGTGCTTATGAAAAAACGCCCTGTTGCCAAAAATTTTGCGGCTATGGCGGTTTGCATGGTGGGCACGGCGGTGCTTGCAGGTGTGTTCCGCAACGGACTGACCTTTAACATAGGGGATATCTACACCCTTGCCTGTGCATTTTTTTATGGTCTTTCCATTGTTTTTGTGGCAATGCAGCCAAGCGAAAGCCATTTTTCCGTAAGTGCATTTATGATGGGTTTAACCCACTTTCTGGGCGGCACATTGTACTTTATTGTGGCAGAAGGGGCATATATCCCGGCCCTTGACTGGAAAATTGCAATTCTGCCGGTGCTTTATCTTGGTTTCTTTTCATCCTTTACGGCACAGACTTTGCAGATACTGTCCCAGCGTTATGTAAGCCCCAACACAGCAAGCCTTGTGTTTATGTTTGAAAGCGTTTTTGGCAGCATATTCTCCATTATGTTCGGTTTTGAGGAGTTCACTTTCGCACTGCTTATCGGTGGTGGACTTATCCTTGTCAGCCTTATCATCAGCGAGGTTGATTTCAGAAAAAAAGTAAAAACAAAGCAATAAAGCAGCAATAAAAAAAGAACAGGTCATCTGACCTGTTCTTTTGATTTTCACGGGATTAGAAGTTTGATTTTTTGATTTCAAAGTATGCCTGTGGGTGTGCACATACAGGGCACATTGCAGGTGCTTTTGGTCCGTAGTGAACGTGACCGCAGTTTGCACAGTACCAAGCCTGGCTTTCTTCTCTTTCAAATACTTTGCCTTCTTCTACGTTAGCAAGAAGTTTAAGGTATCTTTCTTCGTGGTCTTTTTCAATTTTGCCAACAGCTTCAAACAGCCATGCAATTTTTGCGAAACCTTCTTCTTTAGCTTCTTCAGCCATTGTTTTGTACATATCTGTCCATTCGTAGTTTTCGCCTGCTGCAGCGTCTTTGAGGTTTTCAATTGTGGAAGGAACTTCGCCGTCATGGAGGAGTTTGAACCAGAGTTTTGCGTGTTCTTTTTCGTTGTTTGCTGTTTCAAGGAACAGGTCAGCAATCTGGTTGTAGCCTTCTTTTTTTGCTTTGGAAGCATAGTATGTGTATTTGTTTCTTGCCTGGCTTTCGCCTGCGAAAGCAGCCATAAGGTTAGCTTCTGTTTTTGTGCCTTTCAAGTTCATAGATGGTACCTCGTTTCTGTTAAGTGCTCCCCAAAAGAGGAGTTTTACTGTGTTAATTATATCACAACCCCAAAAGGTTGAAAAGGTCTTTTACTGCCGATTTTGCTAAGATTTTTTTGGTGAATATTATAAAAAATTATTGCTGCCCGTCCAGCAAAGAAGCAAGGCTGTAGGCTATCATATAAGCGGCATTGTGGGCTTCTTCAAGGGT
>JAZOTI010000003.1:0-5217 GCA_045657565.1 Oscillospiraceae bacterium | reverse complement strand
ACACAGACGGGAATCTGTGTCCAACTACTCCCTCAATATCAACGAATATATGTTATTAAATATATTCCTTTAAGTCAATATTATTTTCCCAAAAAACACATTTATTTCACATAATATTCAGTATTACGAAAAAATAAACGTATATATTACTGCAAGTACAATTGCAGGCAATGTATTTGCCAGTTTGATTTTTGTCATTCCAAGCATATTTGTGCCGATAATCAGCACTATTGCATAACCCACTGTACAGATATTCATCATCATAATGTCAGTAACAAAAGGCTGAATATATGTAGCCATCATTGCAATTGCCCCCTGGTACAGAAACACTGAAACACCGGCAAATGCAACACCGATGCCCAATGATGTACTGAGAACAAATGCTGCAATGGCGTCTATCATGCTTTTAACAATAAGCACACTGCTGTCACCGCTGATCCCGTCTTTAAGTGCACCGAAAATAGCCATTGCACCTACACAGAACAACAGTGAAGCATTTACAAAACCTTTTGCAAATCCGTCAACACCTGCTTTGGCTTCAATAATCTGTCCTGCTGCATTAATACGGTCATCAATTCTGAGCATTTCACCTATCGCAATACCAAACGCCAGACAAACCAGCATCATAATTTCACCGTTTGACTTTATAACACCGTCTTCTATTGTGAGTGCCGTAGAGAAAAAACCCAGCAATGCTATAAGCATAACAGATATTCCAACCATATCCATAACTGGCTTTTCAATATGTTCAGGTATGGCCTTTTTTATAAAACAGCCAAGAAGACCGGCTATTAATATTGCCGCACCATTAATTATTGTCCCTGTCATAATTTTTAACCTTCTCTACCCTTTTCATTTTAAGATTTTTGTTGTATGTGTAAAAACGGAAAATTGCAGAAGCAAGCGAAACCCCAATTGCAATTGCACCTGCAACCGCAAAAGTTTCAAGGCCTTTTGTAATAAACATTTCATTATTGCCCTGTATAAAGTATTCCATAGTATAATAAATACCGCCCCCTGGCACCATTGGAAGAATGCCTACAATCAGGAATACTGTAGAAGGTGTTTTCAGAACTCTTGAAACAATTTCAGAAAACAGCGCAACAATTACGGCTGCAACAAGGTTTTGTCCCACAATACCTGTTATAGGTGCAACGAGAAGATAGCCAAGCCATCCCAAAGCACCGCCAAGAGAAGCTGCAAGAATCACTTTTATATCTTTCATTGAATATATGAAAGCAAAAAAGAAACAGGAGAAAAACGCATATACGCAAGGCATAATAATCTGTGTTATCATAAGCTACCTCCCATCATCAATACGCTCGACATGGCAAGAGCAATACCTACCGCAATGGCGAGGGCAACAAGCAGAACTTCAGACAGTTTTGTTGTACCTGTGATTATATCGCCTGCAATAATATCTCTCATAACATTGGTAAGTGCAATCCCAGGAACAAGTGTCATGATTGCACCGATGATAATTTTATCATAATGCTGCGCAAAACCAAGGTTTACAAAAGCAATGGCAATATAAGCAATTGCAGCGCTTGCAACTGCATTGCTGAAAAATATGTTTGTTTTTACCTTCGACATATATTCAAGACAAAGTTTGGTTGCAATACCGCAGATAAATGCAACCATTGCATCCCTTATATCGCCTTTCCAGAACAGACAGAAAAACGCAGATGTTCCCGCATATGCAAGAAGATATGTTGAAAATTTAAAGTCCTTTTCTTTTCTTATGGCTTCAATTTCTTCCAGCACCTGGTCAATAGGATATATGTTGGCACAGGCGCGGCGACAAAGGTCATTAAATTTTGCAAGTTTATCAAGATTCTGTATAGCACCTTTTACTCTGCCAAGATGTGTTTTAGGTTCTCCATCTTCAATAATTGTTACAATAATTGTTGCCGGGAGAGCAAAAATCTGCGCATCGTAAATTCCATATGCTTCCAGAAAATAATTTATAGATTCTTCTACTCTGTATATTTCGCCGCCATTTTCAAGAATGTTTCTGCCAAGGCGGCAGGCGGCTTCCAGAATCTTTGTACTGTTGTTGTTAGTGTTCATTTTATCTCCAGTTTAAATGTATAAAATACATTATAAATGTAACAAAAATATATGCCAATGTCAATTTTATAATTCAAATTTATATTATAAAGGGCTGTTATTTTTATATATAATATGTTATACTTTAATAGTGTATATATAGAATTTATTTTCATAAAAATATGGAGATTATTATAAATGGAAATTTTGAAACCTGAACTTTACAGCGAATACGAAACATTTTGCTCAGCTCATCCAAAAGGTGCTTTTCAGCAGAGTGTAAACTGGGCAAAAGTAAAGAAAGACTGGAATCACGAAGTTGTTGTAAGCCGTGACGAAAACGGCAATATCATCGGTGGTGTATCTATTCTCATCAGAAAAATCGGTCCTTTTGGCATGATGTATGCTCCAAGAGGTCCTGTATGTGATTATACAAATAAAACTGTTTTGACAGACCTTATCAGCGGTATCAAAGCTGTTGCAAAAAAACATAATGGTTACAAATTTATCTGTGACCCGCTTGTTATGGTTGATGACAAAGAAACTGTTCAGTTCTTTAAAGACTGCGGTTTTTCCATCAAAGAACACGCTGCATTCCGTGATACTATTCAGCCAAGATACAACTATATGCTGACATATATCAAAGATATGTCCGAACAGGAACTTATTGCAAAATTCACAACAAAAACAAGATATTACATCAATTATGGTCCAAAACACGGTGTTGTTGTAAAAGAAGGCAAAGAATATCTTGATGACTTTTACAAAATGTATTCAGAAACCGGCGAAAGAAAAAACTTTACAATCCGTTCCAAAGCATACCTTGAAAGTATGCTGACAAGTTTCCCTGACAACGCAAAACTGTATATGTGTTATCATCAGAATGAAGAAACCGGTGAGCTTACAGCACTCTGTGGCGGTTTGTCTGTACAGTATGCAGGTACAACAAGCCATGTTTACGGATGTTCCACAAGTGTTATGAGCAAACTTCATGCAACAAATGTTCTTCAGTGGGCTATGATGAAATGGGCACTTGCAGGCAACTGCCACACATATGATATGCAGGGTATTGCCACAAACAAAGAAGATGACGAAGAACTTTACAGCGTATATCTTTTTAAAGCAAAATTTGAAGGCAGCATTGTTGAAACTGCAGGTGAATTCACTATGACTTTCAACTCATTTGCCGACAAACTTATTTCCCTTGCTCTTAATATCAGAAGCAAGCTTAAACATCATTAGTCTTGAAACGCAAATGCGTTTTTGATAGAATAAAAAATTATAAAACCTTAAACCGAAAGGAGCGTTATTGTGGATAAAAGATTCTATATTGCAAGAATCATAGACTACCCTTCTGTGGGGAGCCGAATGCGAATGCGCAATAGCGCAGGTGTTTGATTTTTGATTTTAATTTTAACGAAAATATTATTTTAATGAGGTTTATATAAAATGAGCGAAAAGAAAACTTTTTACATTACCACCCCTATTTACTATCCTTCTGACAATCTTCACATTGGTCACAGCTACACAACAGTAGCATGTGACGCATTGTCCCGTTATAAAAGACTTCAGGGCTACGATGTAATGTTCCTTACAGGCACAGACGAACATGGCCAGAAAATTCAGGATAAAGCTGCTGCTGTTGGCAAAACACCAAAACAGTATGTTGATGATATCGTTGCAAATATCAAAGAGCTCTGGAAACTTCTTGATGTTAAATACGACAGATTTATCAGAACAACTGACGATTACCACGAAGAAGCTGTACAGAAAATCTTCAAAATGCTTTATGACAAAGGTGATATTTACAAAGGCTTCTATGAAGGTCACTACTGCAAACCTTGCGAAACTTTCTGGACTCAGAGCCAGCTTGTAGACGGCAAATGCCCTGACTGTGGCCGTGAAGTTTACAAAGCAAGAGAAGATGCATACTTCTTTAAACTTTCCAACTATGCAGACAGACTCCTTGCACATTACGAAGAAAACCCAAAATTCATTGAACCTGAAACACGCAAAAACGAAATGATAAGCTTTATCAAACAGGGCTTGCAGGACCTTTGTGTTTCCCGTACAACTGTTAAATGGGGTATTCCTGTAACATTTGACCCTGAACATACAGTTTATGTTTGGGTTGATGCTTTGTCCAACTATATTACAGCTTTGGGCAAATTCAATGACAAATACAATGATTACGACAGATTCTGGCCTGCAACTTGCCATATGGTGGGTAAAGAAATTCTCCGCTTCCACACTATCATCTGGCCTGCAATGCTGATGAGTGCTGAACTGCCTCTGCCTAAGCAGGTTCTCGGACACGGATGGCTGCTTCTGGAAGGCGGTAAGATGTCAAAGTCAAAGGGTAATGTTGTTGACCCTGTTAAGCTTATCGAAAGATACGGCATTGATGCGCTGAAGTACTTCCTGCTCAGAGAGTATACTTTCGGACAGGACGGTATCTTCACTAACGAAGTAATGCTCAAGAGAATGAACTACGATCTTGCAAACGACCTCGGAAACCTCGTTTCAAGAACAGTTTCAATGATTGAAAAATACAACGGCGGAGTTGTGCCTGCGCTTACAGATGCGACAGATACATTTGATGCTGAACTGAAGGAAGTTGCGCTCGGAGCGGCTAAGAAGGTTGAAGCGAACATGGATGAATTTAAGTTCAACATGGCGCTCGAAGAAATCTGGGTAGTTGTAAGAAGAGCTAACAAATACAACGATGAAACTATGCCTTGGGTACTGGCTAAGGACGAGGCTCAGAAGCCAAGACTTGATAATGTTCTTCACAATCTCGCGGAAGCGATTCGTATCGTATCAGTTCTGATTTATCCGTTCATGCACACTACATCAGACGAAATCAGAAAGCAGCTTGGACTGTGGTATGCAGATGTTGTATGGGAAGATGCGTTCGTATTCGAAATGATGAACGGCGAACAGGTTAAGAAGGGTGATGCTATATTCCCAAGACTTGATATTGCAAAGGAACTCGAAGAACTCGAAGCTCTGCAGGGCGGAAACAAGGAAGAAGAAAACATTCCTCTCGAGCTGAAGGATCCGATTGAATACGAAGACTTCGATAAAATCGACTTCAGAGTAGGAACTATTCTTTCTGCTGAAAAGCACCCTAAGGCTGATAAGCTGCTGGTATTCCAGGTTAAGATG
>JAZOTI010000002.1:0-5976 GCA_045657565.1 Oscillospiraceae bacterium | reverse complement strand
GCAACAAACAGGTTGCAAGGGAAGTTGTAAAGGTTCTGTGGTGTATCTGTCTGCTGGATATCGCCGTCCTTCATAACAACAATTCTGTCACCCATTGTCATAGCTTCTGTCTGGTCATGTGTAACATAGATAAATGTTGTGCCAAGACGTTTGTGAAGCTTTGTGATTTCTGTTCTCATAGAGTTACGCAGTTTAGCGTCAAGGTTGGAAAGTGGTTCGTCCAAAAGGAAAACCTTAGGGTTTCTAACCATAGCACGGCCCAAAGCAACACGCTGTCTCTGACCACCGGAAAGAGCTTTTGGTTTTCTTTCGAGAAGGTGTTCAATTTCGAGAATTTTAGCTGCTTCGTGAACACGTCTGTCGATTTCGTCTTTTGGCATTTTTCTGAGCTGCAAGCCGAAAGCGATGTTTTTGTAAACTGTCATATGTGGATAGAGAGCATAGTTCTGGAAAACCATTGCGATGTCTCTGTCTTTTGGTTCAACTTCGTTGCAGAGTTTGTCGTCGATGATAAGTTCACCGCTTGTGATTTCTTCGAGACCTGCAATCATACGGAGTGTAGTGGATTTACCACAACCGGAAGGACCAACAAGGATAATAAATTCTTTATCTTCAATTTCCAGGTTAAAGTTTTTAACAGCCTGAACGTTGTCATTACCTGGATATTCTTTAACAATATTTCTTAAAGAAACTTTTGACATTTTAAACCTCCTGAGTTATTAGTCAATTTTTTAGCCTTTAATACCAGACAATGCAATACCTTTAACAATATATTTCTGTCCGAATGCATAGATGATAAGAACAGGAATAAGAGCCATCATAGAACCTGCCATGATAAGGTCGTATCTTGTTGTAAAGGAACTTCTGAACGCTGCAAGACCAAGCTGAACAGTAAATTTCTTAGCACTGTTGAGGTAGATGAGCGGGCCCATAAAGTCATTGTAGGACCACTGGAACTGGAATACAGCGAGTGTTGCAATGATTGGTTTGGAAAGTGGAAGCATGATTGTGCTCCAGATTCTGAACTTGCCACAACCGTCAACAACAGCAGCTTCTTCAAGTTCAACCGGCAGAGTTACAAAGAACTGTTTCAGCAGGAAGATTGAGAATGTTGTACCGAATACCGACGGTAAGATAAGAGGGGCATAAGTGTCAACAAGGTTGAGTTTGGAGAACATCAGGAATTTTGGAATCATTGTAACTGCACTTGGAATCATCAAAGATGACATAAAGAGCATAAAAATGAAATTCTTGAATGGGAATTTGATTCTTGCAAATGCATAAGCAGCAAGGGATGAGAAGATAATGTTACCAACAAGAACAGGAATTGTAACTTTCATGGAGTTGAAGAACATTTCAAAGAATGTGATGCTGCCGGATTCAAGAACCTTTTTGTAGTTTTCCCATTTCCAGACTGTTGGGAAGAACTTAGGTGGGTATGCAAACAAATCTCTCTGGCTTTTGAATGATGAAACGAGCATCCAGAAGAAAGGAGCGAGAACAACTACTGCAGCAAAGAGAAGAATAATGTAAGAAAATACAATTGATTTTTTAGACTTTTTCATTTACTTTTCGTTCTCCTTTCTTAAGTATCGTATGCTACGCTCTTGTTCATTACCTTGTCCTGAATCATTGTTACTGTCATGATGATGATAAACATAATAACAGACATAGCACAAGCATAACCCATTTTGCCGTATTCAAATGCGTTAGCAAAGAGGTAGAAGGATACTGTGTATGTGGAGTAACCAGGACCACCGCCTGTCATGAGGTGTACTTCGGTAAAGATTTGGAAAGCGTCGATAACACTTGTCAGCACAACGAAGTACATGGAAGGCATGATAAGAGGAAGTTTGATGTTGATAAGTTTTCTCCAAGGTGTGATACCATCAAGAGCAGATGCTTCGTACAAGCTTTCTGGGATACCCTGCAATGCAGCAAGGAGAATAAGCATGTTATAACCTGCGTTTTTCCAGATGGACATGATAGCAATGGAGATAAGTGAAATTTTACCGTCGGTGAGCCACTGAACAGGAGCAACACCAACAAGACCTAAAAGATAGTTGATTACACCAAAGTCTGTGTTGTACAGCCAAACGAAGAGCAAGGAACAAACAACAGTTGGTGTGATAACAGGCAGGTAGAACATTGTACGGAAGAAACCGATACCTTTAAGAGGCATATCCATTGCAAGAGCAAGAATCAATGAAACAAGGATTGATGCAGGCACATAGATAATAACCCATCTGAAGGTGTTCCACAATGACTGAAGGAAGATATGGTCAGAGAAAAGTCTCTGGTAGTTTTCAAAACCGATGAAAATTTTCTGACCAAGAATACCCCATTCGTAAAGACTGATACGAACTGAGTCTACAAGAGGGTAAAGAACGAAAACACAAAGGCTGATAAATGCAGGCAGAATAAAAATAAGACCTGCAATAGCGTCTTTCTGTTTCATTGTCATACCTTTTTTCTTTGTCTCAGTCTGGGGTTTGTTATTAGCAGAAATACTTGCCATTTAAAACCTCCTGATAAAAATATATCTCACCTTGGTCATCAGGCCAAGGTGAGATAAGACTAAAGTTAGAACTTATTTAAAAACAGTTTCGTTAGCCTGTTTGTCGATATCTGCAGCAGCCTGTTCAAGTGTTTTCTGGCCGTCAAATACGAGCTGCATTTCTGCGTAGAAGATGGAGTTGTATTCGCTCCATTTACCTGTCATAAGAGCTTCAACCTGTTCTGCGTCACCAAGGTAGTCTGCACATGCGATAAATGCATCGTTTGGTTCTGCAAGGAAGTCGTCTGTGAGCAAGGAGTCATAGAGTGGGAGAGAAAGGTTCTGAGCAAGTGTGAGTTTGAGAGCTTCTTCGGAGAAGAAGAAGGAGTAGAAGTTAGCTGCTACATCAACGTTTTCGCAGGATGGAGCGATTGCAACGTTGGATGTGATAAATGGAGAAACTTTAGTTGTACCTGTTGGCATTTCAACAGCTGTCCAGTTGAAGTCGATTTCTTCCATGAAGGAAGGCATTACCCAACGGCCTGAAGCGTACATAGCAAGCTGGCCTGTGATAAAGAGTCTGTCTTCGCCTTCTTCTGTAACACCTGGTGTTGGTGCCCAGCCATTTTCAACGAGTTTAGCCTGGTAGCTCAAACCTTTGATAGCGTTAGGGTCGGAGATGTTGGATTTGCCATCTTTGAACCATGCTGCGTCAAAGTTGCCCATGAAGTTGATCCAGTCAGCTCTGTAGTTGGAAACTGCTGTACCGTACTGAACTGTTCTGTCGCCTTCTTTGATTGTGAGTTTTTCAGCGAGTGCAAGGTATTCATCCATTGTCCAGTCGCTTGTTGGAACTTCAAGACCTGCTTCTGCAAACATGTCTTCGTTGATGAACATGCAGTAACCTGTGAAGTCTTTTGGAAGAGCGTACTGTGTGCCGTCGTACTGACCGTAAACGAGAGCGCCTTCTGCGTAGCCTTCAAGGATACCTGGGTAATCAGCAAGAACTGGAGCGAGGTCCATCATGTAGCCTGTAGAAGCATATTCTGCTGTACGGCCTTCAGCTACCCAGTAAAGGTCTGGCATCTGGTTGGATGCAGCAAGTGTCTGAAGTTTTGTGTAGTAGTCGCCTGGTACGTAGAGCTGTTCAACTTTAACACCTGGAACGAGTTCCATGTAACGGTTGATAACGTTTTCGTACATCTGACGTTCGTAGTCGTCGCCCCAGTGCATCATAGAGATTGTGCCTTCGAGGCCTTTGGACTGTTCATAACCATCCCAAGCAATAGTTGCTGGGTCGATTTCTGCGCCGGCATTGCCGGATTCTGATTCTGCTGGTGCTGAAGAACATGCTACCATAGAGAGCATCATAGCAAGAGCAAGAACCATGCTAAGTAATTTTTTCATAAGTTTCCTCCTGTGTTATAAAACAGACAACTATTGTACAACGTGCCTGTCTTAAGATTAAACGTGCCCGAAATATAATATCGGACTTTGTTACTATAATAATAATAAAATATGCCTTTATTGTCAACGAAAAGGTAGCTAAATGTATTTATTTTGTCAAAAGCACATCAAAAGTTGTACGTTAATCGTTAAAAGTGCACAATACAAATCCCGTTTTATCAGCTAAAAGTTACAAAAAATGTAACTTTTTCAGGACAAACAGTTCATCGAAAAGGATTTTTGTTGTAGATATTTTTTATAAGCTTCAATTTAACCCGTTTAATTTGTACTTTTTTATTATATTTTCTTACAAAAAGAAATACAAATTTTAAAGTATATACAGCAATATTTGTCCTTTTTATTGACACATATTTGACAAAAGCATGCTGTATATTTTAATATATGTATATATTATCAATAAAAGAAACAATGTTCTGCATTATTTCAAGGAGTCAATATGTTTTTTAAAAGTTTTTACAACGAAGGTCCGGGTGTAAGTCCTGACGAACCGGAAAAGAAAGGCGTCGCCAAGTATTTTGAGCTTCTGTTCAACGATTTCTGGAGCCTCATCGGCATAAGCATGCTTTACCTGCTGTGCTGTCTGCCGATAGTAACCACAGGCGGTGCAACCCTTGCTTTTAACCGTCTTTGCTGCAAGAGAATAAGCCGCAAACACGTTTTTGTCCTTGATGATTTCAAAGAATCTTTCAAGGAAAACTTCAAAAAAGGCATTGCTATAAGCTTTATAATTATCTTTGTACTGGTTGACCTTATCATCCTTTATTCCAATGCTCTGGGATATATGGAAGGTGACCAGAGAGGCAGACAAGCTATTATTGTATGGGCTTTTTGCTGTATCACCGCAATTTTGCTGCTGTCCATTCTGCAGTACCTCATAATGGTGATTGCAAACTTTGAGCCTCAGCCTTTTGTTCAGCAATTACAGAATGCTGTACTGCTTATGATTTCCGGCGGTGTGAGAACCCTTGTTATGGCAATCTTTGATATTGTGGTTTTTGCAGTTTGTTTTACATACTTCCCTCTTTCAGGTATGGTGCTTTTTGTAGGCGGTTTTTATATTCTTTTTTTCACAAACTGTTTTTTCACATGGCCTGTAGTTCTCAGACAGCTTGAAAATGAAGCTGAAGAAACAGAAGAAACCGAAAACACATCTGAAGAAGAATTGTGGCCTGACAACACTGAAGCTGAAGAACAGCTTGTTGATTCCGAAACACTTATATAAATCCGTAACATTATTTTATATATTAAAAAATAACACATCATTCAAAGTATAGCTTTGAGCAAAGAGGTAAAAAATGAAAGAAATCAAAACTGCCGCAAAAGGCTATTTCTCAAACTTTGCAAACTACCGCGGTATAACAGGCAAAACCGAATACTTTTTCTGTGTGTGTCTCGGGCTTTCCGTCCTTGGTTTTGCAGAACTTATTATGAATATTCTCGGCCTTGGGTCTACTGTATTCTTTGCGGTTGACACTCTGCTGCTTATACCGCTGCTTACACTTTGTGCAAGAAGACTCAATGACGCAGGAAAAAACTGGCTGTTCGCCTTTGCAATTATGCTGCCATCCCCTTTTAACCTTATTCTGATTGCATATCTGCTGGTCATCAAAGGCAAAAAGGTTGAACATTATTCATCTGCATTCACCAATGCAACCTATGTTTTGCTTGCAGTTTATGGTCTGCTGAAAATCATCGGCAATATGTTTATCCCTGTTTAACATAGCAGCATATCACTCTGTTTTAAAAAACCAACAAACAACCTCCCCGTTGAAACAACCAACGAGGAGGTTTTATTGTTTTGTAAGATATTAATATTATTCATATTCAGGAATGGCTGACCATCCTCTCCTGTTTATTGGTGACAGTTCTCCTTAACCAGTAGAAGTGTATACTTTTCAGGGGAACCGCAGGTTCGATTCCCTTTTGTTTTCACTCATAAAAAACAAAAAACAGATAACCGAAGTTATCTGTTCTTTTGGAGCGGGTGATGGGTGACGGAGCCGACCGCCGCC
>JAZOTI010000001.1:0-4153 GCA_045657565.1 Oscillospiraceae bacterium | reverse complement strand
CCGCTTGGCCTCCGACTTGGCAATAAGGGTCTGGTGGTTAAGCAGTATAAGCAATGCAGTTTCAAGCAGCTGTGCCTGAATTGCAGGGCCTTCCACCACAAACATAGGTTCTTTAGGGAATACAGGTGTGCCTTCCGGCATTGCCCATACGTTGCATTCAAACTTGAAGTTTCTGAGATAGCTGAGGAATTCTTCGCAGAAAATGCCTTTATCGCGGAGATATTCAATGTCGCCGTCAGTGAAGCTTAAATTATCAAGATAATCAATGGCCTGTTCCAGACCGCAGAAGATTGCAAAACCGCCGTTGTCAGGTACTTTGCGGAAGAATACATCGTACACACATATCTGGTCACGCAGTTTGCTCTGGAACACACCGTTTGCCATGGTGAGTTCATAAAAGTCGGTTAAAATTGAAAGGTTTCTTGGATCTTTTACGCTGTAGCTCTTTTTCATAATTTTTTCCTCTTTTTGTATATATAAGGGCTTCCCCCTGTGCCCTTTGAGTTCTGTTATTTTTTGCTGCGCTGGATTTTCTGCATTTTTTCCTGTTTTTTTGCAACGTACATACTGTATGCCACAATTGCTGCAAAAACAACGATTGTCACCACAACAACCACACGGAAATAAAGGCTGGTGATAATTTCCATCACCTTTTCCACAAGATAAATCACAAAGTCTCTTTCGTAGCTTTGTGCAGCAATAAGTTCAGTGGTGCCTACAAGGTCCCCTGCAATGTAGTAGCTTACGGTGCCTATGGCATCCCCCGCATTTATCGGTGCACTTACTTCTTCAGGAATATTGAAGATTTTCTGGAAACTTGATTCCGTTGCATCCTTTGGCAGAACGCTGTAAACCTCAGCTTTTGGATAAAGCAGCAGACTGTCCGCTTCCTTTACATATTTAAGCTTTACCTCTGTCACAGGTGCTTCAAGATTGTTGGCAGGCTTTAATGTGTACTCATCAAAAAAGTAGTCCATAATTGCCGCCGTTGCATCAAAGGCAGGTTTGTCAAGTTTTTTGCCTTCAGGGTCGGTGTATTCCGCACCCATTACAACAAGGACATATTTTTCCCCATTTGCCTCACACACCGTTGCAAAGTTGTGGGCAGCTTCCGGCAGTGAACCGGTTTTCATGCCGCGGATATAATCGCGGTAGTAAGCCGGATATGACTTGCGCTGCATCAGCACCGTTGAATGGATAAGATATTCATTTGCGTGTTTTTCCGCCGCAGGCATTGTATAGCTTGCTGTGGTTGCGTAGTCCATAAAGCCGTCCATCTCGTAACAGGCCTTGGTTATGAGATACATATCATAGGCTGTTGTGTAATGGTTTTCGCTGAACAGGCCGTGCGGGTTGGAAAAGTTTGTATTTGTGCAGCCAAGGCGCTTTGCCTCGGTGTTCATAATCATATAAAAGTTGCTTTTACTGCCGTTGCCGATGTGGTCTGCAACCATATTTGCTGCTTCGTTGGCACTTGGCAGCAACATTGCGTAAACAAGGTTACGCATGGAAACCGTTTCCCCCGGGCGGATATCCGCGTGGGAACCTCCCATAAGAAATACCTCATCGGTGTGTTTGGTGCGGCAGGTTACCGCTGTGCCGTCAAGGTCATCCACATATTTGAGTGCAACATAGCTTGTCATAAGCTTGGTCAATGAGGCTGGAGTTCTTGGCACCTGAGAATCTTTTTCAAAAATCACTTCCCCTGTGTCAAGGCTTACCAGAATATAACTTGCCACATTCAAATCAAAAGGCAGATTGTATCTTGCAAGAGAATTGTTCTGCACTGCAGGCTGCTGACTTTCCGCGGAAATATCCCCTGCAGGTTCTTGTGCAAAAGCGGTGAAAGGTGCGGCAAAAATGCCAAGAAGCATCACCATTGCAACAGAAAATGCTTTAAGTCTGTTTTTCATATATATTCAAATCCTTGTGGTTTGGTTATTTGTCTGTTATACTGTTATGTGAGATAATTATATGCAAAGACATACTATCTTAACTATAAATTGTATCACATAAATGTTAATAAATAAAGGATAAATTATGATATTTGTTACAGGCGACATTCACGGAGAAATTGACCGTTTTTCCGACAAACAGTTTAAAAAGCTGAAAAAAACCGACACTCTGATTGTTCTGGGGGACTTTGGCTTCTTTTTTGAAAAAGAGGAAAAACAGCGTGCAAAAACAATCAAAAAACTTTCAAAACTGCCGTTTCGTCTGCTGTTTATTGACGGTTTAAGCGAAAATTTTGAGGTTCTGAACACTTTTCCCGACTGTGAATACTGCAGTGCAAGGGCAAAAGAGATTGCAAAGGACAAAATTTACTATATCCGCCGCGGTGAAATTATGGACATTGAGGGACAGAGAATCCTGCTGTTCGGCGGCAGTGATATATACGACCCTGATATCTTTATACCTGCGGATATGCCAACACAGGCAGAGTTTGACCGCTGTACCAACAAACTGAGTATGTGCGGATATAAAGTGGATTATATTCTGACACATATCCCAAGGGGAGAAATTATCCGTTTTATGAACCTTACAAGCCTTGCTTCCAGCGAGACAATGGATTATTTTGACCGCATCGGCCGCCTGTTGACCTATAAAAAATGGTATTTCGGCAGCACACATCTCGATAAATACATCTCTCCTCTTGCACAGTCGGTTTACACCGATGTGAGAATGCTTGGAGAATAGTTTTTCCATAAAGCGTGATGTCTGCACCGATGGTCTGCCGTCCGCCTTTTAGCCACAGGATACCACACCTCTGACAATACGCAGACTGTATACCGCAAAAACCGCTTTTAATCGGTTGACTAAATTTTTTGCAGAGGGTATCATATATATAATACATAAATAAAAGAAAGTGAGGTGACATTATGCCTGACAATTTTGCCCATATGCGCAATGGTGTGAATGCTTTGGTAATTGCAAAGTATACCCCAAGAAACAAAGACGCATTTATTCTTGGCTGCAACGGCCCCGACCCGCTGTTTGCATACCAGATGTACAACCCTAAACGCAAACTGAACCTTGCCGACCTGGGCAAACGCATGCACAGCGAAAAAACAGGGCTGTTTTTGCAGAATCTGTTCCGCTATGCACAGACCAACGCACAGAAGGACTATTGCCTTGGGTTCCTGTGCCATTACGCTCTTGACAGCATAATGCACCCTTATATAAACTACATCACCACTGCCTACAGCCACCCTTTCAACCGTGAAATGGGCCACCACTGGTTTGAGAGCAGTCTTGACAGCTGGTTGTCTGAAAAAGAAGTGGAAAGCGTTGCCGCCCACCCTGTGTACTACCTGCCTGAAATGGAAAAAATGTACACCGACCAGATTATAACCCTGATGAAACAGGCAATCGAAGCCACCTACACCGATATAAAACTGGAGCGCAAGGAATATCAGACAATCCTTACAGACTTTAAAAAGGTTAAACAGTGGCTGTATTCCCCTATGGAAAACAAACATATCTTTGCACCTGTTATCGAAAAGGTGCTCAGACTGGAGAAAGGCACAATCTCCAGCCGCCTGCAGCCTTGCAGGGAAGAATTCAGCGATGTTGATGTGTGGCGCAACAATCCTGTGGGATTTTTCTGCGTTGAAACCATCGAGGAAATTCTGGACAGGGCAGACCACACCGCCGCAGATTATATCAATATCGGCCTTAACTATTTCCACGGCATAACAAGTCTCGGTGATTTAAAGGAAGATATCGGCAGCAAAAGCTATCTTGACGGTCTTGCCTGTTATCAGTAACTTTTCCGGGCAATCTGTCCGCTATTGTCAAAACAATAAAAATATATCATTCTGAACAAAACGAAGAATCTCTTTGACCGGTTAATCCGAGAGATTCTTCGTTGTTTTTATTATTCAGAATGACATTTTATTTTTTATGCGAAACAGATAACTGTGTTTACAGGTCTGATGTTTCTGCCTTTCAGTAACCGTAACCTGTGTTGGAATACCCCGCACAGCCGTTTGTGCCGCAGCCGTTTGTGCCGCAACCGTTTGTGCCGCAACCATTTGTGCCACAGCCGTTTGTACCACATCCGTTTGTGCCGCAGCCGTTTGCACAGTTTGCGCAGTCCCCGTTGCAGTTCGCACCACAGCCGCCGTTTGCTGTGTCAATTCCGAAGTTAGTA